>DATEKK010000109.1:0-153104 GCA_035277485.1 Gemmatimonadaceae bacterium
CGCCGCGTGAAGAACTACCGGCACCTCCCCTTGCTGAAACAGGCGCTCGAAACCAAACTCGTGCTCACATCCACTGCGGCCTAACCCGCCGCTTCCCGCGCGGCACCACCTGATTTTCAACTACATTCGGGACAGCTCCCCCGCATCTGGCTTTCTACGATACGGGTGCGCGAATCGCTTTCGAATCGAGATGATTTTCGGCTCGTGCCGACCACGCGCTGGCGGTATCCATTGTCGCAGTAGCGCGAGTCCTCCAGCGAATAGGCTTTCTGCTTCACGAGCCTAACGTGTCGCTGCTGGCGTCAACCAGTACTTAAGATGCGGCGCGACATCAAATGCGGACACGCGGATGACTCGACGCACGACCAAAGGCCGTGCTAATGCGACACGGCGCTGCGCCCGAAGTCCGGAGTCGATTCGTCCAGCCGCGCAAAAGGAACGGGCGCGGCATCTCGCCCGCGCCCGTTCAACGAACTGATCTTTACACGCAAGTCGTCAACACTTAAACGCAAACATCGCAAACGGCCCATGTGAGGCGGCCACGACGAGCGCGGTGGCGCACGAGTTCACAGTCCATTCGGCTGCCGCCTGAAGGTTCTTCGAGTCGGTGACGGTGCCAAAGACATTTGTAAATGTCCCGCCCGCACCGAGACGCACAGTGCACGTGCTTTGATTTCCGCACGAACCGGTACCGCCTACGATTCGCCACGAATACGTGTACGGAGGAACCCCGCTGGAGGCGGTTGCAGTCACGGTAACCAGCGTGAATGGCTTGCCGGTTGTCGGTCCACCAAGGATGAGCGTCGGGCCGTTGTCGTCAACCAGACTCGCAGTCGTTGACGTAGACGTAACGTTGAACGCACACGACGGCGAAAATCCATCGGCTGGGTTATTAAACCAGGTCGGCGTTGTGGTATGACCGGTTTGGTCCTTCAGCGTGATACCAGTAAAAAATACCCCTGCCGGTGGGAATTCCGAACACGTGGTGAGGCCCTTCTGCTCCATTGAGCCGCCAACGGCGTAGTGATAGCCCGACGTGTCGTCTATCGCCCAAGTGCTCACGCCCCCCGTCGTGACGTCTCGGGTTACAATGGTCCAGGTACAGGTACCATTCACGCAATTGCTCGCAGTTACACTACCGACCATTGAGTCTCTCGGCGTGACGTTCAATATGGTTGAACTATGACCGCACATCGGGCCACACGCCCAAGAAGTCGCGGTCCAGAAATTTCCGCCGTAGCCAGGGGCGGTGCCGTATGTGAGTACCGGTTGAAGTATTGTCGCTGTGCTCAAGAGGTTGCTCTGAATGCCAGGGAAAGCGTAGAAGACCTGCGGGGTGTCGTTTACCACCCCGTAAGATGCTGTCGGCGATTGGGGGACATGCCATGCCGCATCGATCTCACCCCATACCGTGCCGGGGTCATACGAGGTCCATTCGACCCATGCATTCGGCCCTCCGCTCGGGTTCAGTTCGGCGCTGACACCTCGTTGCACGCGACCGGGGTGTTCGCAAAGTGGCACTTGAAACGTGCTACCGTCGGGGCGTCGAACGAGGTGGTGGATGTCTACATGCGAACCATTGGGAACAGCGAACACGCAGTCTCGGTGGTACCACCCGCTTGGCGTGGCAACGAGGTCTGTGTCTGTCGCGGCATCAACCAATCTGTCAACACCTACAGGAGCAGTGGGAATTGTTGCCGCGGGCCGTTCTCCGCAGGAAGCAGAGCTCAGCAGTGCTCCCAGAAAGAGAAGTATCCCCGACTTTTTGCGGTGAACGAATACCGGTCGGTAAATCATTGTTGCCTCCGTTGCACGTCGTTGGCTGACGGCGGGGTGTCACAGCAGCTAGGTCATCACGGCAAACCACAGCCGGTCTCGTTAGACAGGCAGATTCTGTAGGAGCAGGCTTGCGTTCGCTGACGGCGGAGGCGATTCTCGCAGATGCACTACTCGAGGGCTTTCGTTGCCGACCGATTGTACAATCATCATCTCCGAACAGCAAGTATCGTTAGGCTACGTTAGACAGTGCTAACTGGAAGCGCGCGGCTGGCTGCCGCGTCCGCTATGACTCGTTTCATGTACAATCTCAGTTGTACTTCGCTAACTATGAACCGGCCTCTTCTGCTCGCGCTGTTCACCGTGCTCGTGCCGATCGTCGCGCAAAACGCCTCTACTCAATCCGCAGCGGGATTGCGATTTGAGATCGCGTTTCCGAACAGCGCCGCGGCGCGCACGGGTCGAGCGTACGTGGCACTCGCCAGAGACGGCACGCCCGAGCCGAGACTGCAAGCGGGCGGTCTCGCGCGCAGCACGCCGTTCTTCGGCACCGACGTGCGCGCGCTACCGCCGGGCCACACGGTCATCGTCGACGCGCACGCGGCGGGCTATCCGTTGCGCAGCCTCGCGTCGCTGCCGGCGGGCGACTATTGGGTGCAGGCGGTGTTCAACGTGTACACGGAATTCCACCGCGCGGACGGCCGCACGCTGTGGCTGCACCAGGACCAGTGGGAAGGGCAGCACTGGAACGAGTCGCCCGGCAACCTGGTGAGCGAGCCGCAGCGCATGCACATCGATCCGCGCGCCACGAAAACCGTTCGCCTAACGCTGACGCGTACGTTGCCGCCCATCGCGCTGCCGGCCGACACCAAGTGGGTGAAACACATCAAGATCCAGAGCCGCCTGCTCACCGCGTTCTGGGGCCACCCGATGTACTTAGGCGCCACGGTCCTGCTGCCGGCGGGGTACGACGACCATCCGGATGCGCACTATCCGGTGATCTACGAGCAGGGACACTTCACGCTGTCCCCGCCGTTCGGATTCGATCCCAATGCGACGCCCGAAACGGCCGAGCACGCCGCGGACCGCCGGCGCCTAACGGAGCGCGAGCCCGGCTACGAGTTCGCGCAGGCGTGGATGGGCGACAGCTTCCCGCGCGTCATCGCGATCACGTTCCAGCACCCGACGCCGTATTACGATGACTCCTATGCCGTGAATTCGGTGAACGACGGCCCCTACGGCGACGCCATCATCCAGGAGCTCATTCCCTATCTCGAGCAGCACTTCCGGATCATCGCCAAACCGTACGCGCGCATCTTGATCGGCGGGTCAACCGGCGGATGGGAAGCGCTCGCGCTCCAGATCTATCATCCCGATTTCTTCGGCGGAGCATGGGGTCTCTATCCCGACCCGGTCGACTTCCGCCGCTATCAACTGAGCAACATTTACGAGGATACCAGCGCGTTCGCCATCGCGCGCAGCCCATGGATCGCATCCGAGGTGCCGGCCGAGCGCGAGAACAGCGGCATGCCGACCATCACGATGCGGCAGGAGAGCCAGCTCGAGGATGCGTTAGGCACGCACGGACGCTCGGGCGAGCAGTTGGAAGCGTGGGAAGCCGTGTTCGGTCCCACCGACCCACAAGGCTATCCCGCGGCACTGTGGGACAAGCGCACCGGGCACATGAACCACGACGTGGCCGGCTACATGCGCGATCACGGCTACGACCTGCGCGCCTATCTCGAGCAGCACTGGAGCACCATCGGCACGCCGCTTCGCGGCAAGATCCACGTCGTCGTGGGCGACATGGACAGCTACTATCTCAACCTCGCCTGTTATCTGTTACAGGATTTTCTCGATAGTACGACCGCACCGCACTACGACGGTTCCTTCACGTACGGACGCCCGCTCAAGCCGCACGGCTGGCAGCCGTGGACAGACGCCGCGTTCGTGCGCATGGCGTTCGACACCATCCAGGCACACGCGCCGGCCGACGTTGGCCGTTAGGCGCGCGGCCGAGCATTAGGAGGTCCCATGCGGCTCGTGGATCCCATGGTGCAGGAGTTCGATCAGGAAGCGCCGACGACGCGCCGCGTGCTCGAGCGCGTGCCGCTCGACAAGAAGGATTGGAAGCCGCACCCGCGCTCCATGTCGCTGGGCCGGCTGGCGTCGTGGATGGCGAACGCGCCCGGCTGGACCGCCGGCGTGCTTTATCAGGACGGCATCGATGTCGGCGACTGGGAGTCGTTCCCGGTCCCCGCGTCGACGAGCGCATTGCTGTCCACGTTCGATGAAGGTTGCAACGCGGCGCGCGCGGCGCTCGCCAAAATGGATGACAAGGCAGCCACCGCCGGGTGGAGTTTCCGTATGGGCAGCAAGACGCTCAACACCTTTCCGCGCATCGGCTTCGCGAGGCTGTTCCTGCTGAGCGACGCGATACACCATCGGGGCCAGATGTCGGTGTTCCTGCGCCTGCTCGACGTCCCGGTGCCGGCGATCTACGGTCCGAGCGCGGACGACAATCCGTATTTCTGAAGTCGGGCAAGTGAAGTCGGACAGGGCCGGACGACGCGTACAGTCTGGACATCGGATGCTGCGCAGACCAACATCAACGCCTACCCTAAACCGAGCGAGATCCATGCGTGTCAGTCTGTGTATTGCCACCGTGGCCGTAGCCATGCTGCCGGGACTCGTTGCCGCGCAATCATCTTCTAGCCCGGTGGCGGACGCGTTTCGCGATAACGCCAGCCGTGTTAGTAAGAACTTGATTGCCGCAGCCGAGACGATGCCGGCCGACAAGTACAGCTTCAAGCCGACGCCCGCGCAGATGAGCTTTGGCCAGATTGTCGTGCACCTGTCGCAGGGCAACGACTACCTGTGCGGCGCGATCGGCGGCGAGAAAGCGCCCACGCGCACCAAGATTGCCGATACCGCCAGTAAGGAAGAGCTCGTCGCGCGCCTCAAGGAAACGTTCGCGTTCTGCGACCAGGCGCTGGCGAAGCTGGACGACTCGAAGCTGAGCGAGCAGCTACCGTTCTTTGGCGGGAAAACACGGTCGCGCGCCGCGATCATGACGCTGACCACGGGTGACTGGGCCGACCATTACAGCCAGTCTTCCGTGTATTTGCGGATGAACGGCGAGCTGCCGCCGACGGCGAAGGGCAAGCAGGCGGACTGACGCTATCGAGTTGGGCGGACGGGTCGGCGGAGCTCCGGATGTTTTACTTGCACTTGGAGTGGAGCACTCCGTTGAGCACGTCGATCCGTCCGAAGTTGTAGTTGATGTCCGGTTTCGACTTGCCCTTTGGCGCGTCGGCCGAGCTCAAAATGCAGGACTCGAGCTGGCTCGGTGTGGGTTTGCTGGCGGCCTGCGCCTTGATCACCGCCGCTTCGCCCGCGACGAGCGGAGACGAGAAGCTCGTGCCCGCGTTCGCGACGTAGTGGCGCTCGTCCGCGCACACCGAGAACAGCGCCGCGCTGCAGGCGCCGATCACCAGATCGGCAGCATTCGCGGAATCTTGCGTGACGAGGCCGCCGCCCGGCGCGAACACCGCGACATCGACCTTGCCGAAGTTCGAGTACACGGCGATCGAGTCGAAGTTGGTCCCGTTGACCGGTCCCGTCGCGCCCACGCTGATCACCTGGCGGATACCACCGGCGAGCACGTGCACGCTATCGGCGTAGCTGCCGTGCGGGCCGGTAGCGGTGTTGCTATTGAGGGCTTCGTTGCCCGCGGCGGCGACGACTAACGCACCGCGCGTCGTGGCGTAATCGATGGCGCGCTGGATGAGATCCGCGACGGCGAGATCGAACGGACTCGAGCGTCTGAGGTAGCCGCCGAGGCTGACGTTGACGACGTCCGCGCCGTGGTCGGCCGCGTAGAGGATGCCGGTGATGACGGTAAAGTCGTCGCCGGCGCCGTTGTCGTCGAGCACGCGTACCATGACGAGCTGCGCTTGCGGGGCGACGGCGGCGATGCCTAACGAGTTGCTCGCGATGAGCGACGATACGAACGTTCCATGGCCGACCGAATCGTGGCTGAACGGCAGCGGTGTGGCGCCCACGGTGTCCGTCGGGTTGAACGCGAACGACGTCGACAACGTGGTATTGACGCGGCCCGCGAGATCGATGTGTGCGGTGTCGATGCCGGAGTCCAGGATGAACACCTTCATCCCCGAGCCTTGCGACGACACCTGCCACGCGCTGTCGGCCTTGATCGTCGTCATGTTCCACTGGAGGCCGGCCCGGAAGAACTGGGCCGTCCGGGGATCGACTAACGGAGTTAGGCGTGAAGCGCGCGTCGCGCTCGTGAGCGGTCGCACGACCATCTGCGAGGGACGGAGCGGATCGCGCACGTACTGCCGCCTGAAGTTGGGCAGGATGAGCGCGGCGGTGCCCGACGAGCGCAACGCGTTGGCTGCCGCGGGCGTGAGCCCCGTGACCAGCGCCAGCCCCATGCTCTTCTGCACGCGCGCGATGCGTCCGCCGGCCTGCTCGACCGCCTCTTGGAGCGACGGCGGTACCACGCCGTTGTTCCCGAACTCGACGATGTAGCTCGGCGCCGCCGGCAGCGGGAGTTTGGCGAGTTGCTTCGCCGTTGGGGCGAGCGGCATTCCTTCGCCGCACGCCGTGAGCTGCGCGGCCGTTGCAGTTGCCGCGAGCAGCAATGCCCAACGGATGGCGGGCGCCCACCGGGCGCGATTCGAGCGAAGCGCGGAGTTCTTCATTGGCCGAAACTGGCGTCCCAAGGCGTAGGCGTCAAGGCTTTCGTGGCGATCGTCGCCTAAGCCCAACACTCGCATTTCGTGCCACGGCACCGCATACTTGCGGGGTTCGCGTTCACCACTCGCTTTCGAGGTGTCTTGGATGCACAAGCCCTGGGCCCAACTCGCCCCCATCGCCGCTGTGTGTGCGATCTGCGGTCTGTCGACGCTCACCGCGTGCGGAGGCTCCACCGCCCCATCCGCGCCGTCGTTCAACGAGGCGCGCCACCTCGATACGCTCGCCCAACAAGCGGCGTCCGCGGGCGCATTCGATCGGTTCCGCCTGCTGCAGTATCCGATCGCCATTCTCGCGCATGGCGTGAGTCCGGAATCGGTCACCGTGAGCGTGAACGGACAGGATCAGATTTTCGAAATCGCGGGGGCCGACCTGGTCGGCACCACGGCCGGAAAGACCCAGACGCCTAACGATTCCGTGTTCATCGTCGTCGCCTGGCAAGGGAGCGACGTGTCGCAGCTGGTGTACGCCGAAATGGACGCGCAGTCCAACCTCATCGACGTGGCGTGGCTCACCGATACCACGGCGAACTTCAACCTCACCTCCGAGGCCGTCGCCGCCCAACTGACCAGCTCGAGCGGCGCGTGCGTCACACTGCGGCTGGCATCGCCGTCGAATCTCATCAACGCGAAGTGCACGAAGGCATCCATTACCGGCGCGTTCAGCCTCAATTTCGCCGCCGCGCCGGACTCCGTGGGCTTCGTGCTCGCGTCGCAGGCGATTCCCGGTGTTCGTCTGCTCTCGACGCTGTCGAACGGCGGACAAGACATCATCCCGAGACTGCACCGAACGCCCGCTCGGCCCTGACGACCGCCACGGGATGAATCCGATCGGAGACTGACCGCCGTACACGCGGTGACACGAGGCACGTGCGTCCGGTATCCGTCCGGCGCCTCGTGCTTCTCATCACCGAGGAACACGGCATGAGCGGTCAGAAGAAGGGCATCGCGATGATGCTGTTGGCCGGCGCGGTGAGCGCCGCCGGATGGATGGCGTTCGTTCCCACCATGCGCGGCTACGCCGCGACGCGCGCACACAGCGACGCGAACATCGTCTTCGTGTTGGATCAGGCCAGCGCCGCCGACAGCGCGCGCGGCGCGCTCGCGTGGACGAAAGCGACGAGCACCGACGTCAAGAATTTCGGGAAGCTCATGGCCGGCGAGCACCACGCGCTGCGCCTCGCGGGCCAGCAACTGGCCCACAAGTTAGGCGTAACGCCGGAAGAGCCGGCCGGCTTCACGGGCACCGCCGATGCCATGCACGAGATGGATTCGCTTCAGGCCATGCCTAACGGGAAGGCCTGGGATAGAGCCTACATGGATTTCGAGGTCGCGTACCACCAGGCGGTGCTGACCACCGCGAGCAAAGCGTTAGGCGACGCGCAGAACCCCGACCTCAAGGCGCTGATCACGCAAGCCGCGCCGGTGATCAAGCATCATCTCGCGGAGGCGGAGCGGATCCAGAAGAGCATGGGAAGCGGCAAGTGACGTTGCCGTGGGGAAGCGCTAACGCTTGGGGAATCGGCGGCTCGCGCTGCCGTGGGGAGTCAGGTGATTCGGCGGGCAGTTCGTCACCGCCCCATTCCCCAAGGCGGCGCGAGCCGCCGATTCCCCAAGCGTCAGCGCTTCCCTACGGCGCCGCCAGGCGCCGCTTCCCTCGTCGTCACGTAGTAGTTCTCGTCCACCTTGAAGTCCGTCGCGCTCGCGAGCTTCACCTTCATCGTTTGCCAGGACTCCGTTGGGCGGATGCGCTGGTAGTGGTCGGGCGCGACCGTCACCCTCACCGGCATCGCGAAACCGGGGACGACGTTCGCCCAACGGTACTTGAGCGTGCCGCCGTCGAGCGAGTACTCGAGTACCGGCACATCCGTCGTCGTCAGATACTCCTCGAACACCTTGCTCAGATCGATGCCCGCGGCGTGGCTGATGTAGTCCTCGACTTGCGTGCCGCTCACCGTCTGGTGCCAGAAGGTTTTCTGCAGGCCGCGCAGGATACCGCGCCACTTCTCATCGTTGTCCACCACCTGACGAATCGTGTGCAGCATGTTGCCGCCCTTGTAGTACATGTCCTCGGAACCTTCGTCGTTCACGCCGAAGTGTCCGACGATCGGCCGGTCGTTCTTGATGAGCCGCCGCGTGCCGATCACATACTCGGCGCCCGCTGCCTTCCCTTGCTGGCATTCGGTGTAGAGCGACTCCGAGTAATTCGCGAAGCTTTCGTGGATCCACATGTCGGCGTGATCTTTGTCCGTCAGGCTGTTGCCCCACCACTCGTGCGCGCTCTCGTGCACCACGATGAAATCCCACTCGAGTCCGTGGCCCGTGTTCGAGAGGTCCCGCCCCATGTAGCCGTTCTTGAAGTGGTTGCCGTACGCCACGCCGCTCTGATGCTCCATGCCTAAATGGGGCGCCTCGATGAGCTTGTAGCCATCGGCGTACCACGGATACGGCCCGAACCAGTGCTCGAAGCACGACAGCATCGACTTGGCCTGCTGCCACTGCACCTTCGCCGTGTCGAGATGGTAGGCCAGCGGCCAGAAGTCCATCGTCAGGTTGCCGTTCTCGCCCTTGTAGATCTCGGTCCAGTGCGCGTAGGTGCCGGCGTTCACTTCCACATCGTAGTTGTTGATCGGGCTCGTGACGAACCACTCGTACGTGGTGGTGCCGTCGGCGTTGTGCGTCGTGCTCCGCAGCCGTCCGTTAGACACGTCGGTCATCGAGTCGGGCACTGTGATCGCGATGCGTTGGCTGTCGGGCTCGTCGGCCGGAATGTCTTTGTTAGGCCACCACACGCTGGCGCCGAGTCCCTCGTTGGCCGTCGCGACCCACGGGTGACCGAGGCTGTCCCGCCGCCAGATGAACCCGCCGTCCCACGGCGGGCGCTTCGCCGCGCGCGGATGACCGTGGTAGTACACGGTCACCGTTTTCGTGTCCCCCACCCGCTGTGGCGACGCCATCGTCACGAAGAACGCGTTGCTGTCGCGGCGCGCGGTGAGTGCCTTACCATCTTGTATGATGCTGTCGATCTCCATCGGAACCTGCAGGTCGATCTGCATTGCCTTTGCCGGCGCGATCACGCGGTAGGTGATGCCGTTGTAGCCGCGGATGCTGCTGTCGGCGAGATTCACGGCCACGTGCAGATCATAGAATGTCGCGTCCCACCACGAGCGGCCGGGTCCGTTGGTCCCGCGGAGTGTGTCGGCGTGCGTGAATGTGCCCCGCTGCGCAGGGAGCGAGGAGAAGCCGGCGGAAGCGACAACAAAACAGGAAACGAGGGAGAGACGTCGCATTGAACGCGCGATGTAAGAGGGGAATCGGGGCAGTGACTGCGTTTACCCTACTATAATGTTGGGGTCTTCCGGGAATTTCGCGAAAGATGGAAGGGACGGCGGTGGCTCCTCTTGAGTTCGCGTTAGGGGCTGACCGCGGGTGCGCGTGGAGAGCTTCCTCGCTCTGTTGTGAAGGATAACTACAAGGAAACTGCAGGGATAACTACAGGCATTGCTCCGCTGCTGGGAGCAGCACTGCTGCTACTGGATAGATGTGTTGTGTTGTTTCAAAAGCAAAAGCGGGTCTCGCCACTGTGATCGTTCTTCCCTCGTGCCGCCGAGCAATGCCGGTAGTTATCCCTGCAGTTTCCTTGTAGTTATCCTTCACACCAGAGCGAGGAAGCTCTCCATGCGCGCCTCCCGTTAGCCCTCACGTCACGCTCCCACCGCACTTAGCCGCCCGAGGCGTACCCACCTGTCGCCTGATTTTCACGAAATTCCCCGAAGACCCCTAATATTGGAAGACCACGCTGTGAACGTTCGCCGACTCCCAAGCGCTGCCGATACTATCGCATGCTGATCGACATCCATAACCACTACTATCCGCCCGCCTACCTCGATGCGTTGCGCGAACCGGACAGCGTCGTTCGCCTTACGGAGGACTCATCGGGCAATCCGTGCGTGCATTACCCGGGCGACTACAATGTCGCGGTGCGCGGCCATCGCGACATCGCCTATCGGCAGACCGTGCTCGAGCATGAGGGTGTCGACACGCAGGTGATCACCCTGACGACGCCGGGCACGCACGTCGACCAGCCGGACCGCGCGGTGCGACTCGCGCGTCTCGTGAACGACGCGTTTGCAGAGGTGGTGCGCGAGCGCGGGCCGCGGTTCGCCGCGCTGGCCACGCTGCCGCTCTGTGATCCCGTTGCGTCGGCGGCGGAGCTCCGGCGCGCGATGACAGAGTTGGGCTTCGCCGGCGCCATGCTCTTCAGCAATGTGAACGGTGCGCCGCTGGCCGACGCGCGCTTCGAGCCGCTCTACGCCGAAGCCGATCGGTCAGGCGCGGTGCTCCACATTCATCCGACCAATCCGGCGAGCGTGACCGGCATGACCGAGTACTGGCTCACCGCGCTCGTCGGCTTCCTGTTCGACAGCAGTCTCGCCGCCGCGCACCTCGTGTTCACTGGCATTCCTGAACGTTACCCGCGAATTCGATGGGTACTCGGCCATCTTGGCGGCGCGATTCCGTACATCGCCGAGCGTCTCGACCGCGGCTGGCGTGCGTTTCCTGAATGCCGCGAACACATCAAGCGTGCGCCCAGTGAGTACTTGCGCGGCTTCTATTACGACACGGTGAACTTCGATCCCGCCGCGTTGCGCCTGGCTGTTGATTTCGCCGGCGCGGATCACGTATTGGCTGGGAGCGACTATCCGCACATGATCGGGAGCATCGCGCTCATGAAAGAGAGTCTGGCCGCGGTGCGTGTGTCGCCTGAAGAGCGAGCCAAGATCCTCGGCGGCAACGCTGCGGCGCTCCTCCACCTCTCGTGACCAGTGCCTAACGGTTGGTGCGCCATTTGACCCGCGCGGGTTCCGTGGTGGATTCGGTATGTGCGACCCGTGGAGCATCTCCTCGCTCTGGGGAACACGGATCAGATCTGATGTAACGGATCGAACGGATCGCTCGGCTCCGACCGGTGGTTCGTCGCGGCGAGGCCGGTGCCTCTGAAACGGGCTCAAAGGATAACGAAAAGGATGCAAGAGATGGGGAGGATTGCGTCGACATCGGGGAGAGCGTGACGTGCACGCCCGTCGCCGGATACTGCTTGCGTTAGGCATCGTGACCGCCACGTCGCAGGTCTGAGCTGCACACTCTTCTGTTGCTGTTGCTGTCGAGTCTTTTTCAGAGGGACCGACCTCGCCGCGACGACCCACCGATCGAAGCCGAGCGATCCGTTCAATCCGTCAGATCAGATCTGATCCGTGTTCCCCAGAGCGAGGAGACTCTCCACGTGCTGTACGTCTCTAGAGAGAAAAGCGCCACGTGGCATGACCGTCCTCGCCCACGCGCATGGCACGCACACGGAACACGCGCTCGATCAGCTCCGCCGAGATGTCCGACGCATGCGAGGTCTCGTACGCGATCCGGCCGCCGTCAATCACGAACAACTGCTGGCCGTATTGAAACGCGACGTTGAGATCGTGCAGCACCGCGATCACCGTGCAGTTGTGCGCGAGTAAATCGCGCGCGACGTCGAGCAGGTGCAACTGGTAGTGCACGTCCAGGCTCGTCGTCGGCTCATCCAGGAACAGGTACTTGTGCTCGTGCGAGTCATCCTGATTCCAGATCTGCGCGAGCACGCGCGCCAGCTGGACCTTCTGCTGCTCGCCGCCGGATAGCGTTGGATACAGTTGGCGACGCTTCTCGACCATGCCCACGAGCTCGAGCGCGCGCGATACGATGTCGCGATCCCGCGTGGTCGGTGCAGGGCCATAGTGCGGGTAGCGTCCCATGAGCACCACGTCCTCCACCGGCAACGGGAACGCGAGCTCCACGTGCTGCGAGAGCACCGCGCGCGTGCGCGCCAGCTCATCCGCGCCGAAGGCGGCAACGGGCCGATCGCCGTAGCGCACCTCGCCGGCCGATGGACGCAACAGCCCCGTGGCCACGCGCAGCAAGGTCGACTTGCCGGCTCCGTTAGGCCCTAAGATCACGTTGAACTTGTTCGCGGCGAATCGTGCCGTCACATCATCGAGAATGCGCGGGCCGCTGGCGCCGCCGACGCGATACGTCACACCCACGACCTCAACCATAGAACCCCGCGCCGGCGCCCGATTCGACGGTTGCACCCGTGCCGCGCTGTGGCTGCTGTCGCAGCAAGATCCAGAGAAAAATCGGCGCGCCGATGACCGCCGTGATGATCCCGATCGGGAGCTCGGCCGGCGGAATGATGATGCGCGCGACGATGTCCACCAGCTCCATCAGGAGCGCGCCCAACAACGCCGATCCCGGCAGCAGAAACGTGTAGTCGCTCGATTTGAGGATCCGCAGCACGTGCGGCACGATCAGACCGACGAACGCGATCACGCCCACCATCGCCGTCGCCACCGCGACCATGACCGTGTTCACCACCAGCAGCCGGAAGATCAGCTTTCGCGAGTCCACGCCGAGGAATGCGGCCTCATCTTCGCCTAACATGAGGGCATTGAGCGCCTTCCCGTAGCGGAGCGACCACGCGAAGCACACCGCGAAAAACAGCCCGACGAATATCGTCCCACGCCAATCGGCCGTCGTGAAGGTGCCGAGGTTCCAGAACGTGATGTTGCGCGCCTGCGGGTCGCGCGCCACGTACGACAGAAATCCGGTGCCGGCCGCGCACACCGCGTTCACCGCGATGCCCGCCAGCAGCAGCGTGAACACGTTCACCTTGCCGAACGACGTCGACAGCCGGTACACGAGCATTGTCGCCGCGAACGCGCCCGCGAAGGCCACGACCGGCACGGCGATGGAGCCCAACGGCGCGGTGAACGACAGCGCCGTGCTGCTCCCGAAGACGAACACGAGCGCCGCGCCTAACGCTGCGCCGGCCGACGTCCCCGCCAGGCCGGGCTCCACGATCGGGTTGCGAAACAGCCCTTGCATCAGCGTGCCCGACACGCCTAACACAGCGCCGGTGAGCCCGGCAAGCAGCACGCGCGGCAGCCGGAGCTCGAGGAACACGTTCCGGCTCAACGCATCGGCGCTCGTCGCGGGCACCCAACCCGCTGCCGCCGCGAGATGCCGGACCATTTCGGCCGGAGTGAACGAAAACGCACCGATGGCGGCAGACGCGACGACCAGGATGAGCAGCAGCGCCGCGAGCAGGACGTACGTCTGGCGGTACGAGAGACGCCTCACCATCTCAGGACTGGAACATCGTCCGCAGCTTGCGCACGGTCTCGGGCGTGCGCGGGCCGAAATACAGGAGCTCGGTTTCGGTAATGCGGTAAATGCGCTTCGCCTTCCCCGCCGGCGTCAGCGACACGCCGGGCATCGCCGCGAACGCGTCCGCGCTGCCGTACCGATCGAAGCCCACATCCGTCGCCACGATGATGTCGGGCGCGATCTTGGCGATGAGCTCGGGCGTCAGGCGCTCCATGCCGCCCACGGAGTCGACCGCGTTGACGCCGCCCGCCCACCGAATCATGTCGTCCGCGGGACCGCCGGCCTTCACCGCCAGATAGTTGTTCGCGATCTGACCGAAGTGGATGATGAGGACACGCGGCCTGGGCCTGGCGCCGTATTGCGCGGTGTCCTTCCATACGTCCTGCATGCCGGCCTTCCACTGCGCGAGCACGCTGTCCGCCGCCTGACGCCGGCCGAACCGATCGCCTAACCGAACCAACAGCCTCTGCGCGCTGTCGAGCGTGTTGCCCGGGAGCATCGTCTCGATCGGGATGCCGACTTTCTTCAGCTGATCGAGCACGGCGCTCGGCCCCACGTTGCCGTCGGTGAGAAACAACGTCGGCTTCATCGAGATGATGCCTTCCGCGCTCAACGCGCGATGATAACCGACCGTGGGCAGCTTCGTGATCTGCGGCGGATAGATCGACGTGAGGTCCACCGCTACCAGATGCTGCTCCGCGCCGATCGCGAACATGAATTCGTTGAGCTGCTTCGACACGCAGACGACGCGATCGGTACCCGCCGTCTGCGTTGGCTTGTCCCGAAATCGCTCACAGGCGGCGGTCGCGCTCAACGCGCAGAGCACGACGCCGGCAACGAATGCTGAGCGTGCTGTCATGTGATTTTTCATTGACCCAAAGATCGTTACGCGAGCGCGGCGCGCAACGCTGCCTGCGTTTTCTCTGCATAGACGCGTCTGAATTCGTGATGCCGTGTCCGTTTGTGTCCGGCCTCGTCCGCGCTCACAGTCGTGAGATTTTCATCGTCGCCGGAGGCGGATTCGTGAGCTTCAGTCACGAATTGCTCGGCCTCCCTCTGAGAGTGCCGTATCGAATGCCTGCGTGCCGAGGAGGTCGCCGATCGCGCGTGGTGGATCGGGATGCGCGATACGATCGCCAAGCGGCCGCTCCCACCACCCGACGTCGTGCCATCGCCCGAGCTTGTACCCCACATCGTGAAACACGCCCACCGGACGGAACCCAAGTGACTCGTGCAGACCGACGCTGGCTGCGTTGGGCAGCGTGATGCCCGCATAGGCGTTGCAGTATCCGAGGTGACGGAGCATCGCGAACAGCGACGTATACAGCGCGCGCGCCACGCCCCTGCGCCGCACGGTCTCGTGCACGTACGCCGACACCTCGGCGGACCACTGGTAGGCGGGACGCGCGCGGTGCGTCCCCGCGTACGCGTAGCCGCGTGCCACGCCGTTCTCCTCGAACGCAAGCCACGGGAATCGTACGATGGCAGCGGCCACACGACGCGCCATCTCGGCGCCGTCCGGCGGCTCGATCTCGAACGAGATCGGACTGCCGACCACGGCAGGCCGGTAAACCTCGGCGAAGGCGGCGCCGTCCTCGGGAGTGGCCATGCGAATCGTCGGCATCAGAAAAGGATGTGCGGGTGTCGAACGAATGGGCAGGCATCGGCGCTGCTTTCCCGCTCCCCTTGCGTGGCGATGGGAGAGCGTGCATCGTGAAGCCATGAGGCAGGATCGACGGTTCCGGCTCGACACCGGTCCGCACCGCGTGACGCGCGACGTGGACGAGGAGATCGAGTTCCACCTCGCAATGCGCATCGCGAAGCTCGTCGCGGCGGGGCTCGACCCGGCTGCGGCGCGCGCGGAGGCCATGCGCCAGTTCGGCGATACCTCCGCCGTCCGCGCCGAATGCCTAACGATTGACCGGGAACGGGAGCGAACCATGAGACGGGCGAATCGCGTGTCCGATCTGTGGCAGGATGCATCGTACACGTTCCGGACGATGCGCAATCACAAGAGCGTCGTCGCGGTCATGATCGCGATCCTCGCGTTGGGCATCGGCGCCAACACGGCGATGTTCACGCTCATCGACGCCATGATGCTGCGGCCCCTCGACGTGGCCCACCCCGAGCAGCTCGTGACGATCGGCGACCCGCACCGCACCGGCGGGATGTCGCAGGGCACGCCGAATCCATCGATGGCCTCGTATCCCGTGTACGAGGATCTGCGCGACCAGAACACCGTGTTCTCGGGGCTCTACGCCAACGGACGCGTGGTCCTGTTGGATGCATCGATCCCGCACGATGGTGCGTCCGCCCCGGCGGGCGCGGGCGCCGACGACGAGCATCCCACCGCGCGCTACGTATCGGGCAATTATTTCAAGGTGTTAGGCGTGCCGCCGTTCCTCGGCCGCACGTTCGCGGACGACGAGGACAAGACGCCCGGTGACGACCCGGTGATCGTCATCAGCTACGCGTATTGGCAACGCCGATTCGGCGGAGAGCGGTCGGCCGTGGGTTCGACCATCACGATCAACGGCACGCCCATGACGATCATCGGGGTCGCGCCGAAGGACTTCTGGGGCGACATCGTGGGGCAGCGCCCGAACATGTGGCTGCCGCTCATGATGCAGCCGGTGCTCGACCCGCACGAAGCGGTCTTGAAGGATCGCACGATCAGCTGGCTGCAGCTCATGGGCCGCCTCAAGCCCGGCGTATCGCTGGAGCAGGCGCGCGCCCAGATCACCACGATCTACAAGCGCACGCTCATCGATCACGCCGCCAAGGACCTGTCCGGCATCGAGCGTGCGCTGAAGAAGCGGCCCATCCGCGTCGAGGCGGGCGCGCTCGGATTCTCGTACTATCGTGAAGCGCTCGCGTCGTTTCTGTACACGTTGATGGCGGCTGTGGGTCTCGTGCTGCTCGTGGTGTGCGCCAACGTGGCCAACCTCATGTTGTCGCGCGCCGCGGCGCGGGGCCGCGAGATGAGCGTCCGCATGGCGTTGGGCGCCGGGCGCGGACGGCTGCTGCAACAGTTGCTCACGGAAAGCGTGATCATCGCCCTGATCGGCGGTGCGTTAGGCTTGTTGATCGCGTACTGGGGCAGCCAGACGCTGCTCAAGCTGGCCGGCGGCGGACCCCAACCCATCCCGCTCGATGTACGCCCCGACGGGCGCATCCTCGCCTTCACGGGCGCCGTTGCGTTCGTCACGGCGCTGTTGTTCGGGCTCGCGCCGGCGCTGCGCGCCACGCGCATCCAGCTGGCGGGCGCGCTGCGTGCGCAGGGCCGCAATCTCGTCGGGGCCGGCAGCAGCCGATTCTTCTCGCCCGGCAAACTGCTGGTGGTCGCACAGGTCGCGCTGTCGCTCTTGCTGCTCGTCGCGACGGCGCTCCTCGTCCGCACGACGCTCGGCCTGCTCAACGCCGACGTTGGCATCGCGCGCGACCAGCTCGTCATTGCAAAAGTCGAAGGGGGACGCACCGGCTACGCGGACGCACGCCTCGTCGCGCTCATGCGCGATCTCATCCAGCGCACCTCGCGCGTGCCGGGCGTGGCGTCCGCGAGCTTGTCCGAGAACGGCATTTTCAGCGGCACCGAGTCCGGCAGCAGCGTCGAACCAGACGGATTCACTGCGCACACCGACTCGGACACGGTGGTCGCCTACGACGATGTCGGGCCCGGGTACTTCGCCACGACAGGCGCGCACCTGCTCCGCGGGCGCGACATCGAAGCGCGCGACAACGAGACCGCGCCCAAGGTGGCGGTGGTCAACCAGACGATGGCCAACTACTACTACCCGAACGGCGACGCTGTCGGGCATCACCTCAAGGTGGGCACCAACTCGCTCGAGATCGTCGGCGTAGTAGGCGATATCCAGGATCACGACGTGCGGGCTCCGCCCATTCGCCGCTTTTACATGGCGACGCTGCAGCTCGGCTGTGGGCCCGGCACGGATACGTCGTGTGTCTCGGCGTACCCGGCCAACTTTTACATGGAGATTCGCGCGCGGCCGGGCGTTGATCCGGCGCGCCTCGTGGAGCCGGTGCGCAGCGCGATCAAGTCGGCCGATCCATCCTTGGCCGTGTTGAGCGTCGACCCGCTCACCGAGAACATCAGCTCATCGATCAACGCCGAATTGCTCGTGGCGAAAGTGGTGAGCGCGTTCGGCATCCTCGCGCTCGTGCTCGCGTCCCTCGGTCTCTACGGCGTGATGGCCTACGCGACCGTGAGGCGCACGGCGGAGTTCGGGCTGCGCATGGCGTTAGGCGCGCAATCGGCCGAGATGACGCGCATGGTCCTGCGCGAGTCCATGCTCCTCGTCGTTGCCGGCGCCGTGATCGGGATACCGGCCGCGCTCGCGGCGGCGCCGCTGCTCCGGAGCCTGCTCTACGGCGTCAGCGCCTTCGATCCATCGTCGATCGCGATCGCGGTCGCGGTGATGGCGCTCACCGCCGCGGTCGCCGCGGCCCTGCCGGCGATCCGCGCGTCGCGCGTGTCGCCCATGGAGGCGCTCCGCGAAGAGTGACCGGGGAGCGCCTCCGGTGTTCCGTTAGGCGGCGAGCTGCGACGTGCAGTTGGGGCAGCGCTTGGCCGCCAGCGGGATGTCCGTCGCGCAGTACGGACATGGTTTGGTGGACGGCGGCGGCGGCGCCGGCGCCTTGTGCAGCTTGCTCACCGCCTGCACGAGCAGAAAGACCGCCGCGGCGATGATGATGAACGAAATGATCGTATTGACGAATGCGCCGTAGTTGAGCGTCACGGCGCCGGCGGCCTTTGCGTCAGCCAGCGACGCGTACGGTGGCGCAGCCTTCGTCCCGTCGTGCAACAGCACGTACAGGTTGGAAAAGTCCACCTTGCCGAGCAAGAGCCCGATGGGGGGCATGATCACGTCGTCGACCAGCGACTTCACGATCGTGCCGAACGCGGCGCCGACCACGAAACCGACCGCCAGGTCAATGACGTTCCCTCGCATCAGAAACGTCTTGAAGTCCTTCCACATTGGCCGCCTCCCCGGTAAAGGTCGTGGGGCGCCTCAGCGCTCCCGGTCCCACGTCGCGGACTGCGGGGATATTGAGGTGGAACGAACGGCATCGCCAGACCGGACAGCCGATTTGGTACGAACTCGGATCCGCGCGACGAAGTACGAGCCAATGACGAGCGCGGCAGCGACCAACTGCGCGGCGAGCGACTCGACAGTAGGAAAGATCGAGAACCAGAGCCCCATCCAATCGGGAATCCGACCCTCGAGCCACGAGATCTTGGTGGTCGAAATCCAGTGCGCGAGCTGCATCTCCTGCACTTGCTCACCGACCATCACGAGCAGCACCAAGCCCAGGAGCGTGCCGGTGAGGACGAGCATCTTCTTGTACGGCAGACGCCGGTGCGCCACGAACGTGAGTAATGCCACGAGCACCGTCGCCGCCCCACCGATGAGCACGCCCTCGAGCACGATCGTGCCGCCCATCTGCAGCCGATAGCTTTGCAGGAACAGCACGACCTCGAATCCCTCGCGATACAGCGAGGTGAAGCCGAGGAGTCCGAGTCCCCACAACAAGCTGCTGCGCGCCGAAACGCCGTCTGTGCTGTCCATCAGCTTGCGCTTCTTGCGCGTGTGGAGCGAGATCCAGCCCGTCCAATAGACTTTGTGGAAGAACCAGTTCATCACCACGAGCAGCACAACGATCGCGAGCAAGCCGGTGGCGGCCTGGATGTCGAGTGCGGGCAGACTCGTGGTGAGATCGTCGACGATCGCGATCACGATGCTCCACGTGAGCAGCGTGGCCACGAGTCCCGCGCCGACGCCGGCCGCTATGGGGCGCCGATAGTTTCGCTGTGAATCCACCATGCTGGCGGTGATCGCCGACAGCACGAGGATGGACTCGAGTCCCTCGCGAAAGACCAGCACGCCAATGTCCAGCACGGCGACAGCTGCCGTTGCGCGGCCGGCGGTTGGATTGGGGACGCCGCCGCTCGTGAGGCCCTGCCAGACCAGGAGGGCGAGCACGAGCACCGCGGCCACCGCAATACCGATAGGCGCGCCGACGCGTGTGAGGCGATGCGGCGTTCTGGCCGCGGAGACCGTTCGATCCATTTCTGAAAGCTTGAGCCGGTACGTCCGAATCACAACGGATGTGGAACCGGCCTCAGAGCGACATCTCCCACGTTTGGCCGATGAGGTCGTGACCGAACTCGTCGTGTGGTGCCTCGTGGACGAGTTGGAAGCCTGCGGCCTCGTAGATGCGCCGGGCGGCCACCAGAACGCTGTTGGTCCAGAGCGTGAGCGTATGGTAGCCGGTTTGCCGCGAGAAGCGAATGCACTCGTCCACCAAACGGCGCCCCACGCCCAGTCCCCGCGCGGACGGTTCGACGAGCAGCAGCCTGAGCTTGGCGACGCCGGGTCGCTCGGGATGCCGCACGGCCATCACCGACCCCACGTTTTCGCCATCGCGCTCGGCGATCCAGCACCGTTCGTGCGCGGGGTCGTAGTTCGTCACGAAATCGGAGACGACGCGGGCGACGAGTGCCGTGAAGCGCTCGTCCCAGCCGTACTCATCCGAGTAGAGGACATCGTGCCGCCACACCATCCATCCGAGGTCGCCGGGTCGGTGCGTGCGCAGGAGGTACGGCGCAGCTTTTCGGGCGCCATCCTGCGTGGTGCCATCATCGAGGATGGAGGTGATGGCTTCCATGGCAGCGACGAGGCGGTGCTGGGAGGTGTCGCCGAGTGGCTCGAGCAGGGTCGCGATGTCGTCCGACGCGCGGGTGTCGAGGACGGCGTAGCGGGCGCGGCCGCGTGCCGTTAGGCGGATGCGGCTCACGCGGGCGTCGTCGGTGGCGCGCTGCCGCGTGACGAGTTGGCGCCGGCCGAGGTCGGCGAGGATGCGGCTCAGGTACCCGGCATCGAGGTCGAGCTCGCGGGCCAAGTCGGCGGCGCTCATCGCGTCCTTGTGGGCGAGCTCGTACATCACGCGTACGGCCGTGAGGGAGAGGTCGCTCTTGAGGTGCGCCTCATCGAGCACGTGGATGCGGCGCGTATAGAATCGATTGAACCGTCGGACGGCGTCGACGGCGTCGACGGGGGAGCGGGATGCGGTAGCGGACGGCATGCGATCTCCAAGGGCAGCGTATAGGTGCCAATGTCAACAATATTGTTGCTTCTGTCAACTATCGGCGCCGCGTGAGCGCGGCTGACCTCTCGGGACGGACCGTGCTCATCACCGGCGCAAGCTCCGGCTTGGGCCGCGCGTCGGCGCACGCGCTGGCCGCGCGCGGCGCCACGGTGCTGCTCGCCGCGCGGTCCGAGGCGCGCACACAGCCAGTCCTCGACGACATTCGCCGCGCGCATCCCTCGGCTCGCGTCGAGTTTGTGTCCCTCGATCTCGCGAGCCTCGCGTCCGTGCGCGGCGCCGCGGAGCGCGTTCTCGCGTCGGGCCGTCCGCTGGACGTGCTCATGAACAACGCCGGCATCGCCGGCACCGCCGGCCTAACGCAAGACGGCTTCGAGATCACCATCGGGACCAACTACGTCGGACACTTCTACCTGACGTCGCTCCTCCTGCCGCGCCTCCTCGAGGCGCCGCAGGGCCGCATCGTGAACATCGCCAGCGTTGGGCACGAGCGCGTGCATGCCTTCGACTGGCACTGGCTCGAGCGCCGCACGGTCGGCGCGAAGAGCGGATTCTCGATGTACGCGGCGTCCAAGCTCATGAACATCCTGCACACGCGCGAGCTCGCACGCAGGCTCGCGGCAACGCGCGTCACCACATACGCGGTGCACCCGGGCGGCGTCGCGTCGAACATCTGGCGATCGCTGCCGTGGATCGTGCGCCGCCCGATGATGCTGTTCTTGATCTCGAACGAGGAAGGCGCACGCACGCAGGTGTGGTGCGCAACGGCGCCCGACCTCGCGTCGAGCTCGGGTCGTTACTACTACGAATGTCGTGAAGCGCGCGGCACCGAGCTCTCGCGAGACATGGCGTTAGCAGCGGAGCTATACGACCGCACCGAGCGCGCGATCACCGACGCGCTCGGGCGATGACGCGCTACGGATGGAGATTGTCGCGATAGAGCGCCGGCAACTGCGTCCGTAAGGTCTCGACCTTGGGCAGGTCGTTGATGACGATGTACGGCTGATCCGGATGGTGGATCGCGTACTCCTGGTGATACTTCTCCGCCGGGAAGAATCCTTTGGGCAGCGGCACCACCTGCGTCACGATCGGGTCACCGAACGTCTTGTCTTTCTCGAGCTGCGCGATGTACGACTCGGCGATCTGTTTCTGTTCCGGAGTCAAATAGAAAATCGACGAACGGTATTGCGTGCCAACGTCGGGGCCCTGGCGGTTGAGCTCCGTCGGATCGTGCACCGTAAAGAACACCTGCAACAATTGCTTGTACGTCACCTGCGACGTATCGAAGGTGATGCGCACCGATTCGGCGTGCCCGGTCTGGCCCGTTTCAACCTGCTCGTACGTGGCCGTGTTCTTGTCCCCGCCTGCATAGCCCGCCGTGACGCCGGTGACGCCCTTCACGTGCTCGAACACGAGCTGCATGCCCCAGAAGCATCCTCCGGCGAACACCGCCGTCTCCTGACCCGCGCCGGCGCGCGGTCCATCGAACACCGGGTTAGGCGAGGCCTTTTGCAGCGCGCTCGAGAACATCGGCCGAGCGGCGAACGCGAACGCGCCCATGGTGATGCCCAACAGAGACGTCGCGCGGAACCAGGCAGTGCGCATTGCAAGATCTCCGGATGTGAGAGTCGGATGAGCACGCTGTGCGCGCGCAAAGAGAAACCTGACTCCCTTGTCCACCATCGTACACCTGACTAAAGAACGAGGTTCGCGTCCGGGAAGTGCCTGCGCCGCTCGAGTTCGCAGCCTTCCCAGTTCCACCCAATCGTCAGGTGATGCCCATGGCCCTTCGACATGTGTTCGGCGTGACCGCCGCGCTGTGCATTGTTGGTACGGCTGCGCTCGCCGCGCAGCAAACAGACACCACCAAGAAAACGATCAAGTTCACCGGTAACGTTGGCTTGGTAAACGCGGCGGGCAATTCGAGTGTGACCACATTCAACACAGACGAGCGCATCGACTGGGCCGCCGGAGCATGGGGCGTTACCGAAAGCTTTTCGGTGATCTACGGGAAAAATGATTCGGCCACAACCGCCAGCACGTGGAGCGGCCTGCTCCGCGGCAACCGCGCGCTTGGCGCGCGGCTGTCGGTGTACCTGTTGGGGACATACGATCGCAACACGTTCGCCGGATTCGACCGCCGCTTCGAGGAAGGCTTCGGTCTGGCCGTTCAAGCGCTGAGCGCGCCGCGCGATTCGGTTAGCGCCGAGGCCGGTTTGTCGTTTACGCAGCAGCACAATACGGACAGCACCGAGAACGACTTCCCCGCCGGGCGGGTCGCTGGAACCTATACGCACACCTTCAGCAAGACGGCCTTCTTCAAGCAGGGCGTCGAGGTCCTGCCGGATCTCAAAGTCGGAAAGAACCTGCGCTTCAACACCGAGACTGCGTTAGTCGCGTCGCTTTCGGCGAACATCGCGCTCAAGGTGTCGTACGTCGTGCACTTCGACAACCTGCCCGAGCCGGGGTTCAAGAAGAGCGACCGGCTGTTGACGTCGGGCGTGCAGGTGACGTTCTGAGGGCGGACAGAGCAAGACACGGCCGGACAAACCAAGAGCGTGTCCGGCCGTGTCCGGCCTCGTCCGCCTTACTACTTCATGGACGTTTGCGTCGCGCCCGGCGTGAACGTGTTGTTCGGGATCTTCGGATCCGCTTTCATGTCGGAGTACTCCTCGCGTTGCATGAGCTTCCCGCCGACGTAAAATTCCACCAGCGCCGCGATCCATCCGCGGCCTAACGGACGGTAGTCGTCGAAGCGCGTGTCGCCCGTTTTGCTGGAATCGCGCGGCGAGGGCTCGAGCAGCCGCACGAAGAGCAGGCGATCCGTGTCCACCCAGAACTGCTTCGACGTCGTGTCGCCTTTGGGTGCGCCCACGACGTACACGGGGCGTCCCTCCCATGTGTCCTCGTGCATGGGGCCGAGGTTGAATCCTTCGGCCTTGAGCACCTCGATGGTTTTGTCGGCCGGCTGCCCGTACACGTCGAAGCCGAGGATGAGGAGCGGATTGCGGCCCGCGAGACGACGAAGCACGCTGTCCTTCTTCGTCACGTAAATGCTGTCGTTCGCGTAGATGTACGACGTGCCGCCGCGCGGCGCGATGTCGATGCGAAGACGGCCCGGCACCTCCGCCGTCTCGTACCAGGTCTCGATGACCATCGTGTCGGCCGGCGTGCGACGCGTCGTTTTCTGCTGGAACGTGAGTGTCTTGTACCACTTGCCGTCGTAGCGATCGTGCATCGCGCGAATCACTTGCTCGCCCGACGTGGGCGCTTGCGCGGCCAATGATCCCGCCGCCACACCGCCCAACATCAGCGCGGCCGCCGTCGCGGCGAACCAACGGACCTGGCTGCTCGTCATGCGTCCTCCGTTAGTAAAGTGCCCGTATCCACCCGCCATCCACCGCGATCGACTGCGCCGTGATGTACGCGGCGCGCTCCGACGCCAGGAACGCGGTGAGCGCGGCCAGCTCGTTGGGCTCGCCTAACCGACGGGCCGGAATCTGTTTCTCCCAGTCCGCGAACGCGGCCTCGCGACTGATACCCTCGCCCTTGCTGCGCGCCGCCGCCAGCGCCTCCATGCGTTCGGTCCGCGTGTAACCCGGCAGCACGTTGTTCACCGTGATGCCGAACGATGCCACCTCCGTGGCCAGCGTGCGCGCGAAGCCCGTCACCGCGGCCCGCAGACTGTTCGACAAGATCAGATAATCCACCGGTTGCTTCACCGCAATCGACGTCACGTTCACGATGCGTCCCCAACGACGCTCCTTCATGCCGGGAAGCACACGCCGCGCCAGCTCGACGGCCGACGCGAGCGTCAACCGGAACGCGCTCTCCCATGCGGCCGCATCGTGCGCCTCGAAGAGCCCCGCGGGTGGACCACCGGCGTTGGTCACGAGCACGTCCACGCGTCCGAATCGCGCCTGCGTTTCGTCAACGAAGCGCGCGACGTCTTCCTGCCGCGATACGTCGGCGGTGACGGCGAGCACCGGTCGTCCCGTGCGCGACTCGATATCGTGCCGCGCGCGCTCGAGCGCAGCGCCGTCGCGCGCGCACATGGATATCGTGGCGCCTTCGGTCGCCAGCTCAGTCGCGATCGCACGTCCCAACCCACGGCTTGCCGCGGCGACCAGCGCGACTTTCCCGTCGAGACCGAGGTTCATCAGCGCGTCCCGCGAAGATACGCGTCGGTCTTGGCGAGCCAGTCCGCGCGCGGCGGCGAGAACACGTCCACGTCGAGCGTGTCGTCCAAGGCTTCGGCTTTGTGCGGCAGGTGGCACGGGATGTAGAGCACCTCACCCGCGTTCACCACGAGCTCGCGTTCGCCGTTGTCACCGAGCCAGAACCTGAGCGCACCCTCGAGGATGTACGTCAGCTGCTCGTTCTCGTGCGAGTGCTTGGGGACGATCGCGCCCTTCTTGAGGTAGACGTGCGCGAGCATCATCCGCTCGCCGACCACGAGGCGCCGTTCGAGCGTATCGGACACACGTTCTCTGGGCATCTTATCCCAGCAGTACCACACGGCCTTGCTCGCGTCGTTCACGAGAGATCTCCGTCGAAGGGTGAGGGTGGCGTACGCTCGGGAGAAATAGCGACCGGCGCGGATTGGCGCGAGCGCCGGGGGCCGCTCGACGAAAAGGTGTCGGCGGCTATGTCCGCTGGGAGCGCGACGTGAGGCTAACGGGAGGCGCGCATGGAGGGCTTCGTCGCTCTGTTGTGAAGGATAACTACAAGGAAACTGCAGGGATAACTACAGGCATCGCTCGGCTGCGCGAGGGAAGAACGATCACAATCCAGAGCGAGGAAGCCTTCCACGCGCACCGCGGTCAGCCCGTCAGGGGAGTTGACCCACCGACCGACGAAAGTCCCGCTCGCCGTCCCTGGCCGCGCGATTAGATTGAGCATCTCCGATCGGTTCCCGCAGGCTTGGAGGCAATATGGGGTTCGGCGGATTCGGCATCGAAAAACTGCTCCTCGTCTTCGTCATCGTCCTTCTCGTCTTCGGTGCGAAACGCATTCCGGAGATCGCGGGATCGATGGGGAAGGGCATTCGCGAGTTCAAGAAGAGCATCAACGAGCTCCAATCGGGACACGCGGATGACAGCGTTCACAGCGGCAGCGAGCCGGCGCCGCCCGCGGAACGCAGCCCCGAGCGGCGCGAGGTCAAGCGCTTGATGTAGCGTGACGCGCCGACTGCAGCGTCTCTTTTCCGATGACGCGGTCGGCGTGCGCGGCCGCGTCATCGGCATCTATGCCCTGCTGGGCGTGTTCAACGTGGTCGCCTGGGTCTGGGCGTTCACCGCGTTTCACGCGTACCCGCTGCTCCTCGGCACTGCCCTCCTCGCGTACGGCTTTGGAGTCCGCCACGCGATCGACGCCGATCACATCGCGGCGATCGACAACGTCACGCGCAAGTTGATGCACGATGGGAAGAAGCCGCTCACGGTCGGTTTCTTCTTCTCGTTAGGACACTCGACGGTGGTCGTGTTGGCGTCGGTCGCGATCGCCGTCACCGCGATGGCGCTCGAGACGCGCATGTCGACGCTGCACGCGACGGGCAGCATCATCGGCACACTCGTGTCCGCGTGGTTCCTGCTCGCGATCGCGGTGATCAATCTGTTCATCCTCGCCGCGGTGTGGCGCGCGTTTCACCGCGCCCGGTCGGGTGGCGCGATCGTCGAGGAAGATTTGAATGCCCTGCTCGCCGGTCGCGGGCTCATCGCGCGGATCCTGCGTCCGCTGTTCGGAATGGTGCGCCGCAGCTGGCACATGTATCCGTTAGGCCTGCTGTTCGGGCTGGGCTTCGACACCGCCACCGAAATCGGACTGTTAGGCATCGCGGCCGCCGAGGCGGCGAAGGGCATGCCGATCTGGTCGATTCTCGTGTTCCCGGCGCTCTTCACCGCGGGCATGAGCCTGGTCGACACGACCGACAGCATTCTCATGATCGGCGCCTACGGGTGGGCGTTCGCGAAGCCGATCCGCAAGCTGTACTACAATCTCACGATCACGTTCGTGTCGGTGGTCGTGGCGCTGCTGGTCGGCGGGATCGAAGCGCTCGGCCTGGTAGGCCGCCGCTTCGCGCTCGACGGCGCGTTCTGGCGCGCCGTCGGAGCGCTCAACGACAGCTTCGGGATGCTCGGGCTGCTGATCGTGCTCGTGTTTGCCGCCAGCTGGGCCGGGTCGGTGCTCCTCTACCGCCTCAAGCGCTACGACGAGCTCGAGCCAACCGCCTAACGGGCACTCGGTCCCGTTAGGCGGGGGGATCGGGGTCAGGTTCCGAGCACGAGCAGCGTGAAGGTGCCCGGCAGCATGGGCGGACGGCGCCGCGGATTCTGCGCCGTCGACTCGGCCGGCGCCGGACCGAACTTGGCCGACACCGTGAACAGGTTGTGGGTGTGCTCGTTGATCTCCATGGTCCGCGCGCCCTGCATCGTTTTCACCGTCTCGGCCACGCTGAATTTGTCCGGCGCATCTTCGTGGATCACGGTGATGTTCCCGTCGCCGGTGGATGCGAACGCGTTGCCCGTGCGGCCATCGAAGCGGGTGGCATCGACGCCCGCGCCAATCGGCAGCTCGGTGATGAGCTTCCCGTCGGTCGCATTCGAGATGGCCATCACTTTCGTGCGGCATCCGCTGAACAGGATATGGTGGGTGCGATCGATCGCCAGGCCTGTGGCGCCCTTGCACGAACCCAGCGGCCACTTGCGCGTCACCTGCATCGTCTTCGCATCGATCTCGGCGACCATCCCGTCTTCCTCGAGATTCACGAAGATCTTTCCTTCGCCATCGGACACGCCGAACTCCGGACCGGCACCCAGGTCAATGGTGCCGATTTTCTTGCCGGACTCGCCATCGATCACCGACGACGATTTGGAGTCGCCGTTGAACGTGAAGATGCGGCCCGTGGCCGGGTCGAACAGGATCGCGTCGGCGTCGGGCGCGGCCGTGGTCCTGCCTAACACGCGCAGCGTCTTGAGGTCGAACATGATCACCGAGCTGTCGCCGCCGGATGTGGCGAAGCCGTGGCCTGTCTTGTAGTCGAACGCGATGCCGTGCGAGCGGTTGAAGCCGGGAATCTCGCCGATCTGCCGGCCGTTGTCCGGATTCACGACCATCACGCGGTTCTGCCGCGAGATGAAGAGCCGGTGTCCGGCCGTGTCGTAGGCGAGATAGTCCCAGCCGCCGTCGCCGCCTAACGTATAGCTCTTGATGATGTGGTAGCTGGGGGCGGATCCCCGAGCCGGGACCGCCGCCAGCGTCGCGATCGTTGCCGCGGCCAACGCGAATCGGTGGAGTGTCATATGGACGAAGCCCTCGTGCGTGAGAGGTCAGTGCCCCGGTCGCGCGTCCAACCGCGTGCGCGATCGCGCGAGGAATAGTAGAAGACCGACCTGTCAGCGCGATTACACGCCCCGGGCGGCGCGCGATCTTTTTGTGTACCCCAATTGCATTTTTGGATGAACTAAATTATTGGTTAGCCATGCGAGAAATCCGCTTTGGCGACTTGCCCCTGGCCGAACCGTCATGGCGACGCGCCTGACCGAGCGCGAGCAGAGCGGAAGCGAGACACCCGAGTCTCGCCCGGCACATCCGGGATGGCGTCGCGCGCGCGTTACGCCGAGTCTGGCCGAGGCGTATCGGACCGTTGCGATTCCGGGACTCAGCCGATGGCGCAAGGCGCTTGCGTTTGCCGGACCCGGATTTCTCGTCGCCGTCGGATACATGGACCCGGGCAACTGGGCCACCAGCCTCGCCGGCGGCTCGTCGTTCGGCTACACGCTGCTCAGCGTCATCGTCATCTCGAACATCCTCGCCATTCTGCTCCAGGCGCTGGCGGCAAAGTTAGGCATCGCCACCGGACGCGACCTGGCGCAAGCCGTGCGCGACAGCTACTCGCGACCCACGGTCATCCTCCACTGGCTGCTCTGTGAGGTCGCCATCGCGGCGTGCGACCTGGCCGAGGTCATCGGTTCGGCGATCGCGCTGAACCTGCTGTTCAACATCCCGATCGTCGTCGGCGTGCTGCTCACGGGCCTCGATGTGCTCATCATCCTCGTGCTCCAGCACCGAGGCTATCGCACGCTCGAGGCGCTGGTCATCGCGCTCATCGGTACCATCGGCGTGTGCTTCATTTTCGAGATTGTGGTGTCGCGGCCGGACCTGCCCGCTGCCGCCCGCGGCCTGCTGCCGTCAATCGAGATCGTGCGCAATCCGGCCATGCTGTACCTCGCCATCGGGATCCTCGGCGCGACGGTCATGCCCCACAACCTCTATCTGCACTCATCTATAGTACAGACGCGCCGGTACGACGAAACCTCGCGCGGCAAACGCGAGGCGATCCGCTACGCGATTCTCGACTCGACCGCCGCGCTCATGGGCGCGCTGTTCATCAACGCGGCCATTCTCGTGGTCGCGGCGGCCACCTTCTACCGGTCCGGCCATACCGAAGTCGCCGAAATCCAGGACGCCTACAAGCTGCTCACGCCATTGTTAGGCGTGGGCGGAGCCAGCACGGTGTTCGCGCTCGCGCTCCTCGCATCGGGTCAGAACTCGACGCTCACTGGTACGCTGGCCGGCCAGATCACGATGGAAGGCTTCCTCGACATTCGCATGCGCCCGTGGCTCCGACGTCTTCTCACGCGCGGCATCGCGATCGTGCCGGCGCTGATCACGGCGGCATATTTCGGCGAGAGCGGCACGGCCAAGCTGCTCATTCTGAGCCAGGTGGTGCTGAGCATGCAGTTGTCCTTCGCCGTATTCCCGCTCGTGATCTTCACGTCGAGTAAGGCGAAGATGGGAGAGTACGTCAATCCGCCGTGGCTCAAGCGTCTGGCGTATACGGTCGCGTTCGTCATCGCGGGCCTCAATCTCTGGTTGCTCACGCAAGTGGTGCGCGGTTGATGCCGGCGCGCGCGAAAGGCCGGAAGACCGGCACGGACTCGCCGCACGGCGAAGCGGCATCGCTGCCGGATCTCACGGCGCCGGTCGAGGACTATCTCAAGGCGATCTATGAACTCGAGCGAGCCGGCGAACCGGCCGCCACCACCGACCTCGCGGCGCAGCTCGGCCTAACGCCCGCGTCGGTGACCGGCATGGTGCGGCGGCTCGCCGAACAGGGGTTGCTCACCCACGAGCGGTATCGCGGCGTTCGCCTAACGGCAAACGGGAGGCGCGGAGCGCTGCGCACGCTGCGCCGCCACCGCGTGATCGAGGCCTACCTCGTCCATGCCCTCGGTTACGGTTGGGACGAAGTCCACGTCGAAGCAGAACGGCTCGAGCACGCGGCGACCGACGCGCTCATCGACCGCATGGCGCTCGCCATCGGCGAACCCACCGTCGATCCGCACGGCGCGCCGATCCCGAGCCGCGAAGGGGCCGTCGAAGAGGCACGCTATCGCGCGCTCGCCGACCTTGGGCCAGGCACCGCCGCCACCGTGATGCGTGTAGCGGATGAAGATCCGATGCTCCTCCGCTATCTCGCCGATCTCGCGCTCACGCCCGGATGCGCGGTGCGCGTCGTCGAGCGCGCGCCTTACGGAGGCCCGATCACCATCGAGGTCAATCGCCGCCGCAAGCTCATCGGTCCCGCGCTCGCCGAGCGCGTCCTCGTGCGGCCCGCTCGCGTGTAGACGGCAGGGCTCGCCGCTCCGCGTTGCCAGGCCCGTGGAGCACGCGATATGCTTGCGATGGCGCACCACGGGCAGAGATTCACGCATGCGCATCGACATCGAAGTGAACGGCACTCGGCACTCGGTGGACGTCGATCCATCGCAAACGCTGCTCGAAGTGCTGCGCGACGAGCTCGGCCTTACCGGGTCGAAGTACGGATGCGGTGAGGGCCGGTGCGGCGCGTGCACCGTTCTCATGGGCTCGCACGGGGTCGCATCGTGCACGATCCCGGCACAGACGGCGGCGGGCGCGAAGATCACCACCATCGAAGGGTTGGAGCATGACGGCCACCTGCACCCGGTGCAACAGGCCTTCCTCGACGAGCAAGCGTTCCAGTGCGCGTATTGCACACCGGGGATGATCATGGCCAGTGTCGCGTTGCTGCGTGCGAATCCGCAGCCGAGCGCGGAGGACATAGCGCGCGGTCTCGAGACGAACGTGTGCCGCTGCGGCACGTACCCGCGCATCGTCGCGGCCGTTAGGCGTGCGGCCGCGGCCGGCGGCGGGGAGGCGCGCCCATGATCACGCGCGACCGATCCGAAGGCGCATCGCGCCGGGAGTTTCTGAAGATGCTGGGGGGCGGACTCTTGGTGGTGCTCGTGACGCGCGACGCCCTGGCGGCGCCGGCGATCGGTGCCCGCCTAACGGAAGGGGCGCCGGGCGCGCCGCAGATCCCGGAAGACGTGGCCGCGTGGCTGCACATCGATCAGGACGGCGCCGTGACCGTGTTCACGGGCAAAGTCGAATTCGGCCAGGGTATTCGCACATCGCTCGCGCAGGAAATTGCAGAAGAGCTGCGCGTCCCGCTGTCGTCGGTCCGGCTCGTCATGGGCGACACGATGCTCACGCCGTTCGACATGGGCACCTTCGGCAGCCGCTCGACGCCGCAGATGGGAACGCAGCTCCGCAAGGTGGGCGCGACGGCGCGCGAACGCCTCGTGGCGCTGGCCGCGGAGCGCTGGCACGTGGATCCCGGCAGCCTAACGACGGCCGATGGGCGGGTCTCCGATCCGCACGCGCACCGGTCTCTGCGCTACGGCGAGCTCACCGCCGGCCGCACGATCACCGCCACGGTGACCGACGACGTGGTGCTCACGCCGAAGGCGCACTGGACCGTCGCCGGCACGTCGGCGCCGCGCGTCGGGGCGCGCGACCTCGTCACGGGTCGGCATCAGTACACGTCCGACATGCGCGTGCCGGACGTGCAATATGCGAAGATCCTCCGCGCGCCGTCGATCGGCGCCACGCTGGCGTCGCTCGATGCGAGTGCCGCGCAGGCGATCCCCGGCGTCGTGGTCACGCGCGACGGCGATTTTGCGGGCGTCACGGCGCCGTCGGCGCCGGCCGCCGCCAAGGCGTTAGGCACGCTGCGCGCGACGTGGACGCCGGCACCGGGCGCGGCGCCGTCGTCGCGCGACATCTACGACTACATTCGCCACACGCCGGCGCCGGAGGCCGGCGCCGGACACGAAGGCGGATCGACGGAGCCGTTCGTGCGCGGCGACGCGACCGCGGCGTTAGGCGCCGCGCCGCACCGCCTCACGCAGTCGTACACGGTGGCGTACATCGCGCACGTTCCGCTCGAGCCGCGCGCCGCGCTCGCCCAATTCACGCACGAGGCCGGCGGCTATCGCCTAACGGTATGGACCGGTACGCAACGGCCGTTCGCCGTGCGCGATCAGGTCGCCCAGGCGGTTGGGATGCCAAATGACCGCGTTCGCGTGATCGTGCCCGACACGGGTTCGGGCTACGGCGGCAAGCACACCGGCGAGGCGGCGGTCGAGGCCGCGCGGCTCGCGCAGAAAATCGGCCGGCCCGTCAAGCTCGTGTGGACGCGCGAAGAAGAGTTCCGTTGGGCGTACTTCCGCCCGGTCGGCGTCATCGACGTCGATGCGGGCGTCGATGCCAACGGCATCATCACCGCGTGGAGCTTCGACAACTACAACTCGGGCCCGGCAGCCATCCGGCCGTGGTACGCCATCGCGAACCAACGGGTCACGTTCCATCCATCCGTATCGCCGTTGCGGCAGGGCTCGTATCGCGCGCTCGCGGCCACGGCCAATCATTTCGCGCGCGAATCGCACGTGAGCGAGCTTGCGCACATGGTGGACATGGACCCGGTCGCGTTCCGGCTCAAGAACATCGACGATCCGCGCCTGCGCGACGTGGTGCAGAAAGCCGCCGACAAATTCGGTTGGCCCGGCACGAGTCATGAGGCCGGCCGCGGAGTGGGCATAGCATGCGGCTTCGAGAAGGGTGGCTATGTCGCCACGTGTGCCGAAGTCTCCGTGGATCACGGCTCCGGCGACGTGCACATCGCGCGCGCGGTCACCGCGTTCGACTGCGGCGCAATCGTCAACCCCGATGGGTTGCGAAACCAGATTTCCGGTGCGTTGGTGCAGGGCATTGGCGGTGCGCTCTTCGAGGCCATCGAATTCGACCACGGCGTGATTCGCAACGCACACCTCGCGGACTATCGCGTGCCGCGCTTCAGCGATGTGCCCGCGATCGATGTGGTGCTGGTCGACCGGCCCGACGAACCGTCGATGGGCGCGGGCGAAGCGCCGATCATGGCGCTCGCGCCCGCGGTGGCCGCGGCAATTTTCGAGGCGACGGGTGTTCGGATCCGCGCGCTGCCCATGGCGCCGACAGGCATCAAGCTGGCCGCCGCATCGGGCACCGGCTCTCGTTAGCCTTCCGCTACAGACCGAGTCCGTTCACGGTGCGCGCGCGCCGCTGTCGAGCCGGAACCGGCGGCCGCGCCGGTGCTGCTGCCTGAGCGACTTGAATTGCTCGCGCTGCTCGGGCGTCAGCACACTGTCGATCTGCGCCTGCGTCGCGCCGATGAGCGAGCGGATCTGCGGCATCGTCTCCTTGCGGATCGAATCCAGCACCGCCATCCGGCGCTGCATGATTGTGTCGATGCGCGCTTGCTGATCGGGGGTCAGGTGGAGCGCGTCCGCGAACTGCTTGCGCACGCGCGCGCGCGCGCTGTCTGCGTTAGGCCCGTCGCGCATGACGAACGCTCCGAACGGGCGGCGCGGCCGCCGCAAGACCGCGCGGTCGAGTCCGATCCCGACGAGTATTCCGGCGATGAGTGTCACGCACACCACCACCGCCGCCATCGCCCGCGGCGAGAACCCGCCGTCGGGTCGATCCCCGCGCGGACCCGTCATTGCGCGAGCACCTCCGCGGCGAACGACGCCGGCGTAGGCTGGCCGGTCATCGACGCCGCGACATCCTGATCCGACGCCGCGCCGGTCACGGCCTCGATCAACGTGCCGCCTGCTTCGACCGGCTCGGTGGTCGAGCGATCGAGCGCGATCAACGCGACCGCCGCGATGGCTGCCGCCACGGCCAGCGGGATCGCCGCCCGCGTCCAGAGCGCGGCGTGCTCCCACCAGCGCCGCTGCGCCGCGACGACGCGCCTGCCTAACGCAGCGTCGTGGATGCGCCGCGCCAGCGCCTCCCAGTCCACCTCATCGTACGGCGGTCGTCCCGCCGCGCGCTCGAGCCGCGCCGCGAGCTCGGGCTCGAGCTCGCCCTCAAACTCGTCACTCATGGGTCCCTTCTCCGCGCAACGGCGCGAGCGCTTTTCTGAGCGCGTGCCGCGCCATGTGGAGGTGCCACCGCACCGTCCCTTGTGATACGCCTAACATTGCCGCGATCTCGACGCCCGACATTCCATCGATGTCCGCCAATTCGATGATCAATCGCTGCCGCTGGGACAATCCCGCGAGCGCCGCCTGGAACCGCTCGCGAATTTCCGTGCGCTCGTACATCCCGGCCGGCGACGGCTCCGCCGCCTCCAACGTGTCCGCCGGCATCGCCTCCGTACGACGAATCGCGCGCGCCTTCCGTGCGTTGAGCCCGCGGTTCACCACGATGCGGAAAAACCACGGGCCGAACGGCCGCGACAGATCGAACGATGCGATGCGCTCAAGCGCCGTCAGAAACGCATCCTGTACCAGATCCTCGGCGTCCTCGCGATGGCCTAACACACGATACGCGACCGCGAATGCGCGGCGCAGGTAGCGGCGCACGACCACATCGAACGCTGCCACGTCCCCGCGCTGCACCCGCGCGAGAATCGCCGCTTCTTCGGCGAAGGTGCGCTCGCTCTCCGACGGCTCAGCGGCGCTCGATTCCACCAGCGCGCTCACACCGCTCTCGATACGATACCCGCTGGCGAGCCAGACCGTTGGGCGTCAGGGACCGTTGTCGCCACCCATGCGCGAGCGCATCTGTTCGTCGCGCTTGGCTTCGTCGGCGCGAATCTTCGCCACGTTGTCGTCGAACGTGGGCTGTTGATCCGACGTCAACAGACCGCGCGCTTCCGTGAGCTCCTGGTCGCGCAACTGTCGCGCTCCGCTGCGCAGCGATTTGGCGGAATCCGGATCGGCGCCGTTCTGCATGAGCGTATACAACGCGCGGCCGTAATCGCCGAGCTGCGGGCGATACGCCTTCTCGATTTTGTCGAGTGTGTCCTTCTGCGCGTCTTGGAGCTTGATGTCTTTGAGCGCAGGCTTGAGCGCCGCCATGTCCTCGAAGCGCCTCTGCATGTCGCCTTCTGACATCTGGCGACGCCCGCCGGGGCGGCCGCCTCCCATGCCGCGTCGTCCCATGCCGCCCATTCCACCCATGCCGCCGCCGCCGGGATATCCTTGCGCAGCGACGACGCCCGGCCCGAAGGCAAGCGCGGCTGCGGCGACACTCGCGAGTGTCAGCAGGGTCATCCGTCGCATCGATCATCTCCATCTCGAGCCATCGTGGCGACGCGTGTGCGTCGCGGTGAGCACGCATGATACATACACCGAACGCGATGAACTCGTTGGGTGCGGCGTGCACGGTTGACACCCCTCGGAGCCCGGGTTATGCTGCGCGCCGGCGCACCGGGGCGGCGCGCCGATCGGCCCCTTCGCTCACTCCCGGGCGATGGGGCCGTTCTGTTGACGGGACGGTTGGTCGCGATGCCGATGACGTCGCTGCGCCCCGGGGCGCGTGGTGCACAATGGACGGATCAGGCGCTCGAGCTGCTGCGCCTGCGCCCGGGTAGTCGCGCGTCCAACGATCCGGGCGCCGCCGGCGTGAGCGATCCGCGCGCACAGGCGCTGTTCGTGTACGCGGGCGCGACCACCGTCGCCGTGCTCGAGCGTCTCGACACCACGCGCCACGGCCTAACGACAGCCGCCGCCGAGCAGCGCCGGGACGAGATCGGGCTCAACGAGATCGCGCACGAGAAGGAGCCGGCGTGGTACGTCCAACTGATCCACGCCTTCATCAATCCGTTCATCGGCGTGCTCGCCGTACTCGGCGTCGTCTCGTATCTCACCGGCGATGTCAAAGCCGTCATCGTGATCTCCGTGATGGTCACGATCAGCGCGCTGCTGCGCTTCGTGCAGGAGTTCCGGTCTAACCGCGCGGCGCTCGCGCTCAAGGCCATGGTGCGCACGAGCGCCACCGTTGAACGCACCGATGATCCATCCGAGGACGATCCATCGCCGCGCGCTCGGCGCCGCGAGGTGCCCATCGAGGAGCTCGTTCCCGGCGACGTGATCGCACTCTCGGCCGGCGACATGGTGCCCGCCGACGTGCGTTTCCTGTCGGCCAAGGATCTGTTCGTCAGTCAATCGGCGCTCACCGGCGAGGCCGTGCCCGTCGAGAAAGGCGACGCGCCGCTCGACGTTGCGTCCGGCAGCATCACGTTAGGCGAGCTCCGCAACATCGGCTTCCTCGGTACGTCGGTCGTGAGCGGCACCGCCGCCGCGGTCGTCGTCGCCACCGGCGATCGCACGTACTTCGGCGCCATGGCCAGGAGTCTCATCGGCCGACGGCCCGTCACGTCCTTCGACATCGGCGTGAACAAGGTGAGCTGGCTGCTCATCCGGTTCATGCTCGTCATGGTGCCGATCGTCTTCGTGATCAACGGCGTGTCCAAAGGCGATTGGCTGCAGGCGTTCCTCTTCGGCGTGGCGGTGGCCGTCGGCCTCACGCCGGAGATGCTGCCGATGATCGTCACCGCGAACCTCGCCAAGGGCGCGGTCGTGATGGCGCGGCACAAGACGATCGTGAAACGGCTCAACGCTATCCAGAATTTCGGCGCGATGGATGTCCTGTGCACCGACAAGACGGGCACGCTCACGCAGGACCGCATCATCCTCGAGCGCCACCTCAACGTCGTCGGCGAAGACGACGAGTCGGTGCTCGCGCTCGCGTATCTGAACAGCACGTATCAGACGGGACTGCGCAGCCTGCTCGACCGCGCGGTGCTCGAGCACAAGGATCTGAGCGAAGAGCTTCGCGTGGAGCGTGATTTCCGTTTGGTCGACGAGATTCCCTGGGACTTCGCGCGGAAGCGCATGTCCGTCGTCGTCGAGCAACGGCAGACCGCGCACGTGCTCATCTGCAAGGGGGCGGTGGAAGAGATCCTCGCGGTGTGCACGCACGTGCGCGACGAAGACGTGGTCACACCGCTCACGCCTAACGCAAGCGATGGCGCGGTCGACCTCGCTCGAGAGCTCAACGAGGATGGGCTGCGCGTGGTCGCCGTCGCCTATCGCGAGTTCCCGGTATGCGACCGCGCCTACACCGTGAGCGACGAGTCGTCCCTGGTGCTCGCCGGCTTCATCGGCTTCCTGGATCCTCCGAAGGAGACCGCGGGCCCCGCCCTCACTGCGTTGCGCGACCACGGCGTCGCCGTGAAGATCCTCACCGGCGACAACGACGTCATTGCGCGCAAGGTGTGCCACGACGTGGGCCTCGAGCCCGGCGACATTGCGTTAGGCGCGAACGTGGAGCGCCTGTCGGATGACGAGCTGGCGGACCTCGCCGCGCGCACCACGATTTTCGCCAAGCTCACGCCCACGCAGAAAACGCGCATCGTCGGCGCGCTGCGGAGTCGCGGCCACACCGTCGGATTCTTAGGCGACGGCATCAACGACGCGGGCGCGCTGCGCGAAGCGGATGTCGGCATCTCCGTCGACTCGGCCGTGGACATCGCAAAGGAATACGCGGACATCATCTTGCTCGAGAAGAGCCTGATGGTGCTCGAGGAAGGCGTGCTCGAGGGTCGCAAGACCTTCGGCAACATCATGAAGTACATCAAAATGACGGCGAGCTCGAACTTCGGAAACGTGTTCAGCGTCCTCATCGCGAGCGCGTTCCTGCCGTTCCTGCCCATGCTGCCGATTCAACTGCTCATCCAGAACCTGCTCTACGACATCTCGCAGATCTCCATCCCATTCGACGACATGGACGCCGAATACCTCGAGCGCCCGCGCATCTGGAAGGCGGACGACATCGGCCGGTTCATGGTGTACATCGGCCCCATCAGCTCCATCTTCGACGTCGCGACGTTTCTCATCATGTGGTACGTATTCAAGGCGAACGCCGTGAGCCACCAGGCGCTGTTCCAGTCGGCGTGGTTCGTCGAGGGCCTCCTGTCGCAAACACTCATTGTACACATGATCCGCACGGCGAAAGTGCCGTTCCTGCAAAGCAGGGCCGCGTGGCCGGTGCTCGCGCTCACCGCCACTATCATGGTGATCGGCATTGCGCTCCCGTTCATCACGTTAGGCGAACGCGTCGGCCTCACGCCGCTGCCGGGCACCTACTTCCTCTGGCTGCTCGGCATCCTGCTGTCGTACGGGTTGCTGACGCAGGTCGTGAAGAACCGGTACATTCGCCGCTTCCACGCCTGGCTGTAGCCCATGCGATTCGCTTCCATGATTCAGGCCGTCGACGCGCACGCGTGCGGCGAACCCGGTCGAGTGATCGTCGGCGGTGTGCTCGACGTGCCGGGCGCATCGATGTTCGAGAAGATGTGCCATCTGCGCGACCACGCCGATGCGCTCCGACTCCGCATGCTGCGCGAGCCGCGCGGCTATCCCGCGGCCAATTGCAACCTCATCCTGCCGCCAACGCATCCAGAGGCCGATGCGGGCTTCGTGATCATGGAGCACGTCGAGTATCCCGGCATGTCGGGCTCCAACACGATCTGCGTGACGACGGTGCTGCTCGAGACGGGCATGGTAGCCATGCGCGAGCCGGTGACCGAGCTCACGCTCGAGACGCCCGCGGGTCTCGTGCGCGTGCGCGCGGACTGCGCGAACGGCAAGGTGCAGCGCGTCACGTTCCGCAACGTGCCGGCGTTCGCCGTCCATCTCGACGCGCCGGTGGAGGTGCCGCACCTGGGAACCGTTTCGGTAGACGTCGCGTACGGCGGGATGTTCTACGTTATCGCCGATGCGGCACGGTTGGGCCTCCGCCTAACGCCGGACGAGGGCCGCGATATCGTGCGGGTGGGTGAGATGATCAAGGCGGCCGCGCGCGAGCAGCTGGCGGTGGTTCATCCGGAGCAGCCCGGGTTTTCGGGCATCACGATCGCGCAACTGTCCGGCGCACCGGCCTCGCCCAACGCGCACGCGCGCAACGCCGTTGTCGTGTCCACCGGGACGCTCGACTGGGACCGTCCCGCCACGTGGACCGGAGCGATAGACCGCTCGCCGTGCGGCACGGGCACCTGCGCGAAGATGGCGACGCTGCACGCGCGTGGCCTCCTGCCGCTTGATCGCGATTTCCACCACGAGGGCGTGTTAGGCACCGTGTTCACCGGGCGCCTCGTGGCGGAAACGACGGTCGGGCCGTACCGCGCCGTGGTGCCCAGCTTGAGCGGCCAGGGCTGGATCACGGGGTTCAGCTCGTATGTCGTGGATCCCACCGATCCGTTTCCCGAGGGCTTCACGGTCGGCGACATCTGGTAGCGCCGCCAGGCCGCGCGACGAGTCAGCGTTAGGCGCCAGCCAAATCCTTGGCCTTCGCGATCACGGCCGCCATCTCCGTCCGGTACTTCGAGAACGTGTCGTCCACCACGTTGAGCGTGGGGATCTGTCCCTCGCGCAGCGACAACGTGCGCGGGTCCCACCGGTTGAATCCCGATTCGTGGACGCCGCTGCTGCCCCGCCCGGGCGCCGGGTGGCTCAGGTGTTGGAAGAAGCGCGCGTACCGCCGCACGTGATCGCGCACTTCCCATTGCGAGAACGACTGATAGAGCGGAATGAACGCCATGAGTGCGTCGTAGTGCATTTCGCCGCACGCCAACACGTGCGGATGCGCGCGCGACAGGGCGGCAACCAGTCGGCGCGTGCCCTCGTGCATGTCCGCTTGCGGGTTGTTCACCCACCCGCCCGCGATGTCGAGGAAATACGCGTCCATGCCGTATCGCTCGATCGCGTCCGCGATGCGCTGCGTGAGCCACGACCGCCACGACTCCACGCCGAGGTTCATGTACGAGAGCCAGCCCTCTTGATGGCGGTCGTTGTCCCAATCGACCCAGTTGAGGTCCAGAGGATCGCCATCGATCTTTGCCGTTGCGGCACCAGCGATGGCGTTGAACCCGGCCGCGTGACGATTGGCCGCATTCGCGCCGAACATCGGCATGAAGCGCACGCCCAGGTCGTGCCCCGCCCGAACGAGGCGGCGGAGTCCCGCCTCGCCGCCTAACCGATCGGCGGCACGGTAGATCGGATAGTCCCAGTAATAGCGCCCGTCCCATGATGGCAGGAACGCCAGCACGCGATCGCCGCCGATCTGCGCCGCGGTCCACCGTACGATCTCGAGCATCCGCGCGAAATCGTTGAACACGAACCCGGTGTAGTGCATGCCGTGGAGCGTGAGCACGAGCGCGGTGCGCCTGAGCCACGCCGGCACATCGGGCCGCGACTCCCATTGCGTTAGGCCATATGCGCGGCGCAGGTGGTCGAAGTGCGGGGCGACCGCGTCGGCGAGCGTGGCGTCGCGCGCCAATCGCCACGGCGGCGTCGTGACATCTGTCTGTGACAGCCACCCTTCCGTTTCGTGCACCGCCTCCACGCGATACGACGTTTCGCCCGGCTGGAAATAGAACCGCTTGGTGCGCACGCGATCGTCCAACGACGAGATTGATACGAATTCGCCGTCGCCCGATTGCACGATGGCGAGCGGCGTGGGCATGCCGCCCGCTTCGCCGGGCCCGAAGAGATCGCCGCCGCTGAACGGATACCCGAACAAGAGCTCATCGTCCCGCGGATCGAAGAACGCTGACCCCGACGCCGAGATGCGGCCCCGCGGCACGCCGCGGATGACCGTCGTGATCGCTTTGATGCGGTGAGGCATCGATGCATGCACGGTCCACGTCACTGCGCGCTCGCTCTCGCGATGCAGCTCGAGCGTGACGTGACCGGCCGCGCGCTCCTGTCCGCCGGCCCAGACCAACCGGTCGCACGCCACGCGCAGGCCGTCGTTGGTCGTCTCGACGCGCATGGCGCCGTGGTCCAGGCCGTACGCGTTCTCGTACGTGAACACGAGCACGCCGAACCGGTATCCCGCGAAGGGCACCGATGGTTCGGGAAAGTCGAAGCTGAACTTGTCGTAGGCTCGGCCGCGCGGCGGGACGAACACGTCGCTGGTCGACGTGAGCGGCAGAATGTCGGCCGGCGCCCGCGCTTCAGGCGCCGCGCCGCGCTCCACGTTAGGAGAGCCCAGGAGCGCGCTCGCGGAGGTGGCGCCAAGGATCTTGAGGGCGTCCCGCCGCGAGAGCGGTCCCGTCACGTGGCGTGCGGTGCGACCTTCCAGTACACGGCGTACCGCTCGTCGATAACCGTGTTGAGCGGGACGAGCGTCACGTCGGTGGCCTGCCCAACCGTGCGGAACTCGAGCGGTGCGCCCGCGCCGGACCGCTTCGTGATCCAGGCGGACAGATCGCCGCCCGGCGACACGAACGATGGCGCCGGTACCGGGTCCGCCTTGTACTCGGGCACCGTGCGTGGCTTGGTCGGCTCGGCGCGCAACACGTCCGGTGTCAGACCCGCTGTGCCTAACCGACCGGCCAGTACCAGCGGACCGTACATGATGGCCTGGACCGTCGCATCGTCGGGCGTCGGATCGGTGTGCAGCGCCATCGGCAGCTCCACTTGCAGCCGGTCACCATCCCGCCACGTCCGGTCCAGCACCAGATAACTGCTGGGCGCGGCAAAGGCGTCCAGGCGGCGCCCGTTGAGCGAGGCCGAGCCGCCGCGACTAACCCAGTAAGGCACGCGAACGCGGAGGGCGAGGCGGGTGGGACGCGCGCAGTGCACCGTGAGGCGCGTGGACTCCTCGAGCGGGAATCGTGTGTTTTGCACCAACCGCACGCCGCGCTCCTGCCAGTCGAGCTCCGACGCGATGAACAGATTCACGTACACGCCCGCGTCGTCGTGAAAGTAGATGCTGTCGCCGAACTTCGAGTAGGACTCGAGCCCCGTCCCGTTGCAGCACCAGAACGACTCGTTGGGATGCCCGAACAACTTCCAGAATCCGGACGCGAGCGGCACGTAGTACAGCGTCATGCCGTTCGCGGGATGCTGCGTGCCTAAAATGCCGTTGAACAGGGCGCGCTCGTAGAAGTCCGCGCACTTGGGGTCGGCTGTCCAGCCGAACACGTGACGCGTCAACTTGAGCATGTTGTACGTCGTGCAGCATTCCTGCGTGTATCCGCTCAGCTGCGTCGACAGGATGTCGGGCTCCGCCTGCCACCCCTCGCCGTTGCTCGTTCCGCCCGTGCAGTACGCGCGGTGACCGGTGACCTCGCGCCAGAAATAATCGGCCACCGCGTGGTAGCGCGCATCGCCCACCACTTCGTATCGGCGCGCGGCGCCGATGATCTTGGGAATCGTCGTGTTGACGTGCAGCCCCTTGAGCTCGTCGCGGCCCAGAGCGAGCGGTGCGAATATCCGCTCGTGATCGAACCGATGCGCGAGGTGCGCCCACTGCGCGTCGCCCGTCACGGCGGACAGGTTGTACAGCACTTCGTTCATTCCGCCGTATTCGCGCTCGAGCACGCGCGCCATTTCCTCATCGCCTAACGGGCTAACCCAACCGCGCGTCCACGTCGCCAGACCGGTGAGCACCGTCATCGCCTGCGCGTTGCCGGTGTACGTGTACGTGTCCAACAGGCCGGCCATGATTTTGTGGATCGTGTAGAACGGCGCCCACACGTTCTTGCCTTCGCGCAGCCGGTCGAAGAATTCCTCGGGGAACGCGCTCACGTATCCGTTGCCAAGCGCCTGTTGGCATTGCGCCAGCACACTCACCACGTACGCGCCGCGCTTGCGCAATTCGGGATCGCGCATGCTCGTGCTCATGAGCGCGCACCCCGACATGAAGTGCCCGGTGTAGTGTCCGCGCAGCTCGTTCACCGGCGCCTCCCAACCACCGAGCGGTTGGGCAGACGACGGAAGACCAGCCGTAAGGCGGAACATGTGCAGCAGACGGTCCGGCTCGACGCTCAGCAGATGACGCCGCGCGATCTCGGCCTGGTCGAGAAACGGTCCGGGCGCGAGCTGCACGCGAGCGAGATCGAACGGCTGCGCGATGGTTGGATCAGTCGCCCCCGGTGCCGTCCACCACGGGCTTCGCTCGGCCAGCGTACGATGTGGCCAGATGCTCGCCGCCGCGGCTGCCGCCGCTGCCCCGATCACGAATTCCCGGCGCGTCACGTCGCCACTCATTGGCTCCACTCCATGCTCGCACGACGATGGTCCCCGTCGCATCGCACGCAACCGGCGTGCATGCAGGCCCCATTTCGCGATGCTACCCGGAGGCGCTGTCGACGTCAATACAAGTCCCTGAGAGGCGCTTGACCGCGCGTCATCGAGTCGCGTAGTCTCCGCACCATGCAATCTCATGTGGTCGCGTCGTCCCCGACGACGCTCGATGCCGTGCTCCGCCGCGATCTTGCCGTGCTCGATCATGCGGACCTCAGGCGCGAGACGCATCCGGTGCGCGCGCGTCGCGGTGCTGCTGTGTCCGCCGATGGGAAGCCGGCCGTCGACTTTTCGTCTAACGATTACCTTGGCCTCGCCGGCGATCCGCGGATTGCCGCTGCGATCGCAGCGGCGCTCGAACGTGAGGGCACCGGCGCCGCCGCGGCACGCCTCATTTCGGGCACCAACGAGTTGCACGAGCAGCTCGAGGCCGCGCTCGCTCGATTCAAGGGCACCGAAGCCGCTCTGCTCTTCGCGAGCGGATACGCGGCCAACACGGGAGCGATTCCCGCGCTGGCATCGCGGGGCGACATCATCTATGCGGACGCGCTCAACCATGCGTCACTCATCGATGGCTGTCGCCTGTCGCGCGCCGAAGTGAAGATCTTCCCGCACCTCGACGTCGAGCGCCTCGACGACATGCTCCACGACGATGCCGCGCACGATGGTCGCCGCTGGATCGTCGTGGACGCCGTGTTCTCCATGGATGGCGATCTCTTTCCGCTCGATGCGCTCGTCGCGATCGCGCGCGAGCACGCCGCGTTCACCTACGTCGATGATGCGCACGGCACCGGCCTGTTAGGCGACAACGGCCGCGGCTCCGCCGAGCGCTGGAACGTCGAGCACGCCGTCGACGTGAACATGGGCACCCTTGGCAAGGCTATAGGAACGACGGGCGCGTTCATCGCCGGTTCCCAGCCGCTCCGCGACTGGCTGCTCAACCGCGCGCGCGCATTCGTGTTCACCACCGCGGCGCCGCCGGCGCTCGCGGCCGGCACGCTCGAGGCGCTGCGCGTAGTCGAGTCCGAGCCGTGGCGCCGCGACCAATTGCGCGCGAACGCGCGCGCCATCCGCGATGGACTTCGCGCACTCGGCGTCGACCCCACCGGTGAACCCGACGGACACATCGTGCCGGTGATCATCCGCGAGGCGGCCGAGACCGCGCGGTTGGGCGCCGCGCTCAGAGAGCGGGGTCTTCTCGTGGGCGCCGTTCGGCCTCCCACCGTTCCGTTAGGCAGCTCGCGCCTGCGCATCACGGCGAGCGCTGCCCACACGCCCGAGCAGATCGCGCACTTGATGGAGGCGCTCGGCGACCTCCTGCCGCACCGCGCCTCGTGACCGCCGCCGAGTGGACCGCACTCGACGCCCGCTACGTGTGGCACCCGTACACCCAACACGCCACCGCACCGCTTCCGGTTCCCGTCGTTCGCGCCCAAGGTGTACGCCTGCATACCGCCGATGGCCGCGTCCTCCTCGACGCGATCTCGTCGTGGTGGGTCACGCTCCACGGCCATTGCCACCCCGCCATCGCTGCGGCGATCGCCGAGCAGGCGAGCACGCTCGAGCAGGTCATCTTCGCCGGGTGCACGCACGAACCGGCCGCCCGCTTGGCCGCCGAGCTCGTGCACGTGCTGCCGCCCGGCCTAACGCGCGTGTTCTTTTCCGACGATGGCTCGACCGCCGTCGAGGTCGCCGTGAAAGCGGCGCTGCAATTCTGGCGGAATCGCGGCGAGCATCGTCCCCTCATCGCCGCCATCGAGCACGCCTATCACGGCGACACGTTCGGGGCGATGAGCGTCAGCGCGCGCGGCACCTTCACGGATCCGTTCGCCGACCGTCTGTGGGCCGTCGAGCGTCTGCCCGATCCCGTCGACGGCGATACCGTTGGAGCACTGCGTGCACTCATCGACCAACGCGGCTCCGAGCTCGCCGCGCTCATCGTCGAGCCGCTGCTGCTCGGCGCCGGCGGTATGCGCATGTGGTCCGAGCACACATTGCGCGCGCTCGCCGAATGCTGCGCCAAAGCACACGTCCTGTTGATTGCCGACGAAGTACTCACGGGCTTCGGCCGCACCGGACCGCTGTTCGCGTGCGCGCGCGCCGGTGTGGCTCCCGACATCATGTGCCTGTCCAAGGGCCTAACGGGCGGCGCGCTTCCGCTCGGCGCCACGGTCACCACGGAGCGCATCTTCGAGGGATTCCGCAGCCAGGATCGTCGTCAAACGCTGTTCCACGGGCACTCGTACACGGCCAACCCCGTCGCCTGCGCCGCCGCACGCGCGAGCCTCGCGCTGCTCGATGCGGATTCCGCGCGCCATCGCGAAACCATCGAAAGCGCGCATCGCGAGCACATGGCGCGACTCGCGCCGCATCCGCGCGTGCGCCGGACGCGCGTGCTCGGAACCATCGCGGCGTTCGACCTCGACGACGAGGAAGGATATCTGAGCACCGTCGGCGGCGAGCTCGCCGCGTTCGCGCTTCGCAACGGCGTCCTGCTGCGTCCGCTCGGCAACGTCGTGTACGTGTTGCCGCCGTTCTGCACCACCGCCGACGACCTCGCGCTCATCTACCGCGTGATCGAGCGCTTCCTCGAGTGGCGATGATTCGGTTAGGCGTGACCGGAACGGACACCGGGGTCGGCAAGACCACCGTGAGCCGCGCGATCTTGGGCCTCATGCGCGCCGATGGCCGGCGCGTCGCGGCGATGAAACCCGTCGAGACGGGCGTCACACCCGACGATGCATCAACCGATGCGCGCGCTCTCGCCCTGGCCGCCGGCACCGCCGCATCGATGCGCGACGTGTGCCCGATCGCGCTCGACGAGCCGCTCGCTCCATGGATAGCGGCCCGCCGCGCGGGCCGGTCGGTCACCATGAAGCCGCTCGACGATTCGTTTCATCGCCTCAGCCGGGATGCCGACGCCATTCTCGTCGAAGGCGCGGGCGGCCTGCTCGTGCCGATCACGGAAACCGACACGTATCTCACGCTCTTCCGGCGTTGGTCGCTCGACGCCATTGTGGTTGCCGCCAACCGGCTCGGCGTCATCAACCACACGCGGCTCACCGTTCGCGCGCTTAGCGACGCTAGCGTCCGCGTGCTCGGCGTCGTGCTGAACGAAACCGATGGGGCCATGCCGGATCTCGCGCGACGTACGAACCACGAGGCGCTCGAGACGTTGCTTCCGGATACACGAGTGGTGAGCTTCCCGTGGCTCCCGTCGACAGCCGATGACGCGACGCTGGCGCACGCCGCAGCGGCAAGCGGATTGCGCGACGTGATCGCCCGCGCCGCGCCGGAACAGTACCACCTTACAGAAGGACAGCCGAATCGATGACGCTCGAGTACCACACGCGCGATTGGGACGCGCTCGCCACGCAGGCGCTCGCCGGCGAGATCGTTAGGCGAGAAGACGCCCGCGCCGTGTTGCGCGCCCCCGACGACGAGCTGCTCGCGCAGCTCGCCGCCGCCTATCGCGTGCGTCTCCACTATTGGCAGAATCGCGTGCGGCTGCACTTCCTGCTCAATGCGCAGAGCGGGCTCTGCCCCGAGGACTGCCACTACTGCTCGCAATCCGCGGTGTCGGCGGCCGAGATCGAGAAGTATCCGCTGCTCGCGCGCGACAAGATTCTGGCGGCCGCCGCGCGCGCCGCGAGTGTCAAGGCCGGGACGTTCTGCCTCGTGATCTCGGGACGCACGCCGGGCGAGCGCGTGTTCGAGAAGGTGCTGGATGCCGTGCGCGCCGTCCGCAGCACGTACGACCTGCGCGTGTGCGCGTGCCTCGGCTTGCTGAGCGAGGATCAGGCGTGCCGCCTGCGCGAGGCGGGCGTCACGCAGGTGAACCACAATCTGAACACGTCCGAGCGGTTTCACCCCGAGGTCTGCACCACGCACACGTTCGACGATCGGCGCCTAACGGTAGAACACGTGCGGGCCGCCGGTCTCAAGACGTGCTCCGGCGGCATCGTCGGCATGGGCGAGTCCGACGACGACATCATCGATCTCGCGCTGTCGCTCCGCGCGCTGGATGTCCGCAGCGTGCCGCTCAACTTCCTGATTCCGATTGCCGGCACGCCGTTCGCGGATCGCGGCGCCCTCGATCCGCGCCGCTGTCTGCGCGTACTGTGTCTGTTCCGCTTGCTGCTCCCGTCTCAGGAGCTGCGGATTGCCGGCGGACGCGAGGTGCACCTGCGCTCGATGCAGGTGATGGGCCTGTATCCCGCGAACAGCATCTTCATCGGCGATTATCTCACCACGCCGGGCCAGGCCGCGCGCGATGATCTCGAGATGATTCGCGACGCCGGCTTCGTGCTCGAGGCTCCGGACGGATCGCCGCTCTCCGGCGATCCGCTCGACGGTATCAGCGAGACGGTGACAGCGTGAACGTCAACGTGCCGCGCGCCGGATGGCCATCGCGTGCCATCGTGCGCCAGCGGATCAGGTAAGATCCCGGTGCTAACGTTCCGCGCACCGAAGCCACGACCGCGGCCGTGTCGCTTCCGTCGGACAACGCGAGCGGTGCCAAGGACACGGCTGCGCCGCCGGCCGTGCTGAGCGTGATGCTCGTCGCCGCCAGCTCCGGCTTCTCGGTGAACCAGAGCTCGAGCGCCTTGGGCGGCGCGCCTAACGTTGCGCCATCGGTCGGCGCCGAGCGTTTGAGGTGTGTGTGGAACGCGGCGAACCCGCTCGCGACACCGATGCACAACGCCAGCGAGGCCACTGCCACCGCAGCCCGTCGTCCGATCGGGCCCCGCGTCGCTCGTCTCGCACTCGCAATCCGCCCCACTGTATGCTGCGAATCCCGCATTGATTCTCCTCGATTCCTTTCGGTGATCGCGGCGCGGCTACGGCGCGCCTCTTCCATATGAGCAAGATGACCGCTGTGCACGCCGGGTTGAAGAGGCACCATCTACGCGGACGCAGCATCGTCGCGATCCTGTCGCTCACTTTAGTAGTAGTAGCCGCGGCATCGTGTGCCGATCACGGCGGCACACTCGCGACGATGCCGGCGGCAAAGCCACTACCGCTGTTTCATCTCTCGCTCATGCGTCGCACGTCGGACTTTTTCTACGGCCTTACCGTGATGCGCTGTGGCGATAGAACTCCGTACTGGACATTTGGCGATCGCGGTGCGAAAGGCTCGCCGCCCGACACCGTCACGTATGGTGTGCCGCCGCGCGGCTACGAGACCAGCATCGGCCCGCTGCCGCTCGACCCCGGATGCTATCGCGTGCTCATCACCGGCGGCGCGAGTACGCGCTTCAGTGTCGAGCGCGACGGCCGCATCGTGGCGCTCGATGATTCGTCGATCGTCACCACGACCACGAGTGCACCGCCAGACACCACGCATCATTGACGCGCCGCCGTCTCTCAGACGCGTCCACCATGCCGACGTTAGCGCGGTGATCTTCAGTTCGCCTCACGCACTGGCGCTCGTTGCTCTCTCTGGTGACATTACGGCCATGCGTCGCCGCTGGTACACCCGCATCGGCTCTGCATTCCTGGCACTCTGGTTCGTCCTGTGTGTGACCGAACCGGTGGCCGCCATGCATCGCTGCCCGATGCACGACGGCGTCGCGAGCGTGATGGCCATGCCCAACGGCCACACCATGGGTGCCGCGGCCCAGATGCCGCAGAACCCCGGTCAGCCGCCGGCTCCTGCGCATCACGACTGTACGTGCATCGGCGATTGCGCCGCCGCCGCGTTCGGCGGCCTCCCCGCTGTTTCGGTTGCCCTGCGGAGTGCCGTCGTTCAAACGGTGCGAATGCACACGCCCGCGGCGCCGGTGGTCTATCCGGTTCCCGCGCCGCACGCGCGACCCTTCGCCAACGGTCCTCCCGCCATCGCGTGATGCACGCACGAGGCGCCAGCGCCTCGTCGCCTGAGCTCACGCGCTCGCTCACGTCATTGCTGCCGCGGCCTAACGGCCCTCCGGCGGCGCGTGTCGCGCGCATTCGGACATGATCGACCGCGCCGGCGCCGGTGGCCCGCGAGCCACGGTCGCCGCGACGCGAATCACGGGACGACACATGACCTGTTGCCTAACTGTGCACCGGCGCGCGCGCCGCCGTTCGGGCACGGCCCTCGCAGCCGCCGCGTTCGCATTCACCTGCGTCGCGCGCCTCGCCGCCCAGACCACGCCGGCCGACACCACGGCCCGGGATACCGTCCGTCGTGATACCACGACCCGGCGCGACACCACCGTGCGCCGCGACTCGCTCGCGCGGCGCGCGACGCGTCTCGCGACCGTCACCATCACCGCCACTCCGGTCAAACGCAACGAGCCGCAGTCCGCCATCACCGTCTCACCATCGGTGATCGCGCTCACGCCGTCCACGTCGCCGTGGGACCTCCTCCGCCAGAGCGCGGGCGTCGAAGTCCACTTGCAAGGCCAGGGTCCGGGCTTCGCGTCCGATGCATCGATTCGCGGTTTCAGCTCGGACCACTCCACGGACCTCGCGCTGTGGATCGATGGCGTCCCGATCAACGAGCCGGTGAACGGACACGCCGAAGGCTACAATGACTGGGGCCTCATCTTCCCCGACGCCGTCCAGGACATCGACGTCATCAAGGGGCCGACCAGCGCGCTCTTCGGCAATTTCGCGCTCGCGGGCATCGTGAACGTCCACACGCTCGAGCGCATGCAGGGCACCGAGGCGAGCATCAACGCCGGAACCGCCGGACACATCGACGCCAGCGTCCTAACGGGATTCGACCACGGCGCCGAAGGCGGCGGCGTGTTCGGCGCGCGCTGGGATCACGAAGACGGATGGCGGCCTAACAGCCGGTCCGATGTCGAGCAGGGACATCTGCGCGTCGTGCACGACCTGTCATCCGCGTGGCGTATCGACGGCGGGATCGAGCTCTACGGAGCCGATTGGAAATCGCCCGGCTTTCTGAGCGAAGACGAATTCGCCGCGCGCGATTACGATATCGTGTCCAACCCCACCGATGGCGGCCGGAAATACCGCGCGCAGGAACGCGTCAGCCTGCGCTTGCTGTCGGGACCGCTGCTCTGGCGCACCACGCTGTATTCGACGCAAGGCAACTGGAAATTCTGGCTCACCATTCCACCCGCCGGCGGCCGCTTCGAGGGCTCGGGTAGCCAAACCGAAGAAGTCGACCATCGCACGGGACTCGGCGCCACCAGCGCGCTCACGTGGAGCCTGCCGCGCACCGAGCTCACCGTCGGTCTCGAATCGCGGTGGGATCAGTCGCACTTTCAGAACTGGTTCACGACCGACCGCGTGCGCGATTCGTCCGCGACGCTCGTGCACGCGAATCAGACGTCCGGCGCACTGTTCGTCCAATCGGACTTCGATGCGACGTCGCGCGTGAGGCTCAGTCTCGGCGCGCGCTACGACATCGTCGACACGCACTCCACGCCCGACGCCGAGCTCACCACCGGCGATTCGCACGGCATCGTCTCGCCCAAGCTCGGCGCCCTCGTCCGCCTAACGGACAACCTCGGGGCGTACGCCAACGTATCGCGCGGCTTTCGTTCCACCGATGGCATCATCGATGATCCGACGCTGCCGTTCATCACGGCGTGGGCGTACGAGAGCGGCCTCAAGTACGATCGCAACGCGATTCACGGATCGGTCGCACTGTTCCGCATGGACGTGAGCAACGAGCAAACGTTCAACCCGCTCTCCGGTGCGTCGAGCAATGGCGGCGCCAGCCGGCGGCAGGGCCTCGAGATCGAGATGCGAGCGCCGTTGGCACCCATGCTCTCGTTCTCCACCGATTGGACGTTCAACGACGCGCGCTATCGCCGCTTCATCGCGCAGGAAGAGGATGACCCCTCTGCGGTCGATACGCTGTCGGGTCTCCGCGTGTACAACACCGCGCAATACGTTGGCATCGCATCGCTCGAGCTCGCGCCGAAGTCGACTCCGTGGCGCCTGCGCGTGAGCACGAACATCGTCGGACCGTACTCGCCATTCGACGAGCCAGGCGTCGTGTTGCCGGCGTATGGACTCGTGCACGTCGGTACGCTCGTGCAGATCGGTGTTGCCCAACTCGAGGTCGGCGTGCGCAACGTGCTCGACAGAGCGTACCCGGAACTTGTTGCCGGTCACGTCGTGTCTCCGGGCCAACCGCGCTCGTTCTACGGCACGGTGCACTATAGCTTCTGACGGGAAGAGCATGCGCCGCGCGCAATGCGACGTATCAGGGATGCGGTCATTTTGTTAATATTTCCTTACTTGACGCGCCAAATGGTGACTCACACTGTTGCGTTTTCGCGCACATGCTACCAAGAGCCTCCATGTACGAATATCGACGTCGTCCACACTGGCTGCGATCGATCCCAGCGCCCTCCAAGATCGAGGCACTTCTGCTCGGCTCGGTCGCGGCGTTTCTTCTCGGTGAGATCGCCTTCTTCTGGTTTCGTCAGCATCACTGACGAGCCTCGAGCCGCCTGAGCGTCGGCAACAGGCGATCGGGCCGCTGTGGACATCCCGCTTCCTCTCGATGCGCTCGATCGGCCGGCTGCCGAGACGGCGAGGCGCATTGCGTTAGCACACCTGCGCGCTGCGCGTTCCGCGTACGAGCAGCTCGACGATGACGACGCGCCCGACGCGCTGCACGACCTGCGCGTTGCGTTGCGCCGTCTTCGCAGCTGCGATCGCACGTTTCGCGAGGAGCTCGACGACAGCATCTCGAAGAAACGCCGGCGCCGGCTCCGCCGGCTGACGCGGGCCACGGGCGCCGGACGCGACGCCCAGGTTCACATCGAGTGGATCGACGGACAGCTGCCGACGCTCACGCGACGGCAACGCGTTGGCGCCACGTGGATGCTCGAGCGGCTGCGCGCATCCAAGCAGGAGAACGATGCGCGTATGCACGCGCGCCTCGCGAGCCGGTTCGAGACGCTCGCCGAATGGCTCGAAGACGCACTCTCGAGTTGGCAGCTCACGGTTCGCCTCGATGAGCCCATCGCCCCGCCGCACGCCGCGCGCGTGCTCGGCGCCCGGCTCGCCGACCTCACCGACGACCTAGGTACGCGCCTCTCGCGGGTGCACGATGCCGTCGACCAGCGATGCGCGCACGAGGCGCGCATCGCGGCCAAGCATCTGCGCTATGCGCTCGAGCCGATCATCGACATCGTGCCGGACGCCGTTCCGTTAGTCGACCGGCTGCGCGCCGTGCAGGATACGCTGGGCGAGCTGCACGACGCCCACCTGCTCGCCGGTCTCGTCGCCGATGCGATGGAAGACGCGGCGCGCGAAGCGGCGCAGCGATTGGCCGACATGGTGCGCGACGGAACTTCGCTCGCCGGTGTTCGCTCGGCGAGCTCCGGCAGCCGTGACCCCAGGAACGGTTTGCTCGAGCTCGCGCGGCGACTGCACGAGCGCACCGAATCGCTGTTCGCCACGTTCACCGGCGAGTGGTTGGGCGACACCGCTCGCCCGTTCCTCGAGCGCGCGCACGATCTTGCCGGCCGCCTCGCGCAACGACATGCCGCCGGCACGGAAATCGAGCGCAAGTTTCTGCTCACCGCGATCCCGGACGGCCCGTTAGGCGATCCCGACACCACCGTCCAGGACATCGACCAGGGGTACCTGCCGGGCGGGCACGTCACCGAGCGCGTGCGCGCGATCTCCGCGGACGGCGTCACGCGGTGGTTTCGCACGGTCAAGGGCGGCAACGGCCTCGTCCGGCTCGAGCTCGAAGATCAGATCGATCGCGATCTTTTCGATGCGCTCTGGCCGCTCACGTCGGGGCGACGCGTGCACAAGCGCCGCTATCTGGTGCGCGAGGGTGACACCGAATGGACGATCGATGAGTTCCTGGATCGGCCGCTCGCGCTCGCCGAAGTCGAGCTGGCCAATGCCGACGATGCACCCAAGCCGCCGGCGTGGCTTGCCCCGCACGTCGATCGCGAGGTCACGGGCGACCCCGCCTACGACAACGCCCGGCTCGCGCGCTGACTTCCGTTAGGCGGTAGCGGCCGCGCCGGCGTCGCGCACGTCGTCCGCCGGGGACCGGCGCCGAAGGGTGTACCGGTCGAAGAACGCGCGCGCGAGCTCGAGGTCCGCCTCCGTCAGAAAATCCGGCCCGAGGCGCACGCACGCTTGTATTGCGATCTCCGCCAGCTGCGCCGACACCGCGGCAATCGTTGGGTCGCGGAGTCCCGCAAAGCCCGCGCATTCGAGTACGTCGCCCGGCACGTGCAGCACGTCGAGCGCGTCGGCCAGCGCGGTGGCGTCGTACGAGAGTCCGCCTAACAATGCCAGCGGCGCGACGCAGCACGCCGGGTCGATCGAGTCCGCTCCGCGTACCTCGAAGTAGCCGCGCGGGCGAACCTCGGGGAACAGGGTACTGAGATGATGATGCCAATCGTCCAGCGTCATCGCTCCCGTATCCACCCAATCGCCGAACGACTGGTACGCGCCGCCAGGCGCGCGCCGCATCATGTCCGGTGCACCGAGCGCGAACGCGAGATAGGCCGACACTGGATCGTCGCCCGGCACGATGCCCGTGCGCGATGGATCGAGCCGCCGCCAGCACGCCGCCCTCACGCTTTGATGTCCGGTCAGGATAGCGTCGTACCGCGGCGAATTCGCGAACATCGCGACGACGTACGGCGCCGCTGCATTCAGGAGGCGCCACTGCCTGCGCCCCACGTCTCCCTCGGCGATGTCCAGACAAACCTGAAAGGACGCAGTCTGCCGCATCATGCGCGCGCCGTGCGGACCGATCGTCGCGAAATACGATTCCATGCGTTCGTACCGCTCGGCGTCCAGTTGCCGCGGCGCCGACCACACGTCGCGCTCGGGTTCGATGCCGGCGGCGACGAGCTCCAGGCCTTCCATTGATGCGTGGCGTCGAAGGGGCTCGAGGACCGATCGCACGTTGGCCGCCAGCGCGCTCGCTCCGGATGCCGGCGGCGCGGCGTACTCGATCTGCCCGCCCGGCTCGAACGTCAGCCGGCCTCCGTTAGGCACGTGGAAGCACGGCGTGCCCTTTTCCGTCCGCGCCTCGGACCAGCAGCGCGTTGCACCGAACCGTCGCAGCACCGCCAGCACGCTGTGTGCACCGCTCTCGAGCGACGCGATGCACCGTGTGTCGGGGTCGATCGGCAACAGCTCCACCTCCGCGCCGATCCGGCGCGTCGATGCGCGACTCGGCGCGAAACTGCGTCGCGCGAGGTCGGCCGCCAGCAGCGCGCGGCCGGGCGCACCGATGGGAATCATCACCGGCGCCATCCCTCCGGGGATCCGATCGCGAGCGCGTACGCCGGGTCCTCGTTCGCGATCCACTCATCGAGAATCAACCCGGCTTCGTGAAAGAGTCGCTGCACGCTCTCGCCGTCGTACTTGCAGCTGATCTCGGTTCTGATGGACTCGCCGGCCCGGAACGGAACGGTGCCGACGTGCGGGATGTGCACGTCGAGCGTGCGGCGCGCGATGAGGTGCATTTCGATGCGGTGCGCTACCCGGTTGTACCACGCGCGGTGTGCGAAGTCCCGCTCGTCGAAGTCGGCGCCGAGCTCGCGATTCAGCACGCGCAATACGTTGCGATTGAATTCCGCCGTCACGCCGCTCGCGTCGTTATATGCCGCCTCGATCACGTGCACATCTTTCCGCAAATCGACGCCGAGCAGAAAGTGGTCGCCGGGGCACATGGACTCGCGCACGCGCCTGAGCAGCGCGATCGCCGCGTCCTCGTCGAAGTTGCCGATCGTGCTCCCGAGGAACGCGAACAGCACGGGTCGCGGCATCGCGCGCGGGAGGCCGAATCCCGCGCTGATGTCCGCCACCACCGGGACCACGCGCAGCCCCGGCAGCTCGGTGCCTAACGCCAAAGCCGTCTCGCGCAGGAACTCGGCGCTGACGTCGACGGGCACGTACGTCGCGGGTTCGCCGCTGGCGCGCATGGCATCGAGCAGGAGGCGGGTCTTCGCGGCGCTGCCCGCGCCTAACTCGACCAGCGTGCGGGGCCTCAGTCGTGCAATCACCGGCGGCATCCGCGACGCGAGCAACGCGCGTTCGGTGCGCGTGAGGTAGTACTCCGGCAGCTGCGTGATCTCTTCGAACAGCTCCGACCCGCGCCGGTCGTAGAACAGCGTCGGCGACAATTCCTTCTGTGGGCGCGACAAGCCGTCGCGCACTTCGTCGAGCAGCGGAGACTGCGGACGGATCGCGGCGGCGGTCATGGCTCGCTCCTCACGCAGCGGAATCCGCTGAAGATCTGGCGCCGAATGGGATAGTCCCAGTTGCGAAACGTGTTTCGAATCGCGCCCGGCCGCGTGGCCCACGAGCCACCGCGCAGCACCTTGTACTCGCTGCCGAAGAACGCTTCCGAATACTCGCGATACGGGAAGCTCACGAATCCCGGATAGCCGGTGAAGTCGCTCGACGTCCATTCCCACACGTCCCCGATCATTCCGTGACAGCCGATGGGAGACACGTTGCGCGGATACGCCCCGACGCGTGCGGTGCCGAACGACAACTGGTCCACGTTGGCGAGATCCGTCGTCGCGGGCTCATCACCCCATGGATACGCGCGAGCGTAACCGGCGACGGGATCCCAGGATGCCGCCGCTTCCCACTCGATCTCGGTGGGTAGGCGCTTGCCGGCCCACCGCGCGAATGCATCGGCTTCGTGGTAGCACACATGGCACACTGGCTTCGCCGGATCCACGCGTTCGACGAGATCCATGCTGCGCGTCGACCAACCGTCGTCATCGTGCTGCCAGTACTTCGGCGACTGTACGCGCGCGACCTGGAGCCACTGCCAGCCGGCCTCCGACCACCACCGGCGCGTCTCGTAGCCGGCGGCCTCCATGAACGCGAGGTAAGCTCCGTTAGTCACCGGGTGCGCGTCGATCCAGAACGGCGCGAGCGCGACCGTATGCCGCGGCCGTTCGTTGTCGTAAGCTGCCGTCCGATCGTCGGTGCCGATGGTCACGCGGCCGCCCGGGAACCGCACCATCTCGCCATCGTTAGGCACGACCGCCGGCGGCTGCGGCACCCGCACGCGCCGCGGCGCGCGGTACGGCGCGCCGGTCTTGAGCTGTAGCGTTTGCAGAATCGTTTCGTCGTGCTGGTACTCGTGCTGCGCGACCATCGCGTAGACGTATCCGTCGCGCAGCAGCTCGCTGCCGTCGTCCAGATCGGTGCTGCGCAACCGCTCGAGCACGCGCGCGCGAATCTCCTCCATCTCGGCGCGCCACTCACTCGAGCTGGGGAGCGGGAGCGCGCCGCGCACGCGCCGCGGGTTCTCGAACGGATTGTACAGGCCGGGCATCTCGACGAACTCCACCGGCCCATCGAGGTTGCGCGTCAGCCAGAGCTCCTCGAAGTGCGCGATATGCCCAAGGTCCCAGATCACGGGACTCATCAGCGGATCGTGCTGCAGGTGCAGATCCTGCTCGCTCAGCGGCGCGATGAGCAACACCGTGCGAGCGCGCGCTTCCTCGAGCATGACGGCAATTCGATCGGCCGCGGGTGCGGCTGCATCAGTGTGAGTATGGGTCATCGGTCGAGCGGCTGGAGGGACGGCCGCGACGCGCGCGGCAAATCGGGCGCCGCGCTTCGGTGCCCGAATCGAAGTAGATACCACTCACCAACCCGATGGCAAGCCATAGTTGGCCGCACAAGGGCGGACGGCCCTGTGAAGCAAGTCGCGTTCTCGATCCGGGCCTTCGGGTCCGACAACCCGCTCCTTGATTCCCGCGGCCGTCACGTCTCAGCGTTACAGAACAGACACACGCCTCCCTCAACGGAACACCGCCAATGACCGATCTGCACGTCGACGCGCTCGTTATCGGATCGGGACAAGGCGGCACTCCGCTCGCCAGCGCGCTCGCGCGCGCAGGGCGGCGCACGGTCTTGATCGAGCGCCGTCACATTGGTGGCACGTGCATCAACGAGGGATGCACACCGTCGAAAACGATGATCGCCAGCGCTCGCGTCGCGTACCTGGCAAGGCGCGCCGCCGACTTCGGCGTTCACTGCGGCGATGTGTCCATCGACATGCCGGCAGTCGTCGCTCGGAAGCGCGCCATCGTATCGGATTTCAGGAATGGCAGCGAGCGCCGACTCGCGGACGCCGGCGTCGAAGTGTTGTTCGGCGACGCGAGATTCGTCGGCGAGCGTCGCGTCCAAGTCCATACGTCCGACGGCGCGACGCGCACGCTGACCGCGCCCACCATCATCATCAATACCGGTGCACGCCCGGGACGTCCCTCGCTCTCGGGTCTCGAGCAGATCTCGGCGCTCGACTCCACTTCCATCATGGAGCTGGACGATGTGCCGCAACACCTGCTCGTGTTGGGCGGCGGATACGTGGGCGTCGAGTTCGCGCAGATGTTTCGCCGGTTCGGGAGCCGCGTGACCATCGTCAGCGACGGGCCGCAACTGCTGGGTCACGAGGATCCGGATGTCGCAGCCGCGGTGGCGTCGATTCTCCGCCAAGACGGCATCGATATTGTGCTCGACGCCCGCGCGACCGCGGCCGCGCGCGCGCCTAACGGAGTAGCGCTCACCGTAAGTGCCCGCGATGGCGAGCGTCGCATCACGGCAACGCACCTGCTGGTGGCCACCGGCCGCGTGCCCAATACCGACAGGCTCGATCCCGCGGCCGCGGGCGTGGCGCTCGACGGCCACGGCTACATCAAAGTAGATGACCGCCTGGCCACGACCGCCGCGGGCGTGTACGCCTTGGGCGACGTGAAGGGCGGCCCGGCGTTCACGCACATCTCGTACGATGACTTTCGCATCCTGCGCACGAATCTGCTCGAAGGCGGCACGGCCACGATCGCCGGCCGGCTCGTGCCGTACACGGTGTTCATCGATCCACAGTTAGGCGGCGTCGGCCTCACCGAACGGGAGGCGCGGGCGCAAGGGCGCAGCATCGCGATTGCGACGATGCCGATGTCGCACGTCGCGCGAGCCCTGGAGACCGCCGAACCACGCGGGATCATGAAGGCCATCGTCGACCGCGACACCCACCAGATCCTCGGCTGTGCGGTGCTCGGCATCGAGGGCGGCGAGATCATGAGCATGCTTCAGCTCGCCATGATGGGCGGCCTCACGTACACCACCCTTCGCGATGCCGTCTTCTCCCATCCAACGCTCGCCGAGTCATTGAACAACCTGTTCTCGAAGGTCACTGCGGTGTAATACGGACACGGGCCGCTGTTCGGCGAACGCGGCCGCACGATGTACATTCATTGCAGGAGAGGTTGGCGCATGCACCGGGTCCATTCGATGCCGGCTCTTCGATGACCATCGAGCTCCGTCCCCACGATGTGGACGCGCGCGGACGTGTGTCGCGCGTGTGGCCCGTCGTCCGGCCGTGGCTCGTGTGGGGCGCCATCCTCACGGCCGCGACCGTAGCCATGTACTTCGTGCGCTACGACATCAACGAAGGGCACGTCGCGCTCGCTTACTTGCTCATTGTGTTAGGCGGCAGCGTGAGCGGGGGGCGCGCACTCGGGTTGACGCTCGCGTGTTCCGGTTTCCTCCTCATCGACTACTACTTTCAGCCGCCGTTCGACCAGTGGAACGTCGGGAAGCCGCTCGACTGGGTGGCGCTGATCTCGTTCCTCGTCGTCGCCGCGGTTGCCACGCAGCTGCTGGTTCGCGCGCAGGAGGCGGCGAGCCGCGCGCGTCAGCGGGCAAACGAAGTCGAATGGTTGTCGCGGCTTGGCGCTGAAGCGCTCAACGCGGGTCGCGCCGCCGAGGCGTTGCACGCGATAGCGGAGATCGTGCATCGCACGCTGACCGCAACGGCATGCGCCATCTTCGCGTGGGAGGATGGACGCCTGGGTTCCGAACCCATTGCGCGCTCCGGTCAGAGCGACGGGGAGCTGGTCGCCCCCGATCGCGAGCTCGCGGCCTGGGTCGGTGAGCACGGCTTTGGCGCGGCCGTGCGCGGCGATGGGCAGATCGTGCGCGGCGTCGCTCCCGTCGCGGACGATGCGTTAGGCCTGGAGGCTGATGATGCCCTCGCCATCATGCTTCCGCTCCGTGTGAACGCGCGCACCGTGGGCGTGCTCCACGTGTCGGCGGCCGAGCCGATCATGCGCGGCGTCGCACGGCGGCGATTCCTGGCGGCGCTGGCATACTACGCTGCGTTAGGCGTGGAGCGGCTGCGTCTGGAAACTGAAGCCGATCACGCCGGCGCGCTGCGCGAGGCGGATCGCATGAAGGACTTCGTGCTCGCGTCCGTGTCGCACGATCTGCGCTCCCCGCTCACGGCGATCAAAGCATTGGCGCACGATGCCGCCGCCCGCGGCGAGCCGAGCGGCGCCGTGATCGAAGAGCAGGCCGATCGACTCGGCCGAATGGTCGGCGACCTGCTCGACTTGTCGCGAATGAAGGCGGGTCCGTTCCCGGTGCGCGTCGAGCTGAATACGGCCGAAGACCTGATTGGCGCGGTGTTGCGGCAGCTCGGCCAGCCGCTCGACGGCCGACTGCAAACGCCGCGATTGAATCTCGACCAACCCGCGCTGCTCGCCCGGTTCGACTTCGTGCAGTCGATGCGCATCCTGGTCAACCTGATCGAGAACGCGGATCGGTATGCGCCGCCCGGGACGACGATAGACCTGGATGCGCGACGGCGCGGCGATGCGATCTGGTTTTCAGTATCGGATCGCGGTCCCGGCGTTCCGCCATCCGAAGAGCAGCGAATTTTCCATCCGTTTTATCAACCTGCGGCGAGGGCCGGCGCACGAACCGGCGGTGCCGGCCTCGGCCTTGCGATCGCTCGCGGACTTGCGCAGGCGCAGGGCGGCGATCTGCGTTACGAGGCCCGTGCTGGTGGGGGAAGCGTTTTCACGCTGTCGCTGCCCGCGATGGACGACGCCGACTCGCCGCGACCCGCCCCGCTGGCGACCACGTAGCCTCGCGCGATCCGTTTCCCCTGCGCGGCAACTGGTGTCGCAAAAGCGCCCCAACGCCGCAGTTAGCCGCGTCTAACGGAACCTCCGCTACCGGAGCGTTCCGTAACCCTGGTGTCCATCATCTTGACACCAGTCGCGAGCGGGCGTGACGCAACTTCCGCCCAGAGCACCGTTTCGCTCGCTGAAACCGATCGTGTCGCATCGGTCAAATCGGTCATTCTGACTTTCAGGTACGGCGGTTGCCCTTGTTGCGGCCGCGATCCCAATGGGGGGTCGTCCCGCCGGGCCTGGGAGTGCAGGCCCGACACGTCACCTATAGCAATGCGATCCGGAGCCCCTATGCTGCGAACCAGAATGCGCACGCTCGTCCTGTCGGCGGTGCTCATTGCGACGAGCGCCAGTTGCTTTTCCGATATGGGACCGACGGGGATCTCCACGCCCGACGTGCCAAAGACCAACCAATCGCTCCTGTCGCCAATCCTTGGCGTGACGACCTCGTTGGTCGGCACTCTCTTCAAATGCACGCCGCAGCCGTTCGCGGCGGATACGGAGGTCATTGGCTCGGGCGGCGGCGTGATCACGATGGGCAAGCACAAGCTGGTGATTCCTGCCGGCGCGCTTTCCAGCCCCGTGCGCATCATTGGCTCCGCTCCCGTGGGCAACGTGGTGTCGGTGCAGTTCCAGCCGGAAGGCTTGCAGTTCAATTCAAAGCACCTGCCTCAACTGACGCTTGACTACAGCGCGTGTCCGCTCGTCTCAAACTTGCTGCCTAAGCAGATCGCGTACACGGACAACAACCTGAACATTCTGTCGTACCTGCTGTCGCTCGACAACCTGCTCAGACGTCAAGTGACCGGACAGGTGCATCACTTCTCGAGGTACGCCATCGCATGGTGAGGTCGTAGCGGTGACCCGTTCATTACCGACGCGCTCCGGCGTCGGTCTCACGCAATCGCCGACGCAGTGGGGGCAGATCCAGAACCCCTACCGCGCCGGCGATCTGCTTGCGCGGGCGCGTGAGTTCGAGCGGGGCGGCCGCATTCCCGAAGCAATCGATGCGTACGACAGCGCGGTTGCGGCGGCCGAGGCGAGCGGAGAGCGCACCGTGCTCGCGGAAGCGCTGCGCCGGCTGGCCGTCATGCATCATCACCGCAACGACGCGACGCGGGCGCGAGCGCTCTGCGAGCGCAGCCGCGACGTCGCTGTCGAAGCGCAGCACCCGCTGCTCGCGGCGGAGGCGCTGAACGTACTGGCCGGCTTCCAGTTCGAGGCGGGCGAGATTCCGTCGGCCCGCGACACATTCCGCCGCGCACTCGAGTTAGGCGGAGACGTGCTCGAACTGCGTGCGCGTGTGGAGCAGAACCTCGGCGTGCTCGCGAACACGCAGGGCGACGTGGCCGCCGCGCTGTCGCACTACCAGCGGTCGCTCGATGCCTGCCGGACGCTCGGCGACGAGAAGGGCTGCGCGATCGCCTATCACAACCTGGGCATGTTGAGCGCGGACCGCGAGCTGTGGGATGATGCGGACCGCTATTACGCGCAGAGCATCGCGATCGCCGAGTCGATCGGCGACGTACACCTGCGCGGGCTGTGCCTGCTCAACCACGCCGAGGTGCACCTCGCGCGCCAGCGATACGACATCGCGCGTCACAGCGCGGAAACTGCGTTAGGCATCTTCGACCAGCTCGGAGCGCGCCTCGACAAGGCCGATGCGTACAAGGTGATCGGCGTCGTGTTCCGTGAGACGGGCCGTCACGCGCTGGCCGAGTCGCGTCTGCGCGCCGCGATCGACCACGCGGTGTCGACGGGATCGGTGCTGAGCGAAGCCGAAAGCTCGCGCGAGCTCGCGCGCCTGTTCCAGGCGATGGGCCGCAACCAGGAAGCGCTGACGCTGCTCAACTCGGCGCACCGGCTCTTCGGGCGTCTGGATGCGCGCCGCGATCTGGTCGACGTCGACGCCAAACGCGCGAATCTCGAGGACACATTCCTCGCGATCGTACGCGACTGGGGTCAGTCGATCGAATCGGCGGACAGCTACACGTTCGGTCACTGCGAGCGCGTGGCGAAGTACGCGATCGAAGTGGCGCGCGCGCTGGATCTCGACGAAGCGCAGCAGACCACCGTCCGGTTAGGCGCGTATCTGCACGATCTGGGCAAGGTACGCGTCCCGCATGAAATTCTGAACAAGGCGGGCCCGCTCACCGCCGACGAATTCGCCATCATGCAGATGCACCCCGTGTGGGGGCTCGAGCTGCTGGCGACGGTGGAATTCCCGTGGGACCTCAAGCCGATCATCCGGTGGCACCACGAGAAGTACGATGGATCGGGTTATCCCGATCGGCTGCGCGGTGAGGAGATTCCGCTCTCGGCGCAAATCATCTGCATCGTCGATGTCTTCGATGCGCTCACGACCACGCGCAGTTATCGCGGCGCGCTGCCGCTCGACGAAGCGTTGCGCCGCATGCGCGAGTCGCGGGGATGGTGGCGGCCCGATGTCTACAACGCGTTCATGCGAACGGTCGCCCTCGGAGACAAACCCGCTGCCTGATGCCAAAACCCCCATGCCCAACGATCGGGCATGGGGGTTCTGACACCAGCGGACGCGCAGGGCGCCCCCGGAGCGCCCCCCGGGTCCGCTGGACTGGTCCGGGCAGGCGATCGAGAAGCGTCAGTGGCTAGTCGTATCGTGCGGCATGCTCGACGAGTCACTCTTCACCGTGAAGCTCAGGTTCAGAGCCTTCAGCACGTCGTTGATGTCCGTGCTCGTGATGTTCTTCTGCTGACGGATGCACTGGACACCCTGTTCCGTCTTTGCACTCCACACGCCATCGGCCGAACCAGCATCACAGCCATTCGAATTGATGGCTTTCTGAAGCTGTTTCACCTGGTCGCTCGTGAGGCCAGGATTCTTCGCGGCCTGCAGCGGCGTACCGAGTTTGCCGTACGACGTGTCCTGAGTGACCTTGCCGGTCGTGTCCATCTTGGTGGTCGTGTCCATCCGAGTCGTCGTGTCGTGCGTCGGTGGTGTCGTTTGCTGCGCGAACGCCAGCGCGGGGACCAGCGCGAGCGAGCAAACGAGCGCGGTGATCTTCCGGATCATAAGTAAACCTCCTGAAGCATCTGCATTGATCGATCGCCTTCCGTGGTGCTCGTCGCTGAAGTGCGCGAGTCCGGGGCGCACGAAGCACAGAAGCAAGCTATGGACCGATGGATCGGCGCGACGCCGGGATGATCACGCACGCATCGATGATTGTGTGACTCTAATTCCGCGACGCGATCCGGCACTCGCTCAGAGTGAGAATCGTGTAATGAATCGCGTGTTGGGCGTGACCGACGCGCGCACTGCGCGATGTGTTCGGCGCGACCCGCTGTCGTCTTTGGCGGGAGACACGTACTCGCTTGGATAGTAAAAACGGAACGCGACCTTGTCGCACTGAATGACGGCGAATGGATCGCCGCGCTCGATCAGTTTTTCGTAATCTTCGCGGCTTGGTTGACAGCTGTACGCTTCGGGCCCGCCGGCGGCGCAATACTGTGGATCGTCGGTGAGGCACGTGGCCGGGGTGTGCGTGTGCAGCTCCGGCGTGCCCGCGTGGCAGGCGAAGGACACGTGGTTAGGCGAGGCGGCGTCGACGTGCGCGGGTCGCACCTCGAGCACGTGAAAGATGCTGTCGACTTTGGTCGGCGAGATCACGCGCGCGACGATGCGCGCACGCCGAACACAATACGCCCGCTCCGGTTGCGCGGAATCCTCGCGCCATGCGGCGCGCAGCATGGCGCGCGCGCTGTCTTCCATCACGCCGAACCGCACGACTTGCGCGTGCGCTCCGCCGGCGGCGCAGCACGCGGCGATGAATGCCCAACGGAGTGCGCGGGGCGTCAGGAGCGGGAGCCGGAGTCTCATCACTTGCGCTCGGGCGTTGCGGGAGCGAGCTCGCGCAACAGAAACGCAGCAATGCGCCGATACGCGAGCACTCGGTTAGACGTCTTGCGAAGCCCGTGCCCTTCGTCCGGATAGCGGAGATACTCGACGGTACCGCCGTGCGCGCGAATCGCCCTGACGAGCTGATCGGCCTCCGCGACTGGATCACGCGGATCGTTCGCGCCGTGAATCACCATGAGCGGCGCGCGAATGCTGTCGACGTGCGAGATGGGCGAGATGTCCACGAGGAATTGGTGGTCGGTGCTGTCGTCGACGTTGCCGTATTCGACGCGATCGGTGGCCTTGAGGCTCGGCGATGCGGTCGCGAGCGCGGTGATCCAGTTGGACACACCGGCGATGCCGACGCCGGCCTTGAAGCGACCCGGGAGCAAGGTCAGCGCCGCAAACGCCATGAATCCGCCATACGAGCCGCCGTAGACGCCGGCGCGCGATGTGTCCGCCAGTCGATTGCGAGCGAGCCAATCCATGGCGCCGGCCATGTCGCGCACCGCGTCCATGCGGCGGCGTCCGTCGTCGAGCTGGGTGAACTGGCGGCCGTATCCCGTGGAACCGCGGTAGTCCAGGTCGAGCACCGCGATGCCTCGCGTTAGGAGAAACTGGAACAGCGGCTGGTACGTCGCGGTGGCGTGACTCGACGGGCCGCCGTGGAGCGCGAGCAGGACCGGCGGTTTGCGCTTGCCGGCCTCTGGCGGCAGGTAGAGCAGGCCGTGAATCGTGTCGCCGTCCCAGCTCGGAAACGACACCGCGCGAGGCTCGACGAACTCGTCGGCGTCGAGGCCGGCCGTGGCCGACCTCGTGGCGCGCGTTAGGCGGTGTTTCGCGACGTCGTAGAGGTAGATGTCGCCCGCCAGTTGGGCGCCGGCGGCGCGGATCACGAGCACGCTCGCGTGCGGCGCCCAGACAATGTCGTATCGTCCGTTAGGTAGCGGCGGCTGCTGCTCCGTGCCGGAACCCTGGAGGTCGAGCAGGTGCAGGACGCTCGCGCCGTTCGCCTCCTCCGTCCAGGCGAGCCACCGGCCGTCGCCCGACAACGACACGTCATCCACGGGATGGCGGCTCGCGCCGATCCACGTGAGCGCGCGCTGCGTCGTGTCGTAGTACGCGAGGCCCGCGACATCGCGGCCATCGTCGGTGGCGAGATAGAAACCGCGGCCATCGGGCGACCACGAGATGCCGCTGAACGATGCCGCGCTGTCCGGTGCGAAGAGCGTGTCGAGCGCGCCGGTCGCCAGGTCGAGCAGATAGAGATCGTTGGTCGTCTCGCCGCGCGCGCGGGACAGCACCAGCGCGTTGCCGTCGGGGCGCCACGCGGCGACGGTGACATCGCCGCTCGCCTCGTACACGCGGCGGGGCGCGGCTGGTTGCCCGTTAGGCGAAATGTCCATCGTGTAGACGTCGAAGTCGGCGCCGTCGCGCGCGGTCGACGAGTACGCGATGCGATGGCCGTCGGGCGACCAGGCGCCGAATTCGCGGAACGAGCTATCGGGCGGCAGGAGCTCGCGTTCTTCGAGACCGTCGGGCGAAATCAGGTAGTAGCCCTGTCGCTCGTCGCCGCCGCGATCGGCGGCATAGAAGATCCAACCGCCGGCAGGCGACCATGCCTGTGCCGTGACGCCGTTCTCCGTGAACGTCAGCTGATGCGGTGCGGGCACGCCCGGAAATCCGCTGGCGACGCTCACTGCCCAGATCTGCGGGAGCCCGGTTGTGTTCGTGATGAACGAGACCTGTTCGCCGTCCGGCGACGGCGACGGGTCGCTCGCGGCGCGCACGAAGAGGAAGCGCGCAATGTCGGGCGTCTGCGAGCCGGCGAGTCCGATGTCGCCTGGTACGGGACGAGGGATATCGCTGGTGTCGGTCGTGTCGGCGGCTTGCGCGCCTGCATGCGGCGCGGCGGCGAGCAGCAGGAGTGCTGTCGCGCGCCGGGCGAACGCCGAGCGCGTCGCGCGCACGTGGATTCCGCTACGGCGTCAGCGTGAGGCCGAGCGTGAGCGCCGCTGACTGCGCGACGCGCGAACCGGACCGCGCACACCGTCTTCCAGGAATAGCATGGGCGCGTCGGTGGCGCCCATCTCGCCGACGATACGGCCCAGGTGTCGCGCGAGGACGCGGCAGTCGCTGCTCGATAGATTGCGCAGAGCGCCAATCAGGCGGATCTGCGCGACCTCGGGCGACGACCGGAGCAGGGAGCGCCCGGACGGCGTGAGTGTGAGCACGACCCGTCGCCCGTCCTCGGCCGAGCGGGTACGGGACACGAGACGCCGTCGCACGAGGCGATCGACTACGACGGACACGGAGCTCTGGTGCGTGAACGTGCGCGCGGCCAGGTCGTTGAGCGATTGGGCGGGTGCTTCCGCGAGTGCGTGGAGGACGAACAGTTGGGCGCCGCTCACGCCCAACCGTCGCTCCGCGGCGCGCGCGGATACGCGGAGCGCCTGGACGATGCGGCGGATGGCATCGAGGGCGGCGCTGAGGTCAGCCGGGTCCTTGCGCGCGCGGCCCGAACCGGACCGGTGAATCGTATTGGTGGCCATGTGCGACTAATTACGGGTGTTTGGCTCGGGGACTGCCGCCGTCGAGGAGACAAATATACGCGTCCCAACGAAGTCGGCTACGCGCGCGGCGGGCTCGGCGCGAGCGCGGCGGGCGGGTCTGGCTATCGCCGGGGACGTGCCGTTATCTTCACTGCCGGCTCGCGTCGCGAGTCTGATGGATTGCATGAAATTCCCGATCGAGGACACCCATGGTCGACCGTCGCCGTCACGGCGTGCTGCTCGTGATCTGCTGGCTGCTCTCAGCGGCGCTCTTCGTGTTCCTGTTCATCACGTACAACAACACGAAGCTTTCGTACTCCATGTATTTCCCGGGCATGCCACTTTATGGCGCGATGACGTGGTGGTTTTTCTTCACGATCCCCTTGATCGGATGGACGTGGGGATTCTTCAACGATCTCAAGGACTCGATCGAGCCCGAGGCGCGAAAAGGACGAGCGGCGCCGAGCGCGAAAGACGAGCATCGATAGCGCAACGTCGATGCATGGGAGCCCGGCGAAAGCCGGGCTCTTTTTTCTGGTCGGACAGAGCTGGGCGGAGCCGGACAAGGCCGGATCTTTTTCCCCCGAGGCGTGCGTCCGCTCTCAAGAACCGCCGACGCAGTATGTAAGTGGTTACTTGCTTTGCCGAATGGCGCTGGGTAGGCTTCCGGCCCTATGGACATACGTGAACGGTTGTTGGGCGCGGCCGCCCAGGTATATGCCGAAGCCGGTTATCGGGGCGCGACCACTCGACGCATCGCGCAACAGGCCGGGGTCAGCGAGATCACGCTCTTCCGGCAGTTCGGATCTAAGGAAGCGCTGATGCTCGAGGCGCTCACCGCGGCGAGTCGGACGGCGGTGTTGGCGCTGCCGGAGGAGCCAGCGGATCCCGTGCGGGAGCTCACCGAGTGGAGTCGCGGGCGATTCGAGACGCTGTTCCGGATCCGCTCGCTGCTCCGAAAGGTGATGTCGGAGGTGGAGGAGCATCCCGAAATCATCGATTGCGCGAAGAGCTATCCGCGGCACCCCGTGAGCTTTCTGGAGCAGTACGTGCGGCGGCTTCAGGCGCGCGGTTGGGCGGCCGACGACATCAACCCGAAGATCGCGGCGGCGATGTTGGTCGGCGCGATTTTCACGGAGGCAATGGTGCGGGACATGATACCGGAGGTGTACTCGTACGGGATCGAGGAGGCGCTGGACGGCTACGTGCGGATGTTCCTGCGTGCGATCGGTTGCGAGGCGGGCTCGATCGCAACGAGGCAGCCGTGAGCGCGCGGCGGCACGCGGTTGCGTCGCTGTGCGGCGCGGCGCTGGCGGTCGCGGCGGCGCTTCCGTTAGGCGCGCAAGCGGCGGATTCGACCCGGCGCATGTCGCTGGACGACGCGCTCAATCTGGCCGAGTCGCGCAGCGAGGACATCGCGATCGCTGAGGCGGGGGTGGAGCGCGCGCGCGGGCAGGAGGTGAAGGCGCACAGCGGGTACTGGCCGCAGATCACGGGGTCGCTGTCGTACACGCGCACCTTGAAGTCGATCTTCCAGGGGCTCGGGACGGACACCACGGGCGCCCCGCCGTCCTGCGATTCGTTTCACCCGAATCCCTCAGCCACGCTGGATCAGCGGGTGGCGCTCCTCGAGCAGGCGTTGGGCTGCGCGCCTTCGTCGGGCAATCTGTTCAGCTCCTTCTCGAGCGTCGGCTTTGGCTCGGCCAACCAATACACGCTCGGCTTGCAGCTCACGCAGAACCTCTTCTCCGGCGGGCGTGTGGGCGCGCAGGTGACACAGGCGGGCGCCCAACGGGAGACGGCCGAGATCGGCCTAACGGCGGCGCGGGCACAGCTCGTCTTGCAGGTGACGCAGGCGTACTACGACGCGGCGCTGAGCGACCGGCTGCTCGAGATCGCGGTGGCGACGCTGGCGCAGGCGGACACCACGCTCGCGCAGACGCGCGTGGCGAAGAACGTGGGCAACCAGCCGGAATTCGATTTGCTGCGCGCGCAGGTGACGCGGGACAACCAGGTGCCGGTGGTGATCCAGCGCCGGTCGAGCCGCGACCTGGCGTATCTGCGGCTCAAGCAAGCGCTCGATCTTCCGTTAGACGAACAGGTGGTCCTCACGACGACGTTAGGCGACACGAGCTCGGCGGTCTCGTCGCGGCTGGCGGCGCTGCTCGCGTCCACGCCGGATACCGTGTCGACCCAGCGTGCGCCCGTGCGCGAGGCCGATCAGGCCGTCGAGGCGGATCGCGCCGCCGTCAAGGTGGCCAGAGCGCAGCGCATCCCGACGCTCACGGTATCGTCGCAGTTCGGGCGCGAGGCGTTCCCCAATAGCGGCTTTCCGGAGTGGAGCCAGTTCCGCTCCAACTGGACGGTGACCGGCGGGATCCAGGTGCCGCTGTTCACCGGCGGGTCGATTCACGGCGATGAAATGGTGGCGGAGGCAAACCTGCGCGAGTCGCAAGCGCGGCAGCGGCAGACGCGCCAGTTGGCGGCGCTCGACACACGCGATGCGGTGTCGCAGCTCGAGGCGGCGCAGGCGCAGTTCGTGGCGAGTGAGGGAACGGTCGAACAGGCCGTGAAGGCGTACCAGATCGCTGAGGTGCGGTATCGCGAGGGCATCTCGCCGCAGACGGAGCTGTCCGATTCGCGCATCTCGCTGCAGCAGGCGCAGGCGAATCGTGCGCAGGCCGCGCGCGATCTGCAGGTGGCGCGCGTGCGGGTTGCGCTCCTGCACGACCTCCCGATTTCGACAACCGCCGCGCCCGGGGCGCCGACGATGACGAACACGATGCAGCAGCCGGCGCCGCCCTTGACGATCCCGCCGGTTCAGACGGTGACGCCGACGCAACCGACTCCCGGTGTGCTGACGAACACGTCGTCCAATCCATCCGGGGTGACGCCATGACGCGGCGTGTGGCTGGTGGGTTCCGTTGGGCAGTGCGTTGGGCGGCGATCGGGGCGGTTATCGCGGGTGCGGGCGCGTGTCGCGGCAAGAACGCATCCCAGGCAGCCGCGGCGCCGGCGGCGGTCGATGTCGGGCGCGAGAACATCGCGGTCGCCATGATGGATCAGCTGCAGAGCGGCCCGCCGATTTCGGGGACGCTCGAAGCGCGACAAACCGCCACGCTGCGCGCCGAGGTCGCCGGGCCGGTGCTGCAAACGTACGTGGATCGCGGGCAGTCCGTTAGGCGCGGACAGCTGCTGGCGCGCATCGATGACACGGCGCTTCGCCAAGCCGCGTTGTCGGCACAGTCCGGTGCGCGCTCGGCCAAGCTGGCGCTCGACAACGCGCAGCGGAACTTCGATCGGTCGACCGCGCTGGAGAAGGCCGGCGCGATCGCGCAGCGCGATCTAGAGGCGTCCGAGAGCGAGCTCGCGTCCGCGTCGGCGGCGAACGACGACGCGCAGGCGCGCCTCACGCAGGCGCAGCAGACGCTGGACAAGACGTTCATTCGCGCGCCGTTCGGCGGGCAGGTGAGCGACCGCCAGGTGAGCGCGGGCGACGTCGTGCAGCCGGGCACGGCGCTGCTCACGGTGATCGATCCGGCGAGCATGCGGCTCGAGGCATCGGTGCCGTCGGAGCAGATCGCGTCGATCAAGCGGGACGCGCCGGTGCGGTTCTCGGTGTCGGGGTATCCGGGGCGGACGTTCGTCGGGCACATCGAGTTCGTGAGTCCCGCCGCGGATCCGGTGACGCGGCAGATCAAGATCGACGTCACGATTCCTAACGAACGGAGCGACCTCGTCGCGGGGTTGTTCGCACAGGGGCGGGTCGCATCGGAAACGCGGACGGCGCTCGTGGCGCCGGTGGGCGCCGTGGATCAGCGGGGTGTGACGCCCGCGGTGCTGCGGGTCAAGGGCGGACGCGCCGAGCGCGTGAACGTCCAGTTAGGCATCCGCGACGACGTGCGCGGGTTGTACGAGGTGACGGCGGGGCTCACTGCCGGCGACACGCTGCTGGTGGGCGCGGCTCAGGGCATCACGCCGGGCACGCCGGTCAAGGTGATGATGTCGTCGGACTCGACGACGGCTGAGCGTTAGGCGCGCGGGGGGGGACGAGCCATGTTCATTTCCGATTTCGCCATCAAGCGGCCCATCGTCACGGTCACGGTGATCCTGGCGCTGGTCACGTTCGGCGTGGCGTCGCTCGCGCGGCTCCAGACCGACGAGTTCCCCGACATCCAGCAGCCGATGATCGCGGTGAGCATCTCGTATCCCGGCGCATCGCCCGATGTGGTCGAACGCGAGGTCGTGGATCCGATCGAGGATGCGTTCTCGTCGATCACCGGCATCGACTGGCAGCGCACCACATCGACGTCCACCGATGGATTGGCGCAGTTCCTGGTGGTGTTCGACTACGACAAGGACATTCAGCAGGCGTCGCAGGACATCCGCGATGCGATCTCGTCCAAGCGCGAAGATTTGCCGACGGAAATGAAGGAGCCGGTGCTGAGCCGGCTCGATCCGAGCGAGATGCCGGTGGTCTCGCTGACGCTGACGTCGTTGACCATCCCGCCGGCGACGCTGACCCGCATCGCCGATCCGGGCATCGTGCGCGATCTGCGCGCGGTGCCGGGGGTGGGCGAGGTGACTGTCGCGGGCGGGATCAAGCGCGAGATGACGGTGCAGGTCCATCCGAGCGATCTGCAGGCGAACGGCGTCAGCATCGCGGACGTGGTGCAGGCGATCGGGCAGCAGAACCTGGCGGCGCCCGTTGGGCGGTTGAACAGCTCGCTCGAGGAGCAGTCGATCCGGCTCAAGGGGCGGCTCGAGGACGCACAGGACTTCGCGAATCTGGTCGTGGCGCAGCGGCAGGGCGCGGTGATTCGGTTAGGCCAGGTGGCGACGGTGTTCGATGGGACCGAGGAACCGCGGACGAGCGCGATGTTCAACGGACGGGAAGCGGTGGGCATCGACATCAAGAAGTCGAAGGGCTACAGCACGACGGCGGTGAGCCAGGCGGTGCTGGAGCACGTGGCGCGGCTGCAGAAGACGTTGCCGGCCGGCGCCAAGCTGGAGGTGGTGCAGAATTCGGGCGAGCGTGTGCACCACGCGGTGACGAACGTCGAGGAGGCGCTGGTCGAGGGCGCGCTGCTCACGGTGCTGGTGGTGTTCCTGTTCCTCAACTCGTGGCGATCGACGGTGATCACGGGCCTGGCGCTGCCGGTGAGCGTGCTGGCCTCGTTCATCGCCGTGTGGGTGTTCGGCTTCACGCTGAACACGATGTCTCTGTTAGGCCTGTCGCTCGCGATCGGCATTCTGATCGACGACGCGATCGTGGTGCGCGAGAACATCGTGCGGCACATCGAGATGGGGAAGAACCATTACGAGGCGTCGCACGAGGGGACAAACGAGATCGGCTTGGCGGTCACGGCAACGACGTTCTCGATCGTCGCGGTGTTCGTGCCGGTCGCGTTCATGTACGGGCTGGCCGGCCAATGGTTCAAGCCGTTCGCGCTCACGATCGCGTGCGCGGTGCTCGTGTCGCTGTTCGTGTCGTTTTCGCTCGACCCGATGCTCTCGGCGTACTGGGCCGATCCGCAGGTGGAAGCGCACGAGCATCGCGGCTTCATTTCGCGCCACCTCGAGCGGTTCAACACCTGGTTCGAGCGGATGGCCGATGGGTACAAAGGAGTAATTGGGTGGGCGCTGGACCATCGCGCGGCCATGGTCGGGTTGGCGTTCGTGAGTTTCGTCGGCGCGCTGTTTCTGGTTGGGAGCCAGACAGTGGGCGCGGAGTTCGTACCGGTGAGCGACCGGAGCGAGCTCGACATCGTCATCCAAACGCCGCCGAGCTCGAATCTCGAGTACACCAAGCTCAAGGCGGAGGAGGCCGCGCGGATCGTGCGGGCGCATCGCGAAGTGGCGTACACCTACACCACCGTCGGGACCGAACTGTTAGGCAGGGCGCCGGGCGTCGATCAGGCGCACGTGTACGCGAAGCTGATCCCGAAGGCGGACCGGTCGTTGAGCGAAGATCAGTTAGGCGCCGTCATACGGCAGGAGCTGCAGCGCATCGGCGGAGCCACGCCGTCGGTGTTCACGAGCGGCTTCGGCGGCACGATGAAGGCGATTCAAATTCAGATACGCGGGGGCGACCAAAACGTACTGCGCGCCTTCGCCGAGCAGGCGTCGCGCGTTTCGGCCCAGGTGCCCGGCGCGGTGGATGTGGGATTGTCGGTGCGCGGACAGAAGCCGGAGCTCGAGGTGCAGGTGAACCGGCCGCTGGCCGGCTCGTTAGGCGTCACCGTGGAGCAGGTGGCGCAGTCGCTCCGGCCGGCGTTCGCGGGACTCAAAGCGGGCGATTGGGTCGATCCCACGGGCGAAACGCGGGATGTGACGGTGCGGCTGGCGCCGGAATCGCGCGAGCGCCCGGCGGACCTGTCGCGCTTGCCCCTGGTGGTGGGCGGCGGCCAGGGCGCGGCGCCGGTGACGGTCCCGTTAGGCCAGATCGCGACCGTCACCGAAGGCGTCGGGCCGGCGGAGATCCAGCACTTGAATCACGAGAAGGTCGTGAGTGTCGAGGCCAACGTGCAGGGACGGCCGCTCACCGAGGTGCTGAACGAGATGAACGCGCGCATCCACAAGCTCAAGGTGCCGGACGGTGTGGACATCACGCAGGGCGCGCAGGCGCAGGATCAAGCGGACGTCTACTGGCGCATGGCCGTGGCCCTGGGCGTCGCGGTTCTGCTCATGTACCTGATCCTCGTCGTCCAGTTCGGGTCGTTCCTGGATCCCATCGCGATCCTGGTATCGCTGCCGCTGTCGCTCATTGGCGTGGTGCTGGCGCTCCTCGTCACAGGAAGCACGATCAACATCATGAGCTTGATCGGCGTGATCCTGCTCATGGGAATCGTGGCGAAGAACGCCATTCTCCTCATCGACTTCGCGAAGTGGGCGCGGGAGCGCGGGATTGGCTTGCGCGAGTCGTTGATCGAGGCCGGCCGCATCAGGCTCCGGCCGATCATCATGACGACGCTGGCGTTGATCGCTGGCATGCTGCCGGTAGCGATCGGGCATGGCGAAGGCGCGGATTTTCGTGCACCGTTGGGCAGGGCGGTGATCGGCGGCGTGATCACGTCGACGCTGCTGACCTTGTTAGTCATCCCGACCGTGTACGAGATTCTCGAGGGCTGGAAGGAGCGGGCGGTGGAGCGGTTCTTCAAGCGGCGCGGCACGGGCGAGTTCGCGGTACCGGAGGCGGAGCCGGCGCACGGCGACGACTGAGATTTCGAGCGAGGGGGCGATGGAGCTTGCGAGCGCGAAGGTCCTGGTGACGGGCGGGAGCTCGGGGATCGGGTTGGCCACGGCGAAGCGGCTCGTGTCGGCGGGCGCGAGGGTAGCGATCTGTGGACGCAACGGCGAGCGGCTGCGCGCCGCGGCCAAGTCGACGGGTGCGGTGGCGATCGAAGCGGACGTGAGCCGCGAGGCGGATGTGGCGCGGCTCGTCGCATCGGTGATCCGCGAGTTAGGCGGCTACGACACGCTCATCAACAACGCGGGGTTCGGACGGTTTGCGCCGTTGGTCGACACGACGGTGGCGGACTTCCGGAGCGTGTGGGAGACCAACGTGCTGGGCGCGATGCTGGTGGCGCGCGATTCGGCGCGCCACTTCGTGCCGCTCCGGCGCGGTACGATCGTGAACGTGGTGTCCACATCCGGGCAGCGGGGTGGGGCGAACGGGACGGCGTATGCATCGAGCAAGTTCGCGCTCGCGGGCCTAACGGACGTGTGGCGGACGGAACTCAGGCAATACGGTATCCGCGTGATCCAGGTCAATCCGAGTGAAGTGCTCACGGAGTTCCGCGCGAATTCGGGGCGGCCGAGCGCGGCCGAGACGCCGACGAAGCTGCACGCGGATGACATCGCGGCGGTGATCGCGAATATGCTGGCGCTCGATGAGCGGGTCTTGGTAAAGGACGTCACCGTGTGGGCGACGAACCCGAAGGACTAGCGCACTCGGAGCCGGCGAGGAGTGCCCCGCGCGACCGGAGCGCGAGGCGCACGCGCGCGTTGGGCACGGACCTCTCCTTCGCGATCCGGCAGTTGCGCCGGCATCCGGCGTTCACCGCCGTTGCCGTGCTCACGCTTGCGTTAGGCATCGGCGTCACCACGGCCATGTTCAGCGTCGTGCACCGGTTGCTGCTCGACCCGATCCCGTACCGTGACGGCGACCGCATCGTTCGGCTCTACCTCGGCATGCGAGGCGAGTCGTTCGGCAATGGGCCGCAGGTGCTCCTGTTCCCGCCCGAGGGAGTCGTGCGAGCGTGGCGTGAGCGGTCACGCACGCTCGAGCAGGTCGTGTCGATGCAATTGAAGCGTGACGCGGCCGTGGGCACCGGCGCTGCGCCGGAAACCGTGAACGCAGAAGCCATATCCGCTGACGTGCCGGCCTTCCTCGGCGTTAGGCCGGTGTTGGGCCGCGGCTTCCTCGCCGACGAGACTACGCCCGTTGCCCAACCGACGGTGGTGCTGGGATACGGGTTCTGGCACAGTCATTTCGGCGGCGCGCGCGACGTGCTCGGGCGAACCCTGTTGGTCGACGGAACGCGGCGCACGATCATCGGGGTCATGCCTCCCGGCATTGCGTTGCCTGGAGAAACTCCCGTCGCGCTGTGGCTTCCGCTGGTGATCACGAGCGACACCGACTTCGTTGGGCCGCTGGCGCGCCTGCGGCCAGGCGTATCGGTCGAAGCGGCGACGCGAGAATTGAACGGGATTCTGGCCACGACCGCGGTGCCGGCCTTCGGTGGCTCGAAGCCGTCGGCGCAAGTGGTATTGATGAGCGACTATCTCGGATCGCAGGTCGAGAAGGCGCTCATCCTCGTAGCCGGCGCGGTCGGCGTGGTGCTGCTGATCGCCTGTGCGAACGTGGCGAATCTGCTGCTGGCGCGCGCGGCCGGCCGCCAACGCGAGCTGTCCATGCGTACAGCGTTGGGCGCGAGCCGATTTCGCCTGGTGCGCCAGTTCGCGGTGGAGAGCCTCGCCATCACTTCGTTAGGCGGCGCACTGGGCGTGTTCCTCGCCTGGCGCGTGATGGCGCTGGTCGTCGCCACGCGTCCGCGCGCGCTCGAAGCGCTCGACGCGGCGAAACTGGATGTCACCGCCGTCGCGTGGACGGTTGGCGTGTCGATGGCGACGGGGCTCGTGTTCGGCCTGGTGCCGCTCGTGATCGGAGCGGGTCGCAATCCGGCGGATGTGCTCAAGAACGCTTCGCGGACAACGTCCGGTGGTCGAGATGCTGGTCGGGTTCGCGGGACACTCATCGTCGCCGAAATTGCGCTCTCCGTCCTGCTGCTCGTCGGCGCCAGCATGCTGGTTCGAAGCGTGCGATCGCTCGAGCGAGAAAACGTCGGCTTCGACCCGCACGACGTGAGCGCCATTTATGCGCAGTTGCCGAAGCAACGATACGCGAGCGACGCGCAGCAGCAGGTCGTCCTCGATGAGGTCCTCGAGCGCGTTCGCGGGATTCGCGGCGTCACCGAGGCGACGCTCGCCGGCAGCGCGCCGCCGTACGGCGGGATCGCGTTCGGCAAGATGGAAATCGATGCGCCAATGGGCGCGGCCGACTCGAGCGCCGAATTCGGGTTCAACGATGTGAAACCCGACTACTTCCACGTGCTTCGCCTTCCGGTGGTTGCAGGCCGCATTTTCGACGCCGATACAACGACGCATCCGGCGATGGTCAGCACCGAGATGGCGCGTCATTTCTGGCCCGGCGCGAATCCGTTAGGCAAGAAGTTTCGCCTCGGGTCGAGCAGTCCGTGGCACATCGTCGTCGGCGTGGTTGCCGAGACGCGCGTGCCCGGCGGGACCCTGCGACTGGACGATCAGTTCTATGAGCCGTTTGGCGCCGCGCGAGGCGCTGCGTTGGTCATTCGCACCAACGGCACGGTGCCGAGTCTCCTCGGGACCGTGGCGAACCTGGCGCACGCCATCGATCCGGAGATCCGCCTGCAGGGACACCCAATCGAGGCCGAGTACGCCGGGTTCTTCGCAGGTCGGCGGTTTGCGATGTTCCTATTATCGGTGTTCGCGGCGTTTGCGCTCGTACTTTGCGCGGTCGGACTGTACGGTGTGATCGCGTACACGGTCGTTCAGCGAACCCGCGAAATGGGAGTACGCATCGCGCTTGGCGCCAGTCCCGCCGCGATTCGGCGGTTGGTTCTCAAGGACAGCGCGAAACTGGTTGGCGCCGGAGTTGTCGCGGGAACGATCTTCACGCTGGCGCTGTCGCGCGTAGCGAGATCACTGCTGGCCGACATGGGATCTCTCGATCCGGCATTGCTTGTCGGCGTCAGCCTGCTGCTCGCCGCCGTCGCGCTGCTCGCATCGTACCTGCCCGCGCATCGCGCGTCGCGAGTCGACCCCGCCGTCGCGCTGCGCGCGGAATGACGAACCGCGCACCGGCTCGACTACTTCCAGCGGAACAGCTTCAACGCCACCAGGAAGCTGATCACCAGCCACGCGAGCGCAATGCCTAACTCGCCGGCCACGTGGCCGAGTCCGGCACCCTGCAGCATGTTCGCGCGCAACGCGTTGTTCACCGCCGTGAGCGGCAGCGCCTGGATGAAGGGCTGCATCGTCTTCGGGAAGTTCGACGCCGAGAAGAACACGCCCGAGAACACCCACATCGGGAGCATCACGAGGTTCATGAGGCCCGATGCACCTTCCACCGTGCGGGCGCGCGAAGCGACCAGCAAGCCCATCGCGCCGAACGTGAGCGACGCGACGAGGCAGATGAACGCGAGCTCGATGAACGATCCGCGGAGCGGCACGCCGAAGATGAGCGCGCCGAAGCCCAACAGCGTCACCACCTCGAAGAACAACATCGTCAAGCGCGACAACAGGAACGATGCGAGATACTCGGGCTTCCGCATCGGCGTCGCGATGAGGCGCTTGAGCAGCTTCTTCTTACGCGCGTCGACGATCGCGAAGCCGATGCCCCAGATGCCGCTGCCCATCAGGTTCATGCCTAACAGACCGGGGATCACGAAGTCGATGTAGCGAGAGCCCCGCTCGCGCACCTGCTGGTCGGCCACGCTGACGGGATCGCGGCGGCCCGCGGCCCGTTGCACGGCGGCGTCGGCGACGAGTCGCGCGGCGCGCGCCTCGGGTCGCGTGTCATCGTACCGATACGACACGGCGCCGCCGCCCTGGGGCACGACGACCAGCGCGACCTCGCCGGTTCTGAGCGCGCGCGCGGCGGCGCTGTCGTCCAACACGTCGACGGCGAGCGACGAGTCGCTCCGTAAGGCAGTGGCCAACGGCGCGGCGCCGGGCGCTGTAGACAGCACGGCCACGTGCTGCTTCTCGGCTGGCCGGTTGCGGAACGCAATGCCGAGCCCGGCCGCGAGCAGCACGGGGAACACGAACACCCAGAACACGGCTTCGGGTTCGCGCAGAAACTCGCGATACCGCACGAGCGTGAGCTGCGCCAGCGAGCTGTCGCGGAGCCGGCGCGGACGGCGAGGCGATGGCGCGGCGCGATCGCGCGCCGGAGGTGCGAGCGTCGTCTCAGTCATCGCGCAAATGACGTCCAGTGAGAGACACGAAAACATCCTCGAGCGTGGCCGAGTGCGTCTGCAGCTCGTTCATTTCGATGCCGCGCGCAGTGAGCGCACTGAGCAATGCGGGCACCGCCCGGTGCAGCTCGGCGACGTCGAGCTGGAAGCCACCGTTCTCGGCCCGTGCGTCGAGGACGCCGTCGATCGCGCGCAACGTGCTCAGATCAATTCTGCCGGCGTGCGCGGCCGAGAACGTCACGACGTGCTCGGCGCGTCGCGCGCGGATGAGCTCGCGCGGTGTGCCAAGGGCGATCACTTTTCCATGGTCCATGATTGCCACGCGATCGCAGAGACGTTCAGCCTCATCCATATAGTGGGTGGTGAGGACGATCGTGCGGCCAGCGGCTCGAAATTGCTCGATGAGGTCCCACAATTGGCGGCGCGCTTGCGGGTCGAGGCCAGTGGTGGGCTCATCGAGGAACAACAACTCGGGGTCGCCCACGAGGGCGCACGCGAGCGCGAGACGCTGCTTCTGTCCACCCGAGAGTCCGCCGACGCGGGAGTTCTGCTTTTCCTCGAGTTGGACGAGGCCAATCACGTCGCTCACTTCGCGTCCTTCACGGAAGAAGGAGCGAAACAGGCGAACTGTTTCTTCGACGGTGAGTTTCTCAGAGAGCTGCGTCTCTTGCAGCTGAATCCCCAGGCGCTCGCGTAGCTCACGGGGATGCTCGGTCCACCGGCGGCCGAGGACGACGACATCGCCGCTGTCGGGGGCGGTGAGTCCCTCGCAGATCTCGATGGTCGTGGTCTTGCCGGCGCCGTTCGGTCCGAGCAGGCCGAAGCACTCACCGGAGCGCACGTCGAGGTCGAGGCCGTCAACGGCGACGACATCGGGGTACGACTTTCGGAGTGCGCGGAGCGTGAGGGACATGGGGGCGCGAGCGGGCACGAGGGAGGCGAAATATAGCGGGGCTGGGGAAGGTGGAAGCGGAGGCGGATGGTGCCGGAGCGGTAACGACTCGCGGGGAGGGGCCGGTCGGCGCCAAGTTTGTGCAGCTTGAAGGGCGGCCCTGTATTGGATATTTTATCCCATACGCTCGTGCGACGAGGTCTTCTCGCGGCGGGCGGCTCATCGTTAGGCATCGAGCGCTTATGACTCACGCACCATCTCGTTCGACCATCCGCGCCGATGCGGCGCCCGGAGCGGCGCCACAGCGTCCCGCCGGCGGACCGATCGAGCGGTTCACGCTTGCCGGTGCAACGCTGCAGGCGATCCGCGAGCGAATTCTGTCCGGCGCGTATGGGGAGGGCGATCCGCTCCGGCAAGACGCCATCGCCGCGGAGCTCGGCGTGAGCCGCATTCCGGTGCGCGAAGCGCTCCGCCAGCTCGAAGTCGAAGGACTGGTGACATTCAGTCCGCATCGTGGCGCAGTGGTGTCGACATTCTCGATCGGCGAGATCGAGGAGCTCTTCGAGCTACGCGCGCAAATCGAAGCGGATCTGGTTCGGCGGGCGGTGCCGAAAATGGTGCCCGCGGATTTTGCGCGCGCCGACGACATCCTCGATGCGTACGATGCCGCCTTTCGTGCGCGCGACGTATCCGCGTGGGGTGAGCTCAACTGGAAGCTGCACTCGACGATGCTCGCACCGGCGCAGCGGCCGCTCACGATGGGGATCGCGGAGCGTCTGCACCGCCACGCCGAGCGCTATGCGCGGATGCAGCTCGCGTTGACGCACGGGGAGTCGCGGGCGAGCGAGGAGCATCGCGCGATCGTGACGGCCGCGCGGCGTCACAACGCAGAGCGTGCGGCGCAGCTCATGGGGACGCACATCACCGGCGCCGGACGGTCGCTGGTGCGGTTTCTTCGAGAACAGCGGGGCGAGGCGTCATGACGGCTGGGGTCTTGGCCGATCTGGTCGCCGGAGAGTTCCGCCCAACGAACGGCGGGAGCACGTTGCCGTCGCTCAATCCGTCGGATGCGTCGGACGTCGTGGCGCTGGTTCCCGAGGGGACGGCCGAGGCGGCGCGCGCCGCGGCGGACGCGGCGGCGGCTGCGTTAGGCGCATGGCGCGGACTCACTGGTCCCGCACGAGCCGAGCATCTCTACAACTGGGCCGTCGTGATCGCGCAGCGCGCGGACGACCTGGCGCGCGCGATGACGCGCGAGGTCGGGAAACCGATTGCGGAATCGCGCGGCGAAGTGGCGCGGGCGGTGGTGATCCTGCGGTACTACGCGGGCGAGGCGGTGCGCGCGGTGGGCGAGGTCATTCCATCGCAGGCGCCGGGCGCGCTGCAGTTCACGTTGCGCGAGCCGTTAGGCGTAGTGGCGCTCATCACGCCGTGGAATTTTCCGCTGGCGATTCCGCTGTGGAAGGCGGCGCCGGCGCTCGCCTTCGGGAACACGGTGGTGCTCAAGCCGTCGGAGATGTCGGCGCAGGTGGCGTCGCTCCTGGCGGAGACGGCCGTCGCCGCCAAACTGCCGCCGGGCGTGTTCAATGTGGTGCACGGCACCGGGCCGAACGCCGGCACGCCGCTGCTCAGGCATCCCGCGGTGCGCGGCATCTCGTTCACCGGATCCAGCGCGGTCGGCGCGCAGGTCGCAGCGCTCGCCGCCGGACGCAACGTGCGGTTCCAGACCGAGATGGGCGGCAAGAACGTGCTGATCGTGGCGCGCGATGCCGATCTCGACGCGGCGGCCGCGCTGGCGGCGTCGGGCGCGATGCGCTACGCGGGGCAGAAATGCACGGCGACGAGCCGGGTGGTGGTGGTGCGGGACGTGGCGCAGGAGTTCCTGGGCCGGCTGCGCGCGCAGGTCGACCGGCTTCCGTTAGGCCCGGTGGATGATCCGGCCGCGGCCGTGGGCCCGGTCATCAGCGCGCGGTCGCGCGATGGGATCGCGCAGGCGCTGCGCGACGGCAACGCGGAGCGATTGTTCGGGGGGGAGCTGCCCAACGATCCCCGGTTCGGCCGCGGGTTCTTCGTCGCGCCGCTCGTGATCCGTCTGGCCGACCCCGATGCACCGCTCGCGCAGCGCGAGCTGTTCGGCCCGGTGTTGGGCGTGTTCGAGGCCGACGATCTGGATCACGCGATCGCATTGGCGAACCGGACGCCGTTCGGGCTCAGCGCGTCGCTGTTCACGCGCGACATCCGGTCGGCGCTCACGTACGTGCACCGGATCGACGTGGGCTTGGTGCGCGTGAACGGCGACACGACCGGCGTGGATCCGCACGCGCCATTCGGGGGGATGAAGGGATCGAGCTCGGGGAGCCGCGAGCAGGGCCCGGCGGCGCGCGAGTTTTACACCGAGACCAAGACCGTCCAGATCAACCCGTGACCCCAGCCATGCGCACCACCGATTGGCGCGGTGTGTTCCCCGCGATCACGACGCCGTTTCGCGACGACCTGAGTGTCGATCACGAGTTCCTGTGCGAGCACGCGGCGTGGATGGTCGCGCACGGCGCGAACGGCATCGTGCCGCTCGGATCGTTAGGCGAAGCGCCGGCGCTGTCGTTCGACGAGAAGGTGCGCATCCTCCAGACGTGCCGCACGGCGCTCCGCGCGGGCACGCCCCTCATCGCCGGCATCTCGGCGTCGAGCACGGCGGAGGCGGTGGCGCTCGCCAAAGAAGCGCATCGCGCCGGGTGCGACGGGTTGATGGTGCTGCCGCCGTACGTCTACCGCGGCGACTGGCGCGAAACGAAGGCGCACGTGACCGCGGTGTTTCGCGCCACGCCGCTCTCGTGCATGTTGTACAACAACCCGATCGCGTACGGGACCGACTTCCTCCCCGAGCAGATCCGCGAGCTCGCCCAACACGAGAATCTGCACGCGGTGAAGGAGTCGAGCGGCGACGTACGGCGTATGACCGCGATCCGTCAATTGTTAGGCGAGCGCTTGACCATCCTCGTCGGGTTGGACGATCTGGTGGTGGAAGGCGTGGCCGCGGGCGCCGAAGGTTGGATCGCCGGGCTGGTGAACGCGCTGCCCGCGCAGACGATGCGCCTGTGGGAGCACGCCACGGCCGGCCGATCGCGCGAAGCGCGCGCGCTGTACGACTGGTTCCTACCGCTGCTTCGTCTCGACACGACGCCAAAGTTCGTGCAGCTGATCAAGCTGGTGCAGCGCGAAGTGGGGAAGGGCAGCGCGCGCGTCCGGCCGCCGCGGCTGGAGTTGGAGGGCGACGAGCTCGAATCCACGCTCTCGAGAATTCGCGCGTCGCTGTCATCCTCCGAGGCGCGCGTGTGAGCACGGTGGCCGGTGCGATCGACACCATCGAGGTGGTCGACTCGCACACGGAAGGCGAGCCGACGCGCGTCGTGATCGCGGGCTGGCCGGAACCCACGGGCGACACCATGGCCGAGCGCCGCGAGTCGCTCAAGCGCGATCAGGATGCGCTGCGACAGGCCGTGATCCTCGAGCCGCGCGGACACGACGCGGTGGTCGGCGCGTTGCTCACGCCGCCCGTTAGTCCCGGCGCGATCACGGGCGTGGTGTTCTTCAACGATGTCGGATACCTCGGCATGTGCGGCCACGGCCTCATCGGCGTGGTGCGCACGCTCGAGCATCTGGGTCGCATCGGGCCAGGGACCGTGTGTGTAGACACACCCGTCGGCCTGGTACGCGCCGAGCTCGCGCGCGACGGTTCCGTGTCGCTCGAGAACGTGCCGGCGTACGTGCACCGCGCAGGCGTGACGGTCGATGTGCCGGGCGTCGGCACCGTACACGGCGATGTCGCCTGGGGCGGCAACTGGTTCTTCCTAACGGAACTGGATGGCGCCGAGCTCGCGTTGTCGCGGGTGCGCGAGCTGACGCAGGCGACGATGGCGATCCGAGATGCGTTGACGCGTGCCGGCATCACGGGAGAGGGCGGCGCGCCCGTGGATCACATCGAGCTCTTTGGACCGCCGGTGCGCGCCGATGCGGACAGCCGGAATTTCGTGCTGTGTCCCGGCGTGGCGTACGATCGCTCGCCGTGCGGGACGGGGACATCGGCGAAGATGGCGGCCCTGCACGCGCGCGGCGTGTTGCGTGCGGGCGAGCGGTGGCTGCAGGAGAGCATCACGGGGAGTCTCTTCACCGGGTGGGTGGAGGAGCGCGCCGGCGGTCGCGGGGTGATCCCGCACATCCAGGGCCGAGCCTTCGTGACGTCGCGGGCGACGCTGCTGTTCGACGCGGCCGACCCGTTCCGGTTAGGCATCCCGGGCGCGTGACGCACGGGGCGAGACTCGGCGCGCGGCGCACCGCGCGGCCGGACGTCGTGGTCGTCGGCGCGGGCATCGTGGGTGCGGCGTGCGCGCTCGCGCTGGTGCGGGAGTCGCTCGACGTGCTCATCCTCGATGCTTCGTTCGCGGGCGGCGGTTCCACCGCCGCCGCGATGGGGCATCTCGTGGTGATGGATGACTCGCCCGCCCAACTCGCTCTCACCGCATATTCGCGCGGATTGTGGGAGCAGATGGCCGACGAGCTGCCGCCGGGCTGCGAGTACGAGATGCGCGGCACGTTGTGGGTGGCGGAATCCGGCGAGGATCTCGAGGCGGCGCGTGCGAAGCATGCGGTGTACGCGGCGCACGGCGTGGCCGCGTCGATGGTGGATGGTGCCGAGCTCGCACGTTTGGAGCCGGCGCTCAAGCCGGGACTCGCCGGGGCGCTCCTGGTTCCCGGCGACGGCGTGCTCTATCCGCCTAACGCTGCGCGGTGGTGTGTGGAGCGGGCGGTGGCCCTCGGCGCCGAGCTGCGCGAGCGGTGCGAGGCGGTGGCGATCGGGCGCGGCGGCGTTCGCGTGCGCGGCGCGGATGGTATCGAGGAGACGATCGCGGCCGGCGCGATCGTGGTTGCCGGCGGTGTCGATGCGCCCGCGCTCGTGCCCGAGCTGCCGATCATTCCGCGCAAGGGACATCTCGTGATCACCGATCGCTATCCGGGGCTGTGCCACGCGCAGCTCGTGGAGCTCGGCTACCTGCGGAGCGCGCACGGGTTGGGCGGCGAATCGGTGGCGTTCAACGTGCAGCCGCGCGCGACGGGGCAGCTGCTCATCGGCTCGTCGCGGGAGCTGGTGGGGCGCGACGGCGCGGTGAACCACGCCGTGTTAGGCGCGATGGTCCGGCGGGCGATTTCGTTCGTGCCGGCGCTGTCTCGCTGCGACGCGATCCGTGTGTGGACCGGGTTTCGTCCGGCGACGCCCGACGGGTTACCGCTCATCGGGCGGTGGGAAGGGGAACCGGGCGTATGGATTGCGGCGGGTCACGAAGGGTTAGGCATCACGACCGCGCCCGGTACGGCCGCATTGATCGCGGCGGACATCATGGGTCGCGCGGCGCCGATCGATCCGGCACCGTATCATCCGGCACGCGCCATGCCGCGCGTCGTCGCCGCGGAGGCGGAGTCGTGTCGCGCGACGTGACGATTACCGTGGATGGCCGCCCGATCGTGGCGCCCGAAGGGACGACGCTGGCGTCGGCGATGCTCGGCGCCGGCATTACGCAGTTTCGCACGTCGGTTACGGGCGAAGCGCGGGCGCCGGTATGCGGCATGGGCGTGTGCTTCGAGTGTCGCGTGACCGTGGACGGACGTCCGCACCAGCGGTCGTGTCTCATCCCCTGCGCGGATGGGCTGCGCGTGGAGACAGCGCCTAACGACGTCGGAGCATGGGCGCCGGAGGCAGAGCGCGAGCGCGTCGTGCGGGCGTGCGATGTGGCGGTGATCGGCGGCGGACCGGCGGGCATCGCGGCGGCGAGCGCGGCGGCGGAGGCCGGCGCACGGGTGATCGTGATCGATCACGGGCTGCGTCCCGGCGGACAGATCTGGCGCCATCGCGACCCGGCGTCGCTGCCCAACGCAGCGCGCGCGTGGATCGCGCGGAGCGCGCGCCCGGCGGCGAATGGGGGCCCCAAGCCGGAGTGGCTGGCGCGGACCACCGTGTTCGACGCCTCGGCGGGCGACGACATCGCGCTGCGCCTGACGGGAGACGGCGCGGCCGGCGCGGGCGTGGTGCGCGCGCGCCGTGTGGTGATCGCCACGGGCGCGCGCGAGCTCTTTCTGCCGTTCCCCGGGTGGACGCTGCCGGGCGTGATGGGGTTGGGCGGCGCGCAGGCGCTGTTGAAAGGCGGTATGGCGGTGCGGGGACGGCGCGCCGTAGTTGCGGGATCGGGTCCGCTCCTCTTGCCGGTGGCCGCGGCGCTCGCACACGCGGGTGCCCGAGTGGCCTGTGTGGTGGAGCAGGCGCCGCTGGCGGAGGCGATGTCGTTCGGCGCGGGCTTGTGGTCGCATCCGGCAAAGGCGCTGCAGGCGCTGCGATACGGTGCGTCGCTCGCGGGCACGCGCATCCGGTTCGGCACGTGGGTGGCGTCGGCCGATGGCGACGGCGGGCGGGTGGCGCGCCTTCGCCTAACGGATGGCCGGCGTGCCAGGACGGTGCCCTGCGACCTCCTCTGCTGCAGCTACGGGTTCGTGCCCAACGTCGAGCTCGCGCGGTTGATGGGGTGCGATATCGAGCGCGGTCGCGTGTCGGTGGATGCGGCGCAGCGGACCAGCGTGTCGGGCGTGTGGTGCGCGGGCGAACCGACGGGTGTGGCGGGTGAAGGCGCCGCATTGGTGGAGGGCCAGATCGCGGGTTACGACGCGGGCGGCGCGGACGCGCTCGCGCAGTCGGCGCATCTACAGCGCGCGCGCGACGGCTGGCGGCGCTTCGGCGATCGCCTAACGGAGGCGTTCCGGCCGCGCGGCGCAGTACGCGCGCTGGCCGCCGACGAGACGCTCGTGTGCCGCTGCGAGGACGTGCGGCGCGGCGCGCTGGATCCCGCGTGGACCGTCAGACAGGCCAAGCTCTACACGCGCGTGACCATGGGCCCCTGCCAGGGCATGATCTGCGGGGCGGCATGCGCCAGCCTCTTCGGCTGGTCCGCGGGCGCCGTGCGGCCGCCGCTCGGCGGCGCCGAGGTCGCCCGACTCGGTTAGGCGGCCGGCCGGCGCGTCACTGCGCGTACCGGAGCACGTCGTACAGGTAGTGCACGCCGTCCCGGATGTTGGCGAGCGACACGCGTTCGTCGTTGCCGTGGACCCCGCGCTGGGCGTCGCTGCTCTCCACCTGGAACGGATCGAACCCGTACGTCACAATGCCTAACTTTCGATAGTACGGACGGTCGGTGGCGCCCGTGAGCATCGGGGTCGTCACGATCGCGCCCGGCACGCGGTCGTGCGACGCCCGCTCGATCGCGCGGAAGAGGTCCGTGTTGATCGGACTCTCGAGCGTCGCATTCACGTGCTCGAACGGCGTCCAGTGCACCGCGGTGTCGTGCACGACGGCTTTGAGCTGTGCCAGCACTTGCGCGGGATCCGCATCCGGCAACAGCCGGATGTCGAGCTCCGCCGTCGCTTCCGACGGAATCACGTTGGTCTTGTTCGATCCCGTGATCACCGTTTCCGAGATCGTGTTCCGGAGGATTGCGTTCCAGTAGATGTTGTCGGTGATCCACGCGCGTCCGCGCGGATCGCGCAGCGCGGCCTGCACATCGTTCAACCATGTGCGCTCCCGGCCACTGTAGGTGGGCGCGATGTCGTGAAAAAATTTCGCGACGCCGGGCGTGACGTGCAGCGGTGTCTCCTAATGCGCAAGCTTGTCGAGCGCCGCCACGAGAACCGGCACCGGATTGGCCTTCGTGGGCCGCGAGCCGTGCGATGCGACGCCGTGCACGGTGAGGTGCTGCCAGAACGTCCGCTTCTCCGACACGCTCACGCCGAAGTACTCGAGCTTGCCATCGTGCACGACGTTGTCGCCGCCTTCGGTGAGCAGATACTCGACGTCCGCGAGGAGATCGGCGTGTCGCGATGCGAACATCCGCGCGCCATTGCTGCCGAGCTCTTCGTCGGAATTACCGATGAAGACGATGTCGCGCGTGCGATGGATGCCGGAGCGTTCGAGCGCGATCATCGCCATGAGCTGCACGATGCCTTCGCCCTTCATGTCTAACGCACCGCGCCCGTAGAGATAGCCGTCCTTGATGACGCCGCCGAACGGATCGACGCTCCAGAATTTGGGCATCGTCGGGACGACGTCCATGTGGTGCACGAGTGCGATGGCTTTCTTGGTGCCATCGCCCTTGAGTCGCACGTACAGGTTGCCGCGCGAGGGCCCGAGCGCGGTCGACTCGGTGTCCAACACCTGCACCGTGAACCCTTCCCGCTCGAGGATGGGTATCAGGAACCTGATCGCCGCCATCTCGTTACCCGGCGGGTTGGTCGTGTTGACGCGGATGTAGTCGGCCAGCGTCTCGACGGCGGTGTCGCCCAATGCATTCCAGTCGAGCGCGACCGTCGATTGTTGGGCATGCGCCGTCGCGAGCGGCGCGGAGAGTATGACGAGTGCGGCGGTGATGTGAGCGATTCGCATGACACGAATCGATGCTGCTGCGCACGGAATCGCAATGGTGCGCACGAAACCCGGCGAGCTACGCGCTCGTACGATGCACACGACACTCATCTCATTGGCGGCATGCTCGTCTGGGTCGGCGTTTTCGTTGCGCTCAACTGCGCGACACCCGCGCAAGACACCGTGCACATGGTGCAGCGCGACACACCACTCGTCGCGACGCCGGCGCAGGTCGCAAATGCGTACGAGGATGCTGCCGCGCGCGCACTCGTGGCGCGCGCACGGGCGGCGAGAGTGAGTCAGGATTCATCGCTCACGGCATACGATGCTACGGCGAAGCGGCGCTTCACGGTGAATTTCGGACTCGGCGCAAGCGGACCCGAGCGACTGCTCATTCGCAGCGAGGGCGCCTCGCGCGTGCGATGGCGCCGCGGAGTGGGCGCGCACATCGACGTGCTCGCGGCGCGCACCGCCATTCCCCTCGCGTATTCTGGTGCACGCGTGCTGTCCGACATGCTCGACGACAACCCGGTTCCGTACTTTCCGGGCCGCGAAGGATTGGTCGGATTCTCCGAGGTCGTGCGGTCGCGCAACCGGCGTCAGTCGCCGATGATCCACCCCCTCGAGGACGGCGCCGAGTCGGTGTATCGCTATGCGGCGGGCGACTCGGTGTCGTTGGCGTTTCCGGACGGGCGGACCATCCGGTTGCGCGAGATCCGCGTGATTCCGCGCGGACCGCGGTACGACCTCATCGTCGGCTCGCTCTGGATCGATGAATCGTCCGGACAGATCGTGCGCGCGGTCTATCGGCCCGCGGCCGAGATGGACATCGCGCAGATGGCGCGCGACGATGACCCGCACGCGTTCGACGATGTTCCGACGTTAGTCAAGCCGTTGGTCTTTCCCATGAGCGCGACGATTTCGGCGTTCATCGTCGAGTACGGCCTGGTGGACGAGCGGTGGTGGATGCCGCGCGTGCAGACGATCGAGGGGCGCGCGCGGATCGGCCCAACACACGCGACGTTTTCCGTCGAGCAGACGTTCCGGTACGCGAGCGTGAACGTGGCCGACTCGCTGCCGCCGATCGCCGTGACGGTTCTCAGCGACTCGGCGCGCGCGGCGCGGCGCGATTCGATTCGCGCGGCGCGGCGGGAGGCGCGGCGCCGCGGGGGGGAGGATCCGGACATGGCGTCCATCGACTGCCCGCGCGGCGACACGCTCGTTAGGCGTCAGATGCGCCACGATGGCGCGCTGCCCATCGAGATCCGGATTCCGTGCGACACGGCGGCGCTCGCGCACTCGCCGGAGCTGCCGCCGTCGATTTTCGACTCGGGCGAGGAGACGTTCGGCGTGCCCGACCGCGGCGCGGTGCTCAAGTCGCTCGGGCTCGGCGTGCAACCCGGATGGCATCCGGGGGCGCCGTCGCTGCACTACGGCGTGCAGGACGGGCTCGTCCGCTACAATCGCGTGGAAGGCCTCTCGTTAGGCGCCCGCCTCGATGAGGTCCTCGGCGCCGGCTACTCGGCGAGCCTGACGGGAAGGTTGGGCGTGGCGGACCTGCAGCCGGGATTCGATCTCCAGGCGCGGCGGTCGGACGGCGTGCGGACGCTGTCGCTGGGCGTGTATCGGCGGCTCGTCCCGGTCGATCCGTGGGGCGATCCGCTCTCGCTCGGCAGCTCGATCGGGAATCTGACGTTGGGCAGCGACGATGCGTTCTACTATCGGTCATGGGGAGTGGAGCTCGGCGGCCGCCGCGATGGATCGGCGACGATCACCTGGCGCGCGTTTGCCGAAGAGCAGCGCAACGCGGACGTCAACACGCAGTTCTCGATCTACCATGCGTTCGGCGCGCGCGATGGCGCGCCGGCGAACATCCGCGCGGCGCGCGCGGGCGAAGCCGGCGGCACGGTGGCGCTGCACGACGAGTTCGGGTTGGATCCGCTCGGGTGGCGATTCGCCGTGGGCGCGTCACTGGAAGGAGCCGGCGGCACGTTCGACTATGGACGCGGGTCGGTCGATGCGTCGGTGTCGCGCGGGTTAGGCGAGAGCTGGGCGGCGTCGATGACCGCAAGCGCGGGCACGAGCGTCGGAACCGTTCCGCCGCAACGACTCTGGTACCTGGGCGGCACGCAGACCGTGCGCGGTCAGGTCAGGGGCGCAGAGGCAGGTGACGCGTACTGGTTCACGCGAACCGAGCTCTCGTATGGACTGGTGGCGGTGCGTCCGACCGTGTTCTACGACCTGGGCTGGGCGGGACCGCGGGGCGATTGGACGTCGCCCGGACGCCCGATCAGCGGGGCCGGCGTCGGGGTCTCGTTACTGGACGGACTGCTGCACGTCGACCTGGCGCACGGTATCCAGCCGTCGCGGTCGTGGCGTGGGGCCATGTACCTGGACGCCCGCTTCTGAAGTCGGACACGGCTGGACACGGCCGGACGTAAAGGGCGGACAAGGCCAGACACTGCCGGACACGGCCGGACGTAAAAGGTGGACAAGGCCGGACACTGCCGGACACGGCCGGACAATAGCCCTACGCGGGCCGACTATTTTTCGGGTGTTAACCGTGCCCGCTCACGCATAACTTCGTGCGGGCGCTCGGCCTGGATTCCATAGCCTAAGCGCGGATACACAATGCGTCGCAAGATGTGCAAGTCGAAGATTCATCGGGGCACGATCACGGGCGCCGATCTCCAATACGAGGGCAGCTTGACGCTGGACCGCGACCTCATGGACGCGGCCGATCTCGAGCCGTACGAACAGGTTCAGGTGGTGAACGTGAACACGGGGTCGCGCCTCGAGACGTACGTGATCGAAGGCGAGCGGGGCAGTGGCACCATCCAGCTCAACGGCGCGGCAGCGCGCATGGGGGCCGTGGGTGATCCGGTCATCGTCATGAGTTACGCCGACTACGACGAGAGCGAGCTCGCGACGTTTGCGCCACGTGTGGTGTTCGTGGACGAGCGGAACCGGGTGGTCAAAGGACGGATCCGGCGCGCCAAGTAGGTCCGTCGGCGCGACCGTCGGTCGTGTCGCAAGCGTTACATCGCGCGGCGGCGCGTCGTCGAAAGAACACGCCAGCACGCTGCAGCAATCGCCCGGTTGCCGAAACGTCGCAAGCGCTTTCGTCGCTCAGCCCCGAGCGACGTGCGCCGGCATCTGCGCTCCACCTCATGGCGTTCACCACGCAGCCATAGCGGATGCCAGACGCACACTCGACATCGACGCCGCCACACGCCCACGAGCAGACCAACGCCGAGGTGCTTTTGTGGCAGGGCAAGGTCCGCGCGGGATTCGCGGCCTTGGCCGGCACGGTCGGGCTGGTTCTGCATCTCACCGGGACAGGTACCCGCTCGCCACGCGTCGCGTTGTTCACGCTGCTCGGCTACCTCGTCATCAACTTGTGGCTGACTCGCAGCGCGCGCCGCCGCGGCGCAGCGCGCGACTGGATGGTGGGGATCACGATGGCGGCCGATGTGTTGTTCATGCTCGCCATCGCGTACCTCTTGATCCCGCCGCGGCACTACGATCGCGTGCTGTTGGGCGGCTTCGCGATTCTGCACCTCACCGAGTTCTACTTCGGCCGCCGCCTCGCGTGGATGGTGTTAGGCGGGTTGGTCGCGGGCTATCTCGGGCTCGTCGGGAACGCGATCGCGAACGGCGTGCCGCTGTCGTGGACGTCCGAGTTAGGCACGGCGGCCGTGTTCACGGTGGCGGCGGTCACCTTCATCGTCCACTACAGCAACTTCAACTGGCGCCTCACGGAGATCGTGTCGCTGTTCGACCGGGCGGAGGGCGGCGACTTCTCGGGTGAGTACGACGCGGCCGCGGACAAGCGGCCGGACAGCGTGACGCTGGTGGGACGCGCGTACAATCGCGTGCGTCCGCAGCTGGCGAATCTGGTGATGACGGACGCGCTGAGCGGGTGTCAGAACCGCCGTGGGTTGGAGCAGCAGTTGGCGCGCGAAGTGTCGCGTGCGGCGCGCACGGGTCGCGAGCTGGCGTTGATCGCGATCGACATCGACCACTTCAAGACCATCAACGATACCTTCGGACACCTGGCGGGCGACGCCGTGATCCAGGAAGTGGGCGAGCTCCTGCGTTCGGTTGCGCGCACGGGCGATGTGGTGGCGCGTACGGGCGGCGACGAGTTCATGCTGCTCTTGCCGGAGACGAACGCGGCGGGTGCGTTCCGGCTGGCGACGCGGATGCGTGAAGAAGTGTCGAAGCGCAAGTTCCAGGGCATCTCGGGCAAGGTTCCCGTCACGGTGAGCATCGGCTTGGTGGCGGACCGCGTGGCCGACGAGAACGTGGTGCACGACCTTCATTCGCGCGCGGACGAAGCGTTGTATGCGGCGAAGGATGGCGGCCGGAACCGGGTGAGCATCTGGACGCCTAACTTGCGGGCGATCGCGGTGCAGCGCGCGGGGCAGGCGCTGATGCGGACGGGGACGTAATACGGGGGAAGCGCCGGCTCTCGCCGCCTGGGGGAAGAGGAAAGCGGGAAGGGGGGCGCATTGCAAGGATCCAGTCAAGTGCGTTGACGGTGCGGCTGGCCGATCTTAGACTCTCAGTGGAGACCATATACTGAGAGTCTGATTTGGCGGCAGAGTCGTTGCCCTTGGTCAAGGGGACGTTGGACGTGCTGGTCCTCAAAGGACTGTCGTGGGGACCCATGCACGGCTTCGAGATCACGTCGTGGCTCGAAGCGCACTCGGGCGGACGGCTCGATGTCGATGACAGCGCGTTGTACCAGGCGCTGCATCGGATGGAAGAGCGCGGGCTCGTCGACGCCGAGTGGGGGGTCACCGAGAACAACCGGCGGGCGAGGTATTACCGCGTCACCGCGGCAGGGCGCGCGCATCTCCGTGCGGAGAGCGCACGATGGGTGCGCTATGCGGAAACGGTGACGAGCATCCTCACGGCGCGACAGCGCGTGGCGCCGGCGTGATGCGCGCGAGAGCCGTCGTGTGACCGAGCGACGCATTCGGCGACTGCCCCGGCTGTCGGCGGGGCGTGATCGCGTGGACGCGGAGATGGACGAGGAAGTCGCGTTCCATCTCGAGTCGCGCATCGAACAGCTGGTGCGCCTCGGGCGTACGCCGGACGAAGCGCGCGCGGAGGCGCTCGAGCGCTTCGGGCCGATCGAGCAAGCCACGCAGCGATTGCGTGCGTCGGCGGCGCAGCGGGAACGGCGGCGCGCGTGGCGCGAGCGGTTGCACGCCATCGAACGCGAGGTGCGACACAGCGTCCGGTCGCTCGGGCGGAATCCCGTATTCACGGTGGCGGCGGTGCTCACGCTGGCGTTGGGCATTGGCGCGAACGCGGCGGTGGCCGGCCTCGTGCGGGCGGTGCTGCTGCGGACGCCGCCGTACGCGTCGCCATCGCGGCTGACGATGGTCTTTCAGCGCTTGCCTGCGTTAGGCGGCAGCGGAAACCGGTTGGGCGCGTCGCTCCCCGAATTCGTGGACTATCGCGACCGGAATCGGGTGTTCTCCTCGATGGCCGGGTTCGAGAGCATCGACCTCGACCTGACGGGTGACGGCCCGCCCGAACGCCTCGCCGCCGCACGGATCACCTCCAATCTCTTCACGACCCTCGGCGTTAGGCCTTTCGTTGGGCGCGATTTCACGGCGGCGGACGGGCAGGAAGGCGCGGGGAAGGTCGCCATCCTCGGCTACGCGCTGTGGCAGAGCCGGTTCGGGTCGGACCGATCGGTGATCGGACGAACCGTACGGCTCGACGAACAATCGTTCACGGTGGTCGGTGTGATGCCGCGCGGATTCCAGTTCCCGTGGCCCGGCATGCCGCTCTCCGACAAGGCCGACCTGTGGACGCCGCTCGTGTTCACGCGCGCCGAGCTTGCGGCGCGCGCCGAGAGCTACGACGTGCGAATGGTGGCGCGATTGGCGCCGGGAGTCACAGTCGAGCAGGCCCGAGCGGATGTCACGCGCATCGTCGATGCATTTCGCCGCGAATATCCCGCCATCTACGCGGGAAACGTGCAGACCATGGCCACCGTGGACGGCCTGGTATCCGATGCGCGGGCGGACGCGCGTCCGTTGCTCCTCGCGCTGGCCGGCGCGGTGGTGGTCGTGCTCCTCATCGCGTGCGCGAACGCGGCGCATTTACTGCTCGCGCGCGCGGTGTCGCGGCGGCCGGAGATGGCGCTGCGGCGTGCGTTAGGCGCTGGCTCGGCCCACGTCATCGGGCAGGCGCTGACCGAGGCGCTGCTGCTCGCGGCGGCCGGCGGCGCCGTCGGCATCGGGCTCGCTGTTGCGTTAGTCGAGGTGATTCGACGGTTCGGACCCGGCAACATCGCCGGGCTCGCGCAGGCGCGCGTCGACGGACTGGTGCTCGCGTTCACGGCGGTCCTGGCGTTGGTCACCGCGCTCGTGTGCGGCGTGGTGCCGGCGCTGCGCTCGGCGTCCAGCGACGCGGGCGAGACGCTCAAGTCGGGGCGGCGGGATGTGGGCGGCGGACATGCGCGGCGGGGGCTGCGCAGTGCGCTCGTGGTATTCGAGGCGGCGAGCGCGATGGTGCTGGTGGTGAGCGCCGGACTGCTCGTGCGTAGCTTGATTCGCGTGCTCGAGGTGCCGCCGGGGTTCGATCCGGACGGCGTCGTCGTGGCGCGCACGACGTTCGATTATCACCGCTACGCGAGCGATGACAAACGGCGCACGGCCGAGCGATCGATTCTCGAGCGGCTGCGCGCGCTGCGGGGCGCGGAGGCGGTGGGCTTCACGACGCACCTGCCCATGGCGGACGAGCGCCAGATCGGATTCACGGTGGACGGCCGCGATCCCAACGAGTACCACTGGGCCGACAACGCGCTCGTGGGCGACGCGTATTTCCGCGTGATGCGCATTCCACTGCTGCGCGGCCGGACGTTCGGGCCGGCGGATCTGCCCAACGCCCCGTGGTCGGCGGTGATCAACGAGAGCATGGCCAAGCAGTACTGGCCTAACGGAGACGCGGTGGGCCGTGTGGTGCGGTGGGGCGGCCGGCCGCTCACGATCGTGGGCGTGGTGGGGGACGTGCGGGTGGGCGGTCTCGACGCGCCGGTGCAGCCGACGATTTATGGGTCGGCGTTCCAGCTCCAGAGCGGCGCAACCCAATTCGCGGTGTTCATCGTGCGGACGCCGTCCGATCCGCACGCGATGCTCGATGCGATGCAGCGCGTGATCTGGTCGGTGGACGCCGGCTTGCCGGTGTTCGGCGGCACGACGCTCGGCGACGTGGTGTCGCGATCGATAGCCACGCGCCGGTTTCTCGTGTGGCTGCTCACCGGGTTCGCCGCGGCGGCGGTGGCGCTCGCGGTCGTGGGTCTCTACGGCGTGCTGTCCTATTCTGTCGCCCAACGGACGCCGGAGCTGGGCGTGCGTGTTGCGTTAGGCGCGCGGCCGGGCGATGTCTCGCGGCTCGTGGTGCGCGACGGGATCCGGCTTGCGGGTGGGGGGATCGTGATCGGCGCGGCGGCCGCGGCCGGCGCGGGCGCCGCGATCGCGCGGCTGCTGTTCGATACCGGGCCCTTCGACCCGGTGACCTACATCGGGGGCGCTGCCGTGCTGGCGGGCGCATCGCTGCTGGCGTGCTGGATTCCGGCCTGGCGGGCGGCGCGGCTCGATCCGCTAACGGCGCTGCGGGCGGAGTAGGCGGCGGTCCCCCCCACGGGGGATGTGTGCGGGCGGATCTTGACGCCGGTTCGCGGAGCCGTTAGTCCTTACAGAACCTGTATAGAGTGCACACCGCCGCGGCCGCGCGGTCGGTGTGTCTCCCGGCTCGGACTGGGCGATGGCGAAACCGCTCGCTGTTCTCCGCGGGACATTGGACGTGCTCGTGCTCCGGGCGCTCGTCGCGTCACCCATGCATGGATTCGAGATCACCGCGTGGATCGAGGAGTGCGCGAACGGCAATCTCGACGTGGTCGACAGTGCCTTGTATCAGGCGCTGTACCGATTGGAGGCCCGCCGGCTCGTGGCCGCCGAGTGGGGTGTGACCGACAACAATCGACGCGCGCGATATTACCATCTCACGTCCGCAGGGCGCGCTCACCTCAAGGCAGAGATCGCCGACTGGCATCGCTACGCGCGAACCGTCAGTGCGATTCTGGCCCAGCCCGCCTAACGAGGCGTCCATGTCCTCCGGCCTGCCCGCGCGCGTGCGCCGTGCGTTTCGCCTGGCACTACGTCGGCGCGATCAATCGGTTGCCGAGACCGACGAAGAAATTCAGTTTCACCTCGCGCAGCGCATCGAGGCGCTGATAGCGCGAGGCGTGCCGGCCGAGCAGGCTCGCGCGGAGGCGATGCGACGGTTCGGTTCCTACGCCGAAGGACGCGCCATGATGCTCGAGGCCGCGCGGACTCGCGACGCAACGCTGACGCTCCTCGAGCGACTCGACGGCGTCCGGCAGGAACTCGCCTACACGGTGCGACAGTTGTGCCGCGCACCCGGATTCACGATCGCGGTGGTGATAAGTCTTGCGCTCGGCATCGGCGCGAACGCGACGATGTTCGGGATCATCGACCGTGTGCTGTTGCGACCGATCTCCGGCGTGGTGGCCCCGGATCGGGTGGTGTCGATCGGTGAAATGCGCCGGTTCGGGGGCGTGCCGTACCGCAACACGACGCTCAGCTATCCGGCGTACACCGATTATCGCGACCACGTCCCCGCGTTCTCGGCTGTCGGGGCCGCCACTGAGCCCCAGGATGTGTCGTTGGGCCGAGGGGAAGGAGCGCGGAGCATCCAGGTGATGTTCGTGACGCCGTCGTATCTCGCGCTCACGGGTGCACGGCCGGCTCTGGGGCGGTTCTTCACGCCGGACGAAGATCGCCTGCCGTCGGGCGCCGACGTCGCCGTGGTCACGCACGGCTTCTGGGAGCGCGAGCTCGGCGGCGCGTCTGATGCGTTAGGCACGGCGCTCGATATCGGCACCCGTCGCTTCATCGTGGTCGGTATCGCCCCGCCCGATTTCACGGGCCTGCAGCATGGTCCCGTGGACGTGTTCGTCCCGCTCAGCGCCGGTGCCGAGCTCGAGTTCGGACACCAGGATTGGGCGACAACCAGGTTTGACTTCTGGCTCCAGATCTATGGGCGCCTGGCTGCCGGCGCGTCGCCTGCAGCAGTGGAGACGCAAGCGACCGCCGTACTCCGGTCTGTCGCAACCAAACCCGACGACTCGACGTCGAGAGTCGTGGTGCGGTCTGTCGCGCCGGCGTCCGACGACTCCGGCGCGGACATCCGGGTGGCGAAGTTGCTGGCCGGCGTGTCGGTGCTCGTGCTGCTCATCGCGTGCTGCAACGTCGCGAACTTGCTGCTCTGCCGCGCGGTCCAGCGGCGTCGCGAGATCGCGGTCCGGTTAGCGTTAGGCATCGGACGCGGTCGGCTCGTGGCGCAACTGCTCGGCGAGAGTCTCGTGCTTGCTCTGTCAGGCGGGGCGGCCGCGGTGCTCGTCGTGCGGTGGGGCGGCGCGTTGGTCCGCCGCCTGTTGCTGACGAATTGGGCGTGGGAAGGGTCGGGGGTGGACGGCCGGGTATTGGTCTTCACGGGTGTCGTCGCGCTGCTGGTCGGCATCGGAGTGGGCCTGCTCCCCGCCATGCAGACGAGTGCGCCGGAATTGTGGCGCGACCTGAAGGAAGGCGTGCGCGAGGGGTTTGGCCGCCGAGCGCGCGCACGGTCCGTGTTGCTGCTTGCGCAAGCGACATTTGTCGTGGTGCTGCTCGTCGGCGCCGGATTGTTCGTGCGGAGCCTCGTAAACGTGGACCGCGTGCAGCTCGGGATGGACACGGGCCGCGTGTTGGTCGGTACCATGGACTTGGGGAGGTCGGGCTACTCGCAGCCGCAGGTGGAAGAGCTGTACAGACGCATGCAGGCGCGTGTTCAGCAGCTTGGCGGCGTCGCATCTGCGAGCGTTGGGGTTGCGATGCCCTTCCGCTCGTCCTTCGCGGCGGAATTCAGGATTCCGGGACGCGATTCGCTGCCGGCGGTGCAAGATGGCGGCCCGTACGTGAATGCCGTGGACGCCGGGTTCTTCCGAACGTTAGGCATTCGCATCGTGCGCGGACGGGGCTTCACGGATGAGGACAACGCGACGCACGCGCGGGTCATGGTCGTGAGCCAGACGATGGCGCGCCTGTTCTGGCCCGGCGTCGATCCGATCGGGCAGTGCGTGATTTTCGCCAGTGATTCGCTGCCGTGCACACGCATCGTCGGCATCGCCGCCGACGCGCACCGCGATCAAGTCGTACAGAAAGGCGACGTCCTGCAGTACTATGTGAGACTCGAGTACGCGGCGGCATTCATGACTCCGCGTGTCCTATTCGTGCGGCCAGCAGATGGCGATGTCGCACGCTGGATCGCGCCGGTGCAGCGCGCCATGGAATCCTCGGCGCCGGGATTGCCGTATGCGAATGTCCGGTCCATGCAGTCGCTGCTCGAGCCGCAGCTCCGTTCGTGGGAGTTAGGCGCGTCGATGTTCGCCATCTTCGGCGGCGTGGCGCTGGCGCTCGCGGCGGTTGGGTTGTACGGCGTGATCTCGTACGGCGTGGCGCAACGAACGCACGAGGTTGGCGTGCGCGTGGCGCTCGGTGCGCAGCGCGCGGATGTGGTGCGTCTTGTGGTCGGACAGGCCGTGCGCGTTACTGTCGCCGGACTGGTGCTCGGCCTCGTCCTGGTATCGGTCGGCGTCCGGTGGGTCGAGCCGCTGCTGTATGGTGTGTCCGGCCACGATCCCTTGACGTTGGGCATCGTGTGCGGAGCGCTGCTCGGTGTGGCTCTGGCCGCAAGCGCATTCCCGGCGAAGCGAGCCGCGTCCGTGGATCCGGTGAGGGCGTTACGGGCGGAGTGAGCGCACTGCGCAATCCGAGTTGCAACTCAGAGCGTGCCCTGGCGAAGTGACGCCCGCGGAGCGATCGTGGAGAGGGTTGGGCTCTCGTTAGACGACCGTTAGCCCACGGGGCGCCTCTCCCTCGTATCCTCGCCGGCGGCGTATGCGGTTCGCTTCGAAGACACATCGTGCCGCTCTGTAAAGTGTGCGGTCGCCCCGCGGGTTTCTGGAGCGACTGCCATCCTGGCTGCGCCCAAGAGGCGATGCGCGCCGAGATCGAGCGCTTTCGAGCGCGTGAGAAGGCCGAATTCGAAAGCGGCGCGCGCCAGAGCATCGGCGCTACCGTCTTTTCCTTTGACACGGTAAAGGCTGCGTTCGGTCACGAAACACGTCACGTGCGAGTTGGCGCGATCTGTTGGGTGTACCGGCGGCAGATCACACACTGGCTTCAGTTCCCCCCACTCCCGGTTTTCCGCTCGCACCACCTCGTGATCCATGCGGCTCAGGCAGACGGCCTAACGTGGGAGCACGTTTCCTTCACGGGCTCCAAGCGAGAGGTGCACCAGTCCATCGTGGAGTTGATGAAACGCGTGCCATGGGCGCTGTTCGGCTATACGCGCGAAGCGCGCGCGGCCATGGCGCCGGAGAGGAGCGTCACTACGACGAGAGAAATCCAGGCTCGGCGAATTCGTATTTCCTCCTCAGCGCCGCACGATGACGTGGAAGCGGCCGTCGCAAAACTGGAGTGCGAGCGGATGCACGATTTCAACGGATTAGAGGGAGATTGAGCGTCGGAGCCACGCGGAGCCGCTCCGCCAGCACGCCGCACTAGTTTCCGGTCTCGATGTCGCCTTCTGAGACCATCACCGTCTCGCCGCCCACCTTGACGCTTCGAATGTCCCCGCCGGCTTTCTCGACCACGATCTCGAGCACACTCGGCCGCCCCATCTCGACACCCTGCTCGACGACCCAGCGCAGCGTGCCATCGGCCTGTGTGTCTCGCGCCGCGAGATAAGCGCCGAGCGCCGTTGCGGCCGAGCCGGTCGCGGGATCCTCGGGCACGCTCAAGCCCGGCACGAACACGCGCGCGTGCAGGTCGGCGCCCTCGCGCTCGGCGTCGCGCGAGAACACCAGCATCTGCGGCGCCCAGTACGACTTGACCGACGATTCCCAGTGGTCCATGCGCACGTGCGCCCGCCTAACGGCGTCCTTGTCCTTGAGCGGCACGATGAGGAACGGCAGCCCGCACGACACGCCCTGCGGCGCGGTCATGCCGCCCTGAATGTCGGTGGCCTCGAGGCCCAACACATCCGCGATCGCCGAGCGTCCGGGCGTCGGCGGACCGACCTCCGGCGCCTGCGCAGCGGTGAGCTGCGCGAACGTCGGCTTGCCGTCCGCCGCGCGGATGAGCACGGGCACGGGGCCCACGCCTTCCTCGAAGACGATGCTCGTCTCGGCGCCGCGGAGCGGCACCCTGCCTAACGTGGCCAGCGTGTGCGCCGCGCCGATCGTGGGATGGCCCGCAAACGGCAGCTCGGCGGCCGGCGTGAAGATGCGCAGCCGCTTCGTGTGCTCGCGCTGCTGCGGCGGATACACGAAGACCGTCTCCGACAGGTTGAACTCGCGCGCGATGCTCTGCAGCGCGTTCTCGGGGATGCCGCTCGCGTCGGGGAACACCGCGAGCGGATTGCCGCCGAACAATTGATTCGTGAAAACGTCGCAGGTGTAGAACCGTGCCCGCATCAGGCTTCACCCATGAACGGATACGTGTAGTCCGTGGGTGGATTGAAGTTCTCCTTGATGGCGCGTGCACTCACCCAGCGCGTGAGGTTGAGCTTCGACCCGGCCTTGTCGTTCGTGCCCGACGCGCGCGCACCGCCGAACGGCTGCTGCCCAACGACCGCGCCCGTGGGCTTGTCGTTGATGTAGAAATTGCCGGCGGCGTCGCGCAGCACCGATGCCGCGAGCTGCGCCGCCGCGCGATCGGTGGCGAACACGGCCCCCGTGAGCGCGTACGGCGATGTGCGATCGATGACGCCGAGCGTCTCCTCGTACTTCGCATCGGGATAGACGTACGCGGTGACGACGGGGCCGAAGATCTCCTCGCACAACAACCGGAACCCCGGATCGCGCGTCTCGACGAGCGTCGGCTCGATGAAGTAGCCTTCGTCTCCGTTAGTCCCGCCGCCGGCGATGACGCGCGCGTTGCGCTTCGCCTCGCCCACGTACTCGCCGATCTTGGTGAACGCCTTCTTGTCGATCACGGCGCCCATGAAGTTGCGGAAGTCGGCCACGTCGCCGACGGCGATGTCTTCGATCATGGCCGCGATGCGGTCACGCACGTTTGGCCAGAGCGACTGCGGCACGTAAATCCGGCTCGCGGCCGAGCACTTCTGTCCCTGGTACTCGAAGGCGCCGCGCGTGACGGCCACTGCTAACGCAGCGGGGTCGGCCGATGCGTGCGCGACGATGAAGTCCTTGCCGCCGGTCTCGCCGACGATGCGCGGGTACGAGCGATACGACGCGATGTTCTCGCCGATGCGCTTCCAGATCCCGTTGAACACACCGGTGCTGCCGGTGAAGTGTACGCCGGCGAAATCGCGATGGCCGATGAGCTGCGACGAGATCGCCGCGGCATCGCCCGACACGAGATTGATGACGCCGGGCGGCAGCCCCGCCGCCTCGAGGATCTTCATGATGTAGTGCGCGGAGAGCATCGCGGTGCTCGCGGGCTTCCACACCACCGTGTTGCCCATGAGCGCGGGTGCCGTGGGCAGATTGCCGCCGATCGACGTGAAGTTGAACGGCGTCACGGCGTACACGAAGCCCTCGAGCGGGCGGTATTCGAGCGCGTTCCACTGGGCGTGGTCCGAGCGCGGCTGCTCGGCGTAGAGCTCCTGCGCGAACCACGGATTGTATCGCCAGAAATCGATCAGCTCGCACGCCGAGTCGATCTCGGCCTGGAACGCCGTCTTGGATTGGCCGAGCATCGTGGCGGCGTTGAGCGTCGCGCGCCAGGTGGTGGCGAGGAGCTCGGCGGCGCGGAGAAAGACGGCGGCGCGATCGTCGAGCGACCAACGCGACCACTCGCGGTGCGCCGTGCGCGCCGCGTCGATTGCGTTAGTCACCTGCTTCGCGTCGGCCAGATGATAATCGGCGAGCACGTGGCGGTGGTCATGCGGCATCACCGTCGTCGCGGTGTCGCCGGTGCTCACTTCGCGTCCGCCGATCACGAGCGGAATGTCGATGCGGTCCGCGGCCATCGCGCGCAGGCGCGCCTTGAGCTCTTTGCGCTCGGGCGAACCGGGTGCGTACGAGCGGATCGGCTCGTTGATCGGGACGGGAATGGCGCGCGCGCCGTTGAAGGCGGCGCTGATCGGTGTGTGGTGCGGCGTCGCCGCTGCGGGCGCGGCGCTATGGGTTGTGGCGCGCGGCTCTCGGGCGGCGCGCTTGCGTGTGCGGGCTGCTGGTGCGGACATGGGTTCCTCCGTCGGGCCAACGGCGGACACGTGTGTCCCGCCGGGCGCTAAAGATACCGCGCAGGAGTGGGCCCGGCCAACGTGCGCGCCGCTCTGGCCTGAGCGAACGACGCATGGCATCATACGGCTCCCTTTCGCGTGTCCAGTTTGGTCGCGTGGCGCGCACGTTCCGTCCTTACACCCACCAGCCATGTCTGCGTCCAAGGTCGAGAGCGGCGGACGACTGCTCCGCGTGTTCGGTGTGGTGTTCGGACTCGCGGTCATTATCGGGAACACAATCGGCGCCGGCATCTGGGCCGCTCCCGGCGAGATCGCGAGCCGATTGCCGACGCCGGCGTTGTTCTTCGGTGTGTGGGTCGCTGGCGGGCTGTACGCACTGCTCGGCGCACTCAACCTCGCCGAGCTCGGCGCGATGCTGCCGCGATCGGGCGGGCAATATGTGTTCGCCCGACATGCATTCGGGTCGTACACCGGGTTCGTGATCGGGTGGAGCGACTGGTTGTCGACGTGCGCGAGCACCGGTGTGGTCTCAATCGTGATCGGCACCTCGGTGGGCGAGTTGATACCGGCGCTGGCGCCCCTATCCAAGTGGGTAGCGATGGCGACGGTCGTCGTGTTCACGGGCATCCTGTGGCGCGGCCAGCGCACGAGCGGCAAATCCCAGGCGATCACGAGTCTGCTCAAGGGATTGGCGCTCGTGGCGCTCGTCGCCGCGTGCTTCCTGCTGCGTCCCGGAGCGCCTAACGCGCCCGCCCCGAGCCCCGCGCCGGTGGGCGCCGCGCTATTCGCTGCCATCGTGCTCTCGATGCAGCGGATCATCTATACGTACGACGGATGGAACGGCGTCGTGTATTTCTCCGAGGAAGTCCATGATCCCGGGCGGGACATTCCGCGCTCCATGCTTGGCGGCGTGGTGTCGGTGATCGCCGTGTACGTGGTGCTCAACCTCGCGTTCGCGCACGTGCTGGGGCTTTCAGGGATGGCGAACCAGCCGTTGGTCGCCTCGTCGGCGGCACGGGCGTTGTTCGGCGCGAGCGGCTATACGGTCGTCAGCTGCCTAACGGTGTTGTTGCTCGTGAGCAGCGTGAACGCGCTGCTGCTCATGTCGTCGCGGGTTCCGGTGGCGATGAGCCAGGACGGTTTGTTCCCGGCCGCCGCGGCGCGCGTGTCGGAGAACGGGACACCCACGGTTTCGCTCGCAGCGAGCGCGGCCGTGTCCCTCGTGTTCATTGCAACCGGCGTGTTCGAGACCGTGACGGCGATCGCCGCGTTCTACTTTGTGGCGAATTACATCGTGTCGTTCTCGGCTTTGTTCGTGCTCAGGCGGCGCGAGCCCGACCGCGCGCGACCCTATCGCGCCTGGGGCTATCCCTGGACCACGGGGTTGGCGTTGGTGGGATCGGCGGCCTTCCTGATCGCCGCGGTGCTCAGTGACACGACGATGAGCCTGTACGCGCTGGCAGTGCTCGCACTGAGCGGGCCGCTGTACTGGTTCGGCGTGCGCGTGAGCGCGCGAGTGCAAGCGTCATCGGCCGGCACGTAGCTGCCGCGGTTAGATTCCCGACGTGCCCGTCATTTCGAGTCCGACCCGCATCCAGCGCGTCACATTTCGTCGCGCTGCGTTTCTCGCCGTCGTGACGGCCTGCTGCGCATCCTGTGACCGGCCGCCCTTCACCTGGCGCGAAGCACTGCGCACGCCCAACGCACCGAACGCCGGCTGGCGATTGGCAGTGGACGCGCAGGCGAAGCCTGCGTTGGGCATCGCCGCCACCGCACCGTTCGTGACGCCGCCCGGTGCGTGTCCGAGCTCGATCGTGTTTGCGTTCGCGGGAGCCGGCAACTGGTACGTGGCGTGGTGGCAGCCCCGCGGCGACAGCAGCGCGCAGCTCATGGTGTCGCGCTCGACGAACGGGGGCGGATCCTGGACCGCGCCGGTCGTGGCCGACAACCGCGACCAGGCGCCGCTCGGCTGCGCGCGGCCTAACCCGGCCATCGCCGCGGATTCGGCGAGCGGCTACGTGCATCTGGCGTACTTCATTATGCCGCGTCAGGGCGGGGGCGTGTGGTACACGCATTCGCAGGACCTGGGCGCGACGTGGCACGACCCCGTGGGCGTGTTCTACGGCGACGACCCTGCGCATGCGGACGTGGCCGCCCATGGCGATACCGTGCTGGTGGCGTACGAGTACCCCAACGCGGACGATGCCCGCGTGGGCGTGGCGGTGTCGTACACCGCCGGCCACGTGTTCGCGGCGCGGATGCCCGTGTCGGCGGGCACCGAGCGGGCGAGCGATCCGCGCATTGCGTTAGGCGGCGGCGTGGTCGCGGTGGGATGGACGTCGGGCGACCCCACCGGCGGCCGCGGCGCGGCGTTCACGGTAGTCGACGTGGCTCCGTTAGGCACCGCCAAGTGATCGGGGAGAGGGAGCGCTGATGCGCGTGGTGCTCGCCGACGACGATCCGGTGATGCAACGGCTTCTCCGCGGCGCCCTCGAGCGCCGCGGCCACGACGTGGTCGTGACCGCCGATGGCGATGCCGCATGGACCGCCATCGAGGGCGACCCGCCGCCGCTCGCGGTGCTCGACTGGAACATGCCGGTGGTCGACGGCCTCGAGGTGTGCCGCCGCGCGCGAGCCGGCGACGCGACGCGCAACACGTTTCTGCTCGTCGTGACGGGACGCGACACCCCCGAAGACGTGCAGGCCGCGCTCGAGGCGGGCGCCGACGATTACTTGATGAAGCCGCTCGATCCCGCGCAGCTCATGGCGCGACTCGCCATCGCCGAACGCCGCATCGTGCTCGACGCCGAACGCCGCGATGCCGTGGACAAGCTCGCGCGTGCGCAATGGCTGGCGGGCATCGGCGAAACCGCGATCGCGGTGCAGCACGAAGTGAACAATCCGCTCATGGCGCTCATGATCGAAGCCCAGTCGCTGGCGGCGATCGCGGGCGCCGACGCGGAGCTCCGCGCGCTCGGCGAATCCATCCACGCGCAGAGCGCGCGCATCGCGACCATCGTCAAGCGGTTAGGCGAGCTCCAGGATCCGCGCAGCGTCGAGTACCTGCAGGGCGGGTCGCGCATGATCGACCTCTCGTCGGACGGCTCCTGAATGCCTAACGGAACCAGCGGCGCGGCGCGCCGGTTCATCTTCGGCGCGCACGCGTCGGACGAGGGCGGTATTCAGACCGCCGTGTTGCGCGCGGCCGCCGCGGGCATGGACGCGCTGCAGCTCTTCACCGCGATTCCCACCTACTACGGCGACAAGTCGTCCATTCGCGACGAGCGCGTCGACCGGTTTCGCGGCGCGGTCGCGTCGACCGGATTCAACGCGGCCTTGATCCAAGTACACGCCGCGTACGTCCTCAACACCGCAACGGCCGACGAGCAGAAATGGAGCCGGTCGGCGGCGGGGCTCGCGAAAGAGCTCGAGCGGTCCACCGCGCTCGGCGTCGGTGCTGTGTGTTTCCACCCGGGCGCCGCGTTGGGCGGCGATCCGGACGCGGCCACGGCGCGCGTCGCGCGAGCGATGACGCAGGCGCTCGAGAAAGTGCCCGGCCCGGTACGTCTTCTCGTCGAGAACACGGCCGGCGCGGGTCTCACCGTTGGTCGCACGCCACACGAAGTCGGTTCCATTCTCGCCGATATTCCGTCGCAGCTGCGCAGCCGCGTGGGCTACGGTCTCGATACCTGCCACCTGTTTGCGGCCGGACACGACATCGCGTCGTCCGCCGAGGCCCAGCGGGCTGTACTGGATGCGTTCGAGTCGGCCTGCGGCGAGCCGCCGTCGTTTTTCCACTTGAACGACAGCGAGGGCGCGCAGGGCTCGAATCGCGACCGGCACGCCCTGTTGGGACAGGGGAAGATCGGGATCGAGCCGTTCCGGTGGCTCCTGGCCGACCGCCGAGCCTTGGGCGTCCCATTGATTCTCGAAACGCCGCATCGCGAGGAGCCGGTGTCCGAGGACAATCTCGCACCGGACCCGAACGATGTCGAAATGTTGCAACTCTTGCGATCGATGGGCTTGTCCAAGGCCTGACGTCCCGGCGAAACTGCATTTTGTCGGGCGTCGTATGTAAACCAAGTAGAGCGTCGCGGCGTCCAAACGAAGTCCGGACACCGTCCGGTGTTGGTCAGTTCGCGCGCCGCCGATAGTTACGTTGCGCATTGTCGGATAGCGGTCCGTTTTGTGCGCCAACGCGCGCGCTCCGATCACGAGGATAGCATGGCCAAGAGTCCGCCGCGTCCGACGTCGACAGCCTCCGCGGCCCCGCTCGTCGCGGTCCTGCTGCTGACGCTCGTCGTCGCCGGCGCGATTACGTGGGTGGCGTGGCTCTCGACCAGCTCGCACCGCGCCGCGGCCGAAGATGCCATGCGCGACTACGCGGAATTCGCGGCGGCGAATTTCACCGACGCGGCGGGGAAAGCGCTGTACGGCGGCTCCATGGCCATTCTCTCCTCGGTGGGTGCGGGCTCGGCGACGATGGAAGCCGACCACGTGTATCCGCTGTCCACGTTGCGCAAGGCTGCGGGCGAGATGCGCGACTGGGGTTGGATGTACGTCCCGTCGCCGAGCTACGTGTTCAGCTACGATCTCGCGACGCACAAGATGGACGTGAGCGGCGAGACCATGCCGAACGATCGGGAGCAGGGGCGACTGCTCGACTCGTTGCGAGCGAACTTCGACACCGTCACCGCAACGTCAGAGGGTGCCGGGCCGCACGATCGAGCGCTCTGGGTGATGGCGGACAGCTCGTCGCACGGCACGGAGATTTTTTTGATGGTGTACATCCACGGCGTGCACGCGACGCCGGACATGGTGTACGGCTTTTCGATCGTGTTCCACACCTATGCGCAGACGGTGCTCCCGCAACTGGCACAGGCGACGCCGCTGGTGCCGCGGTCGCTGAGCCACGGTCTGCCTAACGATTCGCTGTTGTCGGTCACCGTGCGCGACGCCGGCGGCCGCGTGATGTATCAGTCGCCGGCCACCGGTCTCACGGCGTTCGGCGCCACGCAGCAGCTGTGGCGGTTCGCCGGGGTCGGCCCGACCGTGCAAATCGCCGTTCGCCAGCAAGCGGCGGACATGCTCCTGCGCGGCGGCATTCCGCGCAACCGGGTGCCGCTCCTGATCGCGCTTCTGCTCTGCACCGGCGCGCTGGTGGTCGTGGCGTTCCACCTCTCGAGGCGCGCCGAGGAACTCGCGCACCTGCGCGCGGATTTTACCTCGAGCATGTCGCACGAGCTGCGGACCCCGCTGGCGCAGATCGTGTTGTTCGCGGAATCGCTGTCGTTCGGCCGGGTGACCACGGAGCGGGGACGGAGCGATGCGCTACGTGTGATTCTGCGCGAGGCGCGACGGCTGGGTCACCTGGTGGACAACGTGCTGCTCTTCTCGCGCACCGAGCGTCGCGCGACACACGTGTCGGCGCAAGCGAGGCCGCTGGCGCCGTTGGTTCGTGAGATCGTCGAGTCGTTCGAGCCGCTGGCGAAAGTGCGCCAGACGACGCTCCGATTGGCGTTGGACGAGCGCGTGGTAGCGCCCGCGGATGAAGGAGCCATACGACAGATCCTGCTCAATTTGCTGGACAACGCGGTGAAGTATGGTCCGGATGGTCAAACGGTTGCCGTTAGTCTCAGCCTCGAGCGGAATCGCGCCGTCTTGTGCGTTGACGACGAAGGCGATGGGGTGCCGGAGTCGGAGAGCAAACGAATCTGGGATCCCTTTGTACGGCTGCACAGCGGGGAGTATTCCGTGTCCACAGGGAGCGGCATCGGGCTCTCGGTGGTGCGGCAGTTGGTGACGCTGCACGGAGGCACGTGCCGCGTGGACGAGGCGCCGTCCGGTGGCGCGCGGTTCGTGGTGGAGTTACCCGGTGCTCGCGTCGGAGGCGGAGAGGGAGGAGCGGGGAGCACATCGCCCGAAGGAGGAACGCATGATCTCGCTGCCGCACGATAGTACGAGTCAGGGAGTTGCAACGAGCCAGGGAGTTCGCATGCACCGCATCCTGATCGTCGAAGACAACGCCGATCTCGCGACGGGTCTCAAGACCAACCTCGAGCTCGAAGGATACGACGTGTCGATCGCCGGCGATGGCGTGAAAGGACTATCGCAAGCGCGCGCGGTGCATCCCGATCTCATCATGCTCGACCTCATGCTGCCAAAGCTCGATGGATATCGGTTGCTGCGGTTGCTCAGGCAGGATGGATTCGGCGGACCGGTGCTGGTGCTCACGGCGCGCGGCGATGAAGCCGACAAGGTGCGCGGCTTCCGCTGGGGCGCCGACGACTACGTCACCAAGCCGTTCAGCTTGATGGAGCTGCTGGCGCGCGTGGAGGCGCTGCTGCGCCGCAGTGCGGCATCGCCAATGCCTGTTACGCCCAAGGTGGCGCCGCCGCCCGTGCGCTTCGGCGAGGTGGAAGTGCGGCCGGCCACGCACGAGGTGCTGCGCTCCGGCGAGCCGGTGCCGCTTCGGCCAAAGGAGTTCGACTTGATCATGGCGCTCATTCAGCGCAACGGTCAGGTGGCGTCGCGTCTCGAGCTGCTGCACGAGGTGTGGGGCTACGATGCGGAAATCGTGAGCCGCACGGTGGACACGCACATGGCCGAGCTGCGCCGCAAGCTGGAGCGCGATCCCGGCTCGCCGCGCCATCTCCTAACGGTGCGGAAAACGGGCTACCGGTTGCAAGTGTAAGGCGGAGAAAGCGCGAACAGAGCCGGATAAAATCGGACCGTTCGGGTGTAGCGGAAAGTGCTTACTGCGCGGTCCCGACCAACACGGGAGTGGTCGTTGGTTGGGGCGATCCGCCGGATGGCTCGTCGGTTACGGCAATTGCGGCGAGCGAATCTTTCGGCAGCGAGTAGTGCGCGATCACGAGCGCGTCGCCCGACGCGCTCGTCGCGAACACGCCGGCGCTGATCTTCCGTTGGGCACGCGTGATGAGCCACAGCTGGTACGTCCGGTTGGGCGCGGCGTGCGGCAGGTTATGGGCGACGAACGTCCACTGACCCGTCACCTGATCCCAGAACATCTTCCCCGACGGCTGACGCGTACTCGGCGCTCCAGCTTCGATCACCTGGACGTCGGCTCCCGTCATCGCATCGAGTAGGGCCTGTCGGTCTGCCAACGCCGAGTCGCGCGCGGCGATTTCGCGCTCGAAACTCCGTTGGGCAGCGAGCAGCCGCTGCGTGTCGCGTTGCAGTGCGTTCGCGCGCTCACCAGCGGACACAGCCCAGAGTGCGAGCGCGATGCCGACCACTACGATCGCGGCGGCGGCCGCGAGACGTGCGGTCGAAAACTGCGTAAGGCGACGCGGCTGCATTGAAATTGTCGCTGGCTTAGGCGTCGGCGCGGCCGGTTGGGCGCGCTCGGTCGCGCGCGCGAGCAAGTGCGCGCGCACCCGCGCCTGTCGAGCGGGATCCATCGGCATCTCGGGCGCGAGGTGCGTCATGCTGTATGCCACATCGCGCAGCTCGCCCAACTCTCGCGCGCACTCGTCGCACTCGGCGACGTGCGCGAGGATCGCATCGCGCTCCTGGCTCGATGTCGCGTCGAGCGACAGCGCGGCGAGCAGCTCCTGCGCTTCGGCGTGCGTCATGTCGCGCTCTCTCGCAGCGACGACAATCGCGCGCGGAGTTTCATCATGGCGAGGCGAATGCGCGTCTTGATCGTACCGAGTGGTTGGCCGGTGCGCTCGGCGATTTCCGATTGGCTCAGGCCGCCGAAGTACGCGAGCTCGATCGATTCGCGCTGTTCCGGCGGCAACTCGTCGAGCGCGCCGCGCACGAGCGCGCGTTGCTCGCTCTCTTCGACGCCGCCGAGCGGACTCGCGCTCGGTGAGGCGAGCGCGGTGTCGTCATCATGCGCGATGGACGATGCGATACGCTCGGGATGCCGGCGCGCCGCGCGCAGCACATCGAGCGCGCGACTGCGCGCGATGGAGCAGAGCCACGTCGGCACGGCGCCGCGCGATGCATCGTAGCGTGAGGCATGTCGCCACACCTGCCAGAACGTTTCCTCCACGACATCCTCTGCGTCGTCGGCGTCGCCGAGGAGGCGCAGCGCGAGCGAGTGCACGAGCGTCACCTGTCGGTCATAGAGTGCGCCGAGCGCGCGTTGGTCGCCACCGGCAATGCGGTGCACGAGCTCCGCGTTGGTGAGCGCCGCGTGGTCGCGCGCGGGTATCGACGGCGTCGGCGTGCGCACGGGAGTATGCTCTCGATACGCTGGTGAGCCTGGTGGCGGATTCATGGGCCGAGCCCAATGTATCGCGACTGGTGCGCGCCGCCAGAGACGAATTCCCAGAGGGGAATCCGCGTGTACAGAGAGAGAAATCGTGTGCGCCCCTATTGCGCTGCTGTAGGACCTTCTTAGTTTGTGGCGCGACGGAGCCCTGTTCTTCTCTAGGACGAGATCCATTCAACCAATCGGGAGAGACCATCGATGGCCACCAAAAAGAAGCGCGGCGCGAAGAAGGCTTCTAAGCGCACAGCGAAGAAAGCGGCCAGGAAGGGTGGACGGAAGGCAGCACGCAAGGCGGCGCCCAAGAAGAAGCGCGCGCCCAACCCGGCGTTCATGCGTCCGATGATGCCCGATGAGTCGCTCGCAGCAGTGGTCGGCGCCGGGGGTATGCCTCGCACCGAGATCACCAAGAAGCTGTGGGCCTACATCAAGCGCAACAATCTGCAGGATGCGAAGAACAAGCGCATGATCAACGCCGATGACAAACTCGGTCGCGTGTTCAACGGGAAGAAGCAAGTGTCGATGTTCGAGATGACGAAGCTCGCCAGCAAGCACATGAAGTAATTCTCACTCGACGGCTACTCACGCGTCGAGCAGACGAAGGGGGCGTACCTAGAGGGGCGCCCCCGTCGTACATCTGGTGAGTTTCTGATCGCAGTTGACTGAGATAATTGAGGGAATGGGGAAGCGCTCGCTGTCGCTCGCTTCCCCACTTCCCCAAGCGCAGCGCTTCCCCAAGCGAGCGCCAGCGAGCGCTTCCCGATTCCCTCGTCAGCACGGGGGGTCTTGGTTTTCCGCTTGTCGCGGCCCAGAATACGCAGGCGATCGTAAGGCGCGCACGCGCCTGGTGTGCCCGCGATCGTGCTGCTCCAACCGACACGACATGGCAGTGGCCGCGAAGAACAAGAACAAGAAAACCACACCGGCGCCGTCGAAGCGACGCAACGTCGTCGCCGAAGCGCGCGGTCCTCGCAAATCGGCGCGCGACTCGCTCATCGAGTGGAGCCGCACCATCATTGCGGCCGCCGTCATCTTCCTGTTCGTCACGACGTTCATTGTCGAGGCGTATCGCATTCCGTCGGAGAGCATGGAGCCGACGCTGCTCGTCGGCGATTTTCTCTTCGCCAACAAAATTCTCTTCGGCGCGCACGTCCCGTTCACGCATTACAACCTGCCCGGCTTCCGCGATCCGCATCGCGGCGAAGTCGTCGTGTATCAGTCGCCGTCGCAGGAGCGATTGCCCGCAAACTTGCGCGTGAAGGATGAGCTCACGCCCATCGTCGTGAAGCGATTGGTGGGCGTGGCGGGCGACACGCTCTACATGCGCGACGGCATGCTGTACGTGAACGGAATTGCCCAACGGCAGGGATTCGGTGTGGGCGACAAGCCGTACGACTTCGTCGACACGCCGGACTCGCTCTTCAATTGGCAGATTCAGTACGAGATCAAGGGCTCGCGCTTCGGCCAGGCGCCGGCGCATCCGTCGCACGACAACTGGGGTCCGTTCGTCGTGCCCGCGGGCCACTATTTCTCGTTGGGCGACAACCGGTACAATTCGGTCGACGCGCGCTACTACGGCTTCGTGCCGCGCGCGAACATTCGCGGCAAGCCGATGTTCATCTACATGTCATTCGATTTCCAGGACCTTCGCGTTCGCTGGAGTCGCTTCGGCACGATCATCCGGTAAGGTTAGGCGCGAGCGTCACTCCGACTACGGCTCATCATCCGCGAGGCGCTTCCACATTTGGTACTCGGGGCCGGCGTCCCACTCGGGCCATTCGGTGTCATCGTCGCGCAGCCAGGCGTCCTGTGCGGTGTCGTACACGCTGCCGCGCCAGGCGTCCGGATCACCGAATGACAATGCTTCGGACCACTGTGGCTCCTCTGGTTCGTCGTCCTGCCAGTCGTCGTGGTCGCGCCACGCCTTCGACATGATTGCTCTCCTGCTCCTGCCGCTCGAGTCGCCGCGCAGCGCCGGTCCCGGTATCGGATCGCCGGGCGACATTACGTGAGCGACGCCCGGCAGGCGTACACGCAACGAAACAGCCGTTCGGGCGTCATTCCCTCGAGCGGTTCCATTTCGACACACGCCCGCCGCCCGCCCGCTTCCGCAACACATTCTCCAGCATCCACGCGCACCTTGGTCATACCCCGCTGGGCATGAGTCGGTTTTCATCAATTTCATCGCAGCCCGCTGCGGTCGTGGTCGCCGGTGCGCTGGCGATCCTGACGATCGCAATGCTTGGATTGGGCCACGCCGCCGGCGGCGCGCTCGTTTCCGACCTGCTGTTGACCGCGCAATTCGCGGCCGGCATGGCGATGTTCGCCGACGCGCGGAACAGATCGCGTGGGACGCGGCGCGCGCTCTTCACGGCGCTTGCGTTAGCCGCCGCGTTCGGGTTGATCGGACGCGCGTCGTGGACGCTCGCCGAACTGTTCACCGGCCAGCCGCCGCGGCCGCCGTACATCGAAGCGTACACGGGCATCGCGCTGCAGGTGGCCGCGATGGTGGGTTTCGCGATGGCGCTCACGCGCTACCGCCACCGCAACTGGATGCGGTTCGAGGCGATGGTCGATGCCTTACTGCTGATCGCGGCGGCGGCGATCGTCATTGCGCAGATGTCGGCGTATCCCGGCGTCGAGCCGCCGGCGGCATCGACGGATCCCATGATGCGCCTCCTGGCGCTGGGCTGGAACGTGTTGGGCGCCGCGAACCTGATTCTCATCGTGCTGCTGCTCGTGTGGCGCGGCGAGGTGCTGGGCACGCGCCTCTCCGCCGGCCTCACGGCCGGCGCCATTGCGTTAGGCCTGGGCAATTTCTTCTACGGGCGCGCCGTGCTGTTGGGCGGAGGGATCGTGCCGCGCGCGACGGGCCTGTTGTGGTCGCTGTCGATCCTGTGCATGGCGGCGACCCTGCACGAGCCCAAGCACGGGCCGCACGCGCTCGAGGAGTCCGTGGAGTCGCCCACCTACGCGAGCGACGCGGCGCGCGTGCGCACGTTCTCGATCGTCGTCGCGATCCTCATCGCCACGTTGAGCGCGTCCATGCTCGCCTTCCGGCGCGGCCACAGCCTTGCGTTAGGCATGGCCCTGACCGCGTTCGGCGTGCTCCTGGCGCTCCGCGCCGGACACGCGCTCTGGACGCACCGCCGCACCACCATGGTGCTCGAGCACGCGGCCCTGGCCGAGCGCGAGATCGCGTCGCTCCTCGAGCAGCGCGTCGACGCGCGCACGGCCGAGCTCGCCGAAGCGCACCGGGTGATGCAGCGCATGTGGACGTTAGGCCAGCAGATCGCGCTCGAGCTCACGCCGGAGCGCGTGCTGCGCCGGTTCATCGAAGCCGCGATGGACGTCCTCCGCGTGGACGGCGGCGCCGTGGGGCTCGTGTCCGCCGATCGCGTGCAGGTGGCGATCACCGCGGGCTTGGACGGCGCACCGTCCATAGCCGGACGCAGCTTCCCCGTGTCGACGTCCGCGATGGGCCGCGTGGTGCGCACGGCCGAAGCCTGGTGGACGGCCGACGCGCACGGATCGTCCGCGACCGAAGAAGATGTGCCCGTGGCCGATGGCGCGCGCGCCGCGGTGGTCATCCCGCTCCAGCGCCGCGGCGAGTGCATCGGCGCCATCATGCTCGTCTCGCGCGCGCCGCGCTCCTTCACCGACAGCGAGATCTCGCACGTCGAAGCGATGGCCGACCTGTTGTCGGTGGCCCTCGCCAACGCCGACCTGCTCGAGACGCTCCGTAAGGCGGAGTGGCGCTTCCGCACGCTGTTCCGCGTGGCACCGGACGCCGTGCTCACGTTGTTCGCGAGCGGCCGCATCGCCGAAGCGAACGACGCCGTGCGCGACATCCTGGGCCTCTACCCGGCGCAAGTCGTTGGGCGAACGCTCGACGAATTCGTGGCCGAGGACGAGATGGACCGCTTCCGCACCGAGTTCCAGAACGTGCTGAGCGGGCGGCCGACGCGCTTGGAGCTGCACCTCAAGCACGAAGCCGGTGTGCGCGTCGTTGCGTTAGCCGCGCGCCTGCTGCCCGAGACGGATCCGCCCATGATCCTCATCCTCGGCCGCGACATGACGGCCGAGCGCGAGATGCGCATGCGCCTCGCCGAAACGGAGCGCCTGGCGGCGGTGGGCGAGCTGGTGGCCGGCGTGGCGCACGAGGTGAACAACCCGCTGTGCACCATCAGCGCGTTCGCCCAACTGCTGCAGCGCGACGGCGGCATGACCGCGGATCAGCGCGAATCGGTGGACATCATCGCGTCGGAAACGATGCGCGCGAGCCAGGTGCTGCGCGATCTGCTCACGTTCGCGCGGCGCAGCGAAACGGATTCCACGACGATCCAGCTCAACGAGCTGATCGAGCGCACCATGCGGCTGCGCAGCTACGAGATGTCGTCGTTAGGCATCACGTCCGAGCAGGCGCTGGCGGCCGAGTTGCCGATGGTGCAGGGCGACCCGCGGCAGCTGCAGCAGGTGCTGCTCAATCTCGTGATGAACGCGATCCAGGCCATGGAGCCCAAGGGCGGCGGCTCGCTGCGCGTCATCACGCGCCGCGATGAGGACCGCGTGTTGCTCGAAGTGGCGGACACGGGTCCCGGCATTCCACCCGAAGCGCGCGTGCACGTGTTCGAGCCGTTCTTCACGACCAAACGCGATGGCACGGGCCTGGGCCTGAGTGTGAGCTACGGCATTGTCGCGGCGCATGGCGGCACGATATCCATTGCGCACACGGACGCGGGTGGCACAATGTTTCGAGTGACGCTGCCGGCCATGGAGGAAGTCGAAGTCCGGGAGCAGCCGGCTCCCGCGGCGAAGGAGAGGTCGACGTCGCCGTTGTCGGGCATTCAGATGCTGTTCGTGGACGACGAGCTGGCGCTCCACCGCGGCATCCGGAGTTACGCGCGCCGCCGCGGATTCGGTGTGGTCACCGTGCCCGATGGGGCGACGGCGCTGGATGCCGCGCGGCGGTCGCGATTCGACGTCGTCGTATGCGATCTGCGCATGAGCGGCATCGACGGGCCGGCGTTCTTCGAGGTGTTGCGCCGGGAGTATCCGTCGTTGGCGTCGCGGACCCTCTTCATCACCGGCGATCTGGTGAGCGCGGGCAGCCGGGCGTTTCTCGAGTCCGCGGGTCAGCCCGTGCTGGCCAAGCCGTTCGACCTGGAGCGGCTGGAGGTGTCCGTCGCGTCGTTGTTGCGCGAGGCACCGGCGGCTGCTGTCTAACGGAAACCACGCCGGGGGACACAGGATTGGACATCAAGACCGCGCTGCTGGTGAGTGTGCTCGCGCTGGGTGCGCTGTGCTGCGTGGTGTTCATCGCGGTGCGGCTGCGCACGCTGTCGGCGCTGCGCGCCGACGCGGCCGTACGTGCGGCCGCGACGCTCGCCGAGCTGCACCTGGTGAGCAAGGAGTTGAGGGCGCGCCAGGCGAACGAGCCGTCGGAAAACGCGGCGCTCTCGCCGGGCGAGCGGCTGCTGCGGCGCTATCCCGGCACGTCGGCCGGAATGCGGCCCGAGTGACCACGAGGCGGATCGCGATGCCCACTACCTTCCGTTAGGCATGCCCGAATTTTTCCCGCGACGCACGATCGAGTTCCGCGCCATCGAGCTCAAGCTGCCGCGGCGCGTGTCGTTGTCCCTCATCGGGATGGCCGTGGTCACGGCCGTGCTCGTGCGCGTGCTGCGCCTCCTCGTGCTGTCCAACCGCACCCTCACGTTGTGGGAGATCCTCCCGATCTTCGCCGTCGGCTACATCATTCTGTTAGGCATGACGGCGGCGTACCTGGGAAACCACCCGGTGCATCAGTGGGTGTGGCGCGCCCCGCTGTTTGCGGTGATCGAGAGCGTCGCCGAAGCCCTGACGAGCGCGGTGTTCATCTCCCTGCGCGTCGAGCGCATCGGACAGGCCCGCGCCGAGTGGGCGAACTGGCTGCCGATGTCGCTCACGACGCTCGTCCGGCGCGGCATCACGATCGTGGTGTTCGCGCTCATACTCGCGTTCGTCGTGCAGCTCGTGCGCCGCACCCTCATCGAGAAAGAGCGCGGCGAACACGAAAAGGGCGGACACGACTGGACAGAGCCGGACAAAGCCGGACCGTCCGGATCAGGCTAGACGAGACCTGGATCGCGCGCGCTGAGGTTTGCCGTGCTTCCGAACGGTCCGGCACTGTCCGGCTCTGTCCAGTCGTGTCCGCCCTAATATCTTTCGAATCGTCCGCGTTACGACGCGCCGATTCCTCCTGCTCCGGACCCGTGCCGCCAAAATCCCGTAGCTCGAAGTCCCTCATCGTGGTCGGTGACCGCGTGCTCGTCGCGCTCGAAGAGGGCGAAGAACGGAGCAAGGTGGGACTCTATCTGCCGCCGACGGCAGTCGACAATCAGGCCGTCCAGGGCGGCCGTATCACCGCTACTGGCCCGGGACTTCCAATGCCGGATCCCGGCGAGTTGGGCGACGAACCGTGGCGCACGGCGCGGCGCGAGACACGATTCGTGCCTATGCAAGCACGCGTCGGCGACTACGCGTTGTTTTTCCGGAAGGCGGGCGTCGAGATCACGTTCGAGGGCGATCGGTATCTCGTCGTGCCGCAAACCGCCATCCTCGCGCTCGTTCGCGACGGCGATCACGAGGACGATCTGTAGCCGTCGCGGCACCACTCACCGACACGAGACATCATGCCGTACGATGAACGATTCGTCACCCCGATGCGCGAGGAGCTCACGCGACTCGGCGTCCGCGAGCTGCGCACACCGGACGAGGTCGACGCAACACTGCGGGACGCACCCGGTACCACCTTGGTCGTGGTCAATTCGATTTGCGGCTGCGCGGCGCGAAACGCGCGTCCGGCCGTCGCGCTGGCTCTCAAGCACGAGCGCGTGCCGGGCACGCTGACCACCGTCTTTGCGGGACAGGACATCGACGCGACGGCCCGCGCGCGCAGCTATTTCACCGGCTATGGGCCGTCTTCGCCGCAGATCGGGCTCCTCAAGGACGGCAAGCTGGTCTACATGCTCGAGCGGCACCAGATCGAGGGACGGAACGCTGCGTCGATCGCGCAGGACTTGGTGGCGGCGTTCGACGCGCATTGCTGACCCGGATGTGCATGGCACATTGCCTGCACGCGCCGACCGGTGTAGCCACGGAGTCCAAGCCATGCAATCCGAACCGGGCAGCAAAAATATCGATCGGATGAGCGCATCGCAGGCCGACGGCAGCGCGCTGCCCATGCGCGCCACGGAAGCACCCGATCGCCTCGCGCCACGCAAAGCCCAGGGCACCGACCTGCGCAGCGTGCGCGAGGAGATCGAGCACCAGGTGCGAGAGAAGCCCGGCCTCGCGGTCTTGATCGCGCTCGGCGTCGGGTACGTGATCGGTCGCGTGCTGCGGGACAAGCGGGGTATCTAACACGCCCTGGTCCGCGCTGTCGCGTCCGAACGCCTCGACGCGCGTGGCGCGGGACCGGCCATGATCCGGTTAGTCCCCTACCTCGCCGCGCTCCAATGGATCGGCGGCATCATCCTCGCGTCCAGCGCCGCGGACCGCGCGCACGATTTCCGGCGGCAGGGCGCATGGCCGCGGGCCATGGCGCGCGTCGCATGCGTGCTGTTCGCGATCGCGGCGATCATCATCGCTCTCACGGCACCGCTCGTCGGGCGAGTCGTTGGGCGACTGGTGCCCGCCTTCGACGACCCTTCGCCGTGGCGCCTGAGCGTGTTTCTCACGCTCTGTCAGGCCGGATGGATCCTCGTGCTCATCTCGATGGGTTGGACGGGGCTGTTGGGGCTCGTGAGCCGAAAGCGTGCCGCCCGCGCGGAGCTCGAGCGAAGGCGCGAACGGGCGCAGGGACGCGGCGACCGCGACGCTCGCTGATCGCCGCCTCATCCGGGCGCGGCGCCGTCTGAGTAAGCTTCGGGGAAGGCACCACACCCCTCGGTGGGTCGAACATGACCGTCCGCCGCAAGCTCCTCTCTGGATTCGCGCTCATGGTGATTCCCGCGCTGCTCATCGGCGCGGAAGCCATTCGCACGAACGTACAGGAACGCCGCGCGCTGCAGGCGTTGGGCGAGAACATGGCGCGCACGCGCACGTATGCCGAGCTCGAGGACGCGATGTTCAACGAGTCGCTGGTGATCTGGCGATACCTGAGCGGCATGGATCCCACCGCGCGCCGCGACTTCGAGGTGAACGCGGAAGTCGTCACTTACTGGCAGGGTCGGTGGCGCGCGACACTGCGCCCGGGCGAGTCCGAACTGTCGACCGGCGTCGATGAGATCCAGCGTCAGATGGTGTTGGTCGCCGACAGCGTGTTCGCGCTCTACGATGCGGGACACCACACCGAGGCATTCCAGCTCGCGCGCGTGGAGCTGCGCGATCGTCTGCAGCCGGCGCTCACCGAGGTGAACCGCGACGTCTACCGCCGCGCGCGCGAGTCGAGTGTGCGCGGCGCGTACGCGCGGCTCGAGGAGATTCTCGCCGGCGAGGACCGCGTGCTCATCGGCATTCTGATCCTTGCGTTAGGCATAGGCATCTTCGCCTCGTGGCTCATCGCGCGCGGCATCGCGCGGCCGATCAGCGAGTTGGGCAAGGGCATGGCGATCGTCGGCGGCGGCCAGCTCGATCACCCGATCGCCGTGACGTCGAAGGACGAGGTCGGCGAGCTTGCGCGCGCGTTCGGCAGCATGACGGAAAAGTTGCGCGAGTCGCGCGCCGACATGGTGCGCCTCAACACCGAGCTCGAGGCAAAAGTCGCGCAGCTGCAGCAAACGCAACGGCAGCTGGTGCACGCGGAACGTCTCGCATCCATCGGGGAGATGTCCGCGGCGGTCGCGCACGGGCTGCGGAATCCATTGGCGAGCTTGCGCGCGGCGGCGCAGCTCGCGCTCAAGCGCACCAAGAATGAGGAGTCGCGCGAGCATTTGCAGGACATCATCTACGAGGCCGATCGTCTCGACAAGCGCGTCACCCATCTGCTGGACTTCTCGCGGCCCGCTCCGTTCCATCCGATGCCCGACAGTGTGTCGCGCATCGTGCAGGACGCGCTGCCGCCGTTCCGGAAACTGGCCGAGGAGCGCCGCGTGGACGTGCAGGTGAACATCGAGCCGGCGCTGCCCGACGTGCGCGTGGATCCGGTGCAGATCGAGCAGGCGCTGGTCGAGATTCTGTCCAACGCGCTCGACGCGATGCCCGACGGCGGCGTGCTGCGCGTCGCCGCGCGCCCCGAGCGGGACGGCGCTGCGTTAGGCAGCGTGGTGGTCGAGGTCGCGGACACGGGTGCCGGGATTCCCGAGCACGTGCTGCCGTCGGTGTGCGAGCCGTTTTTCACGACGCGCCAGGGCGGCACGGGGCTCGGCCTCGCGACGGCCAAGCGATACGTGGAGCAGAACGGCGGCCAGCTCGAGATCCAGAGCGGCGCCGGCCGTCCGGGCGGCGGCACCACCGTGCGGCTGCGGCTTCCGGCAGCCGGCGTGCACGCGCCTAACGGGGTCACCGGCGCGCCGTCCGCAGCCGCGAGGGTGTCGTGAGCGGACCGAGCGTGTTGGTGGTGGACGACGAGCGCACGCTCGTGCGGTCGATCAAGGCGTACCTGTCGGAGAGCGGTTACGACGCCGAAGTGGCGGGCGACGCCGAGCATGCCCTGGACCTGCTGCCCACGGTGCGTCCCGATGTGGTGTTCGCCGACCTCCGGCTGCCCGGCATGAGCGGGATCACGCTCATGCAGCGCATCCACGAATTCGACAAGGCGATTCCCGTCATCATCATGACGGCCTTCGGCACGATCGAGGGCGCGGTGGAAGCGGTCAAGTTAGGCGCGTTCGACTACCTCAAGAAGCCGGTCGACCTCGAGGAGCTGAAGCTGCTCGCCGACCGCGCGCGGGAGACGTCGCTGCTCAAGCACGAGCTGTCGTATCACCGCAAGCGCGCCGCCGCCGACCTGCATTTCGCCCAACTGGTCGGCGAGTCCGCCCCAATGCGCGCGGTGCTCGACCGCGCGCGGCAGATCGCCGCGCTCGAGGATACGCCGCCCGTGCTCATTACCGGTGAAACCGGAACGGGGAAGGGTCTGCTCGCACGAACGATCCACGCGTCCGGTCGTTTGGCCGCGAAGCCGTTCATCGAGCTCACGTGCACCGCGCTACCAGCCAACCTCATCGAAGCCGAGTTGTTCGGGTACGAGCGCGGCGCGTTCACGGATGCAAAGGAATCGAAGATCGGACTGTTCGAGGCGGCCGAAGGCGGCACGCTCTTTCTCGATGAAGTGGGCGACGTCGAGATGTCGCTGCAGGGCAAGCTGCTGCGCGCGGTCGAAGAGGGCGTCGTTAGGCGGGTAGGCGGCCTGCGCGACCGGAAGGTGAACGTGCACATCATCGCGGCCACCAACCGCGACCTGGAGCGCGACGCGCAGACCGGCGCGTTCCGGAAGGATCTGTTCTTTCGCCTCGCGGTGATCGTGTTGCACCTGCCGCCGCTGCGCGACCGCGGTCAGGACGTGCTGCTGCTCGCCGATCGATTTCTCGCGCGGTTCACCGCCAAGTACGGGAGGGACGTGCGGCGCATCGATCCTGGCGCGCGCGACGCGATGCTCGCGTATCCGTGGCCGGGGAATGTCCGCGAGCTGAGCCACGTGGTCGAGCGAGCGGTGCTTTGGAGCCAGGGCGACACGCTCGAGGCGAGTCATCTGTCATTGATGCATCCGGTGACATCGCCGAACGCGAATCGCGTGGAGAGCACGGACGAGCGCGCGGTGACAGCCGATCGCGCGGATATACCGGCCCTACCGCCCGACGGAGTCGAGCTGTCGCAGTGGGAGCGGTCACTCATCGAGCAAGCGCTGCGTGAGTCGGGCGGCAACCAAACGAAAGCTGCTCAACGATTGGGCATCAGCCGGGACACACTGCGGTATCGTCTCAAGAAGTTCGGCCTGTAGGTTGGCTGGGTGAAATAACCCAATCTTGGGTGAAATCGCACGCCAACACACGCTCGGTGGATGAGCGGCGCAACGAACGCTGCCATGCAATTCGTTGTGCGCGAGGAAGTTAAGTGCTGGTTCGTTCGCGGCACGGCAGGTGCTCTGACGAGAGTGCGTCAATTGACAAAACGCATAACCGCGGGAGAGGTACAATGTCCTGGACCAAGCCGGAATTCGAAGTAGTCGAAGTGACGATGGAAGTAACCGCCTACGTCGCTCGGCGCTAAGCAACCGACGTGATGGCAGGCTGAGGGCTCGCCCAAGGCGGGCCCTTTTGCTTGTATTCGATATGCAGTCCACAGACCGGCGGCCCACCACGCTGCTCGCGGAGCTGACCCACCGCTGCCCGCTGCATTGCCCGTACTGCTCCAACCCGCTCGATCTCGTGCTCTCCAAAGCCGAGCTCGATACGGAGGACTGGAAGCGGGTGATCACCGAGGCGCGACAGTTGGGCGTGCTGCAGCTCGGACTCTCGGGCGGCGAGCCGCTCGTGCGGCGCGACCTCGAGGAGATCGTGGCGCACGCGCACGGCGAGGGCCTGTACAGCACGCTCGTGACCTCTGCGTTAGGCATGACGCGCGAGCGGCTGGACCGGCTGGTGGACGCCGGCCTCGAGCACGTCCAGATCTCGTTTCAGGATTCCGAGAAAGAGAGCGCGGAGCGCATCGCCGGCACGCGCAGCTGGGACGCCAAGCACCAGGCAGCGGCGTGGGTCAAGGAGCGCGATGTCGCATTCTCCGTGAACGTCGTGCTGCACCGCGCGAATCTGGACCGGTTGGAGCCGATCATCGACATGGCCGCTGCGTTAGGCGCGGACCGCGTCGAGCTGGCCAACACCCAGTACTACGGTTGGGCCGTGCCCAACCGCGACGCGCTCATGCCGACGCGCGCGCAGGTGGATCGCAGCGCCCGGATCGCCGATCGCAAGGCCGCCGAGTACAGGGGGCGGATGCAGATCATCTACGTGCTGCCCGATTACTACAGCGAATTCCCCAAGCCGTGCTACGGCGGGTGGGGCTCGTTGTACATCATGGTCGCGCCCAACGGCAACGTGCTCCCGTGCCACGCGGCGTCGCAGATCACCTCGCTCACGTTCGACAACGTGCGGGAGCGCAGCCTGGAATGGATCTGGGAGCACTCGAGCGCGTTTCGCGCGTTTCGCGGCGACGAGTGGATGCGCGAGCCGTGCCGCAGCTGCGCGCGCCGGCACGTGGACTTCGGCGGCTGCCGCTGCCAGGCGTTCGCGCTCACCGGCGACGCGCGCAACACCGATCCGGTGTGCACGCTCTCGCCTAACCGTCCGATGATCGACGCGCTGCTCGACCGCGCCGACGCGCCGGACGATGCGTACGTCTATCGCAAAATGCCCGGCGCGAAGGACCGCGTACTGGAGCCCGCGCCTTAGCGGCTCGCGCGAACCCAGCGCACCAGCTCGCGCGGGGACGGACGCTTGCCGTACATGAGCAGCCCCGTACGATAGATGCGCGCCGCAATCCATACGGCAATCCAACATCCAGCGATGAGCGCGCCAAGTGACGCTGCCAGCTTCCACGCCGGAATCGGGATGAGACTCAGCCTGAGCGGCATGATGATCGGCGATGAAAACGGAATGTACGACAACACTTCGGCGAGACGACTCTCCGGCGCAAAGCTCACCGGCTGAATGAACAGCGCCGTGATCACGAGCAGGAGCGTCACCGGCATCTGAACCTGCTGTGCGTCCTGCTCGCTGCTCACCATCGAGCCGATCGCCGCGAACAAAGACGAGTAGACGATATAACCGAGGATGAAATAGACGACGAGCAGGACGCCCATGCCTGCCGCGACGTGCGGCAGCGCATAGTTGGAAGCCTCAACGTGGAATCGCGCCATGAGCGCTGCGCGGTTCTGGACGAGAAAAATCGTCGCTACGGCCGAAAACACGAGTTGCGCTGCTGCGACCCCGCCGACGCCGAGAATCTTGCCGAACAACAGCGTGTCCGGACGGACGCTCGACACGACGGTTTCGGCCACGCGCGTCTGCTTCTCCTCCATCACGCCGCGCATCACGATCTGGCCGTAGAAGAAGATCGTCATGTACAGCACGAACGCGACAATGAACGCCACGATGCTCCCGACTTCCCCCGACCCGCCTCGACCGCGCGCCGTGAGGCGCTCGGGGGTCAACTGCAGGTCTAACGCAGTGAGCGCTTCCACTTGTTTCGGGTCCATTCCCGCCGAACGGAGCCGCGTTGCGATCAGTTCATCGTGCACGATGCGCTGCAACTTCGACATCTCGATCGTCGACGTCGCATTCGACCCGGCATAGTGAACGTCGGGCTTGGGCCAGAGCAGCGGGCCCAACACGAGATATCCTTTGCGCCTGCCGCTGATCACGTCGCGGGTGGCGCTGGACTCCGCGGCGGCAAGTGCGGAGGGCACCACGTCTTCGTAGCGCGGGGCCATATCGCCGGTGACGCCACTGTCGAGGCGTGCCGCCACGCGGGCACCAATGCCGCTGGCGGATGCGTCGATGATCGTGATGCGCGCCATGTCCGGCGACACGGCCGCCCTCGACGTGAAGTAGACCGGGATGAAGATGATGAGACCCAGGAACGCCGGCACGAGCACGGTGCTCACGACGAACCACCGCGAGCGGATGCGTTCCATGAATTCGCGTTGGGCGACGATCCAGAGTTTATGCATGGACGGTCTCCATCGCGTCTCCGTTAGGCGAAAGGGCCGACACGCGGTCCACGAACACGCGGTGCAGCGACGGCTGCACCAGCTCGAATCGTTGCACCACGGCGCCGGCTTCGATCAGCGCGCGGAGCAGCCGCTGCGGATCGGCCGACGGCGCCAGATCGAGCTCGATCACCTGGTTCGAGTCGTCGACGCGCGCAACGAGTGTCCGATCCTCGAGAATGTGCGAGACACCGTTGTGCGTGCCGCCCTCCAGCGCGAGCGCCACCTGCTGCACCCCGTGCGCCCGTCGGACCTCGGCGAGCGTGCCGTCGACCAGTTTGGCGCCCTGCGCGATAATGCACACGGCGTCGCATAGACGCTCCGCGCTCTCCATGAGGTGCGTGCTGAAGATCACGGTTTTCCCCGCGCGCTTGAGCTCGATGATGATGTCCTTGAGCGCTTGCGCGTTGATCGGGTCGAGGGCGCTGAAAGGCTCGTCGAGGATCATGACGTCGGGGTCGTGCACGAGCGCGCCGATGAACTGCACCTTCTGTTGCATGCCACGGGACAGCTCCTCGACGCGGGCGTCGCCCCAATCGCGTTCCGGGGTGACCAACTGCAGGCGCTCGAGCCAGGCGTCGATGCGGCGCGCGGCTTCGGCGGGCGCGACGCCCTTGAGTTGCGCGAGAAAGAGGAGCACCCGGCGCACCGTCATGCGGCGGTAGAGGCCGCGCTCTTCGGGCAGGTAGCCCACGCGGTCGACGACGCCCGGTCGTCCGTTAGGCAGGCCCATGATCTGGATGGTGCCCGTGTCCGGCTCGAGGACGTCGAGGATCATGCGGATGGTGGTGGTCTTCCCGGCGCCGTTGGGGCCCAGGAGACCGTAGACCATGCCGGTTGGGATCTTTAGCGAGAGGTCGCGCACCGCGACGTGGTTGGCGAACCGTTTCGAGATGTGGTCGATGCTGACGGCAGCGGTCATGGACGAGCCCGGCGAGGCGGAAGAAGGAATCCTCCAACTATACGGATGTCGGGGCTCAGGGTTCCAGTCCGGGCGGTCTTGCCGGTGGGCGCAGGTGGCTGCAGGTTGGTTGTTACCATTTGGTAACAACGCTCCCATCGCCCCTCACCTCATGCGATCGTTCGACGTGCACCGTGCCGCGATCGTCGCGGCGCCCCTGTTCGCCCTCCTTCCCGCGGTTGCCGCAGCCCAATATCCGCTCGTGCCCACTCCGGTGATTCCGTTAGGCGCACTGTCGTCCAGCATCAAGCTGGCCGGCTACGTGTCGGTGCGCGACACGAAGCACGGCGACTCGACCAGCTTTTCCGTCAACCGCGCGCGGCTCACCGCGATGATCGCGCCGCTGCCATACCTGGCCGTGCGCGTGCAGGCTGATTTCTCGGGCAATCAGAGCGAAGCCGTGTCGGACAACACGGTGCACGGGTTCGAGCTGACCGACGCGTACGTCGAGCTCGCGCAGCCGGCCGCCGATTCGCTCACGTGGGGGCAGTGGCATCCTGCCCTCATCGTCGGGCAATTCAAGCAGCCGTTCAGCCTCGAGTATCTCACGTCGTACGCGTATTTGCGCACGACCAATCGCGCCGCGGCCATTGACGGGCTGACTCCCAAGCGCGACATCGGCGCTCTCGCCCAAGTGCAGTGGTCGCGCTTCGTCACCGCCGACGCGTCGGTGACCAACGGACAGGGCGCCAACGCGCTGTCGAATCCGAACGGTCTCGAGCTGCTCATTGGCCGCGTCACCGTCACACCGTTTTCGTGGCTCGCGGTCGCCGCGAAGCTCGGCAACGAAGGCACGGATCACATCAAGGGGTACGACGGCCGCATCGAATGGCGAGACCTGCTCATCGAGGGCGAGGGCATCCACCGGTCGCGGCCACTCTCGGGCGAGCATCAAGACGCCGGCGGCGGCTACATGCTCGGCGCATACAAGGTGCTGCCCTGGCTTCAGCCGGTGTTCAAGCGCGAGTGGTTCAGCGACACGAGGCAGTTGGATGGTACGAACACGAATACGCAGCAGGATTGGTCGACCTTTGGCGTGAATTTCATCACGTCCAGGGAGAATCTCCGGTTTCTGGTGGATTGGGTGGTCAAGTCTCAACGCCCAACGACGACGCAAAATGAAGTCGACTTCCAGCTCGTCGCCAATTTCTGAGCGCGACGTCCGTCCGTGCCGCAACAGCATCCGCTGGCGCGGCGGGGCGCGCGCGCGCGCGGTGCTCATCGTCGTGCGCGACGGCGACAAGATCATCGGGCCGCGGTTCATCCGACTGCTCGAGCAGATCGGCGCGCGCGGGTCGATCCGCGCCGCGGCCACGTCGTTAGGAATCGGGTATCGCCACGCGCTCGCCTGGATCCGGCGGGCCGAGCTGCTCGTTGGGCAGCCGCTGGTGGAGCGGCATGCGGGCGGGCCGGCGGGCGGCGGCGCTCGCCTAACGGAAAAGGCGCGCGGGGTGACGCGCGCCTACCGGCGGGTCAACGCCTCGATTTACCGTCTCGTCGAGCGCGCCGAGCGTGAGATTCTCGACACCTGATTTCCATTTTCGCGACAGGCCATGCAACAATGCGCGTTCGATTCGTGGTTCCGCTGGTCCTCGCCGGTGTCGCCTCGTGCGGCAAGTCCGCGCCCAACGCGGGCGAGAACGACGGCGCCATCGTGGTGTTCACCGCCGCGAGCGTCGCCATCCCGATCCGTGCCGCGCTCGACACGTTCGCGGCGCGCGAGCACGTGACGGTCGATCAGGAGAATGGCGGCAGTCTCGACATCGCGCGCAAGCTCACCGAGCTGCACCAGATACCGGACGTCGTGGTGCTCGCCGACTACGACGTGTTCCCGAAGCTGCTCATGCCCGACGAGACCACGTGGTACGCCGACTTCGCGCGGAACCGCATGGTGCTGGCGTTCACGGACAAATCGAAGTTCGCGTCGGAAGTAGACAGCGCCAACTGGCCGTCGATTCTGCAGCGACCGGGAGTGCAACTCGGGCGCGCGAATCCGGATCTCGATCCCAACGGGTACAGGACGCTGCTGACGATACGGTTGGCGGAGCAGTACTATGAGCTCCCGGGGTTGTACGACAAATTGCTGAGGTTGTCGCCGGCGAAGAACGTGCGGCCCAAGGAGGCGGACTTGGTGGGCGTGCTGCAGGCGGGCGAATTCGATTACATCTGGTCGTACGAATCGCTCGCGCAGGCGACGAAGCTCCGGTATATCGCGCTGCCCGCGGCGATCGATCTTGGCACGCCGGGCGACACGGCCATCTACGCGAAAGCATCCGTGAAAGTCGCCGGCAAGACTCCCAAGGATACGCTGACGATCACGGGACAGCCGATCGTGTACGCGCTGTCGATTCCCAAGTCCGCGCCCCATCCTCGCGTTGCGGAGAAATTCGTGGCGTTTCTCCTGTCGCCGGAGGGGAGGACGTTGATGCGCGCGACCAAGCTCGATGCGTTAGGCACGCCGCGCATCATCGGGAGCGGCGCGCCGGCGGCCGTGCGCGCGGCGGTGACGGCCCAGTGACGGGTGCGGGCGCGGGGGAGCGCGCGGCTCCGCGCTCGATGGCGGCGCATCGCACGGCGAGTGTCGTTGCGGCGCTGTTCGGGTCGCTCTTTTTGTTGTTTCTCGTCGCGCCGATCGGGCGGCTCGTCGTGGGCGGCGGCACAGCGGGTGTGGGCGAGCTGTTCACGGACGCCGAGCTGCGGAGCTCGTTGTGGCTCACGGCGGTCACGGCGACGGTGGCGATGGCCGCCGGCGCGTTAGGCGGGACGCCGCTCGCGTACCTGTTGGCGCGGCGGCCGTTTCGCGGAAAGGCGGTGGTCGCCGCCGTGCTCGACCTGCCGCTCTTGATCCCGCACCCCGTGGCCGGCATCGCGCTGCTGCTCATCCTGGGGCGTGAGAGCGTTGTTGGGCGGGCGTTGCTACACGCGGGGATTCGGGTAGCCGGATCGCCGCTCGGGATCATCTGCGCGATGATGTTCGTCTCGGCGCCGCTCTACATCAGCGCCGCCCGAGAGGCATTCGCGCGCGTGGATCCGCGGTACGAGTCGGTCGCGCGAACGTTAGGCGATCCGGCGTGGCGCGCCTTTCGCCGCGTGACGCTGCCGCTTGCCGCTCGGGGGTTGATCGCCGCCGCCGTGGTGATGTGGGCGCGGGCCGTGAGCGAGTTCGGCGCGATCGTGATCCTCACGTACAATCCCAAGGTCGCGAGCGTCTTGAGCTACGACCGGTTCACGGGATTCGGCCTAACGGAAGCGCTGCCGGTGGCGGCCGTGCTCTCGATTTTGGCGCTCATCCCGCTCATCGCGCTCAGGGCGCTGCGGCCGGACCGCGGCGCGGGGCTGGACGTGTGATCCGCGTTGCCGGCCTGAGCGCACAGGTAGGGAATTTCCGGCTGCGCGACATCTCGTTCGAGGTTCCGGCCGGGCGATACGGCGTCGTGATCGGCCCGGTGGGCTCGGGGAAGACCACGCTCCTCGAGACCATCGCCGGCATCATCAGGCCGGAGGCCGGCTCGGTGATGCTCGATGGACGCGACGTCACGGGCGAGCCGCCGGAGCGGCGCCGGTTAGGCATCGTGTACCAACACGCGTATCTCTTCCCGCATCTCAGCGTCGCGGACAACGTGGCGTACGCGGCAGGCGATCGAGCATTCGCCGCGCACGTGGCGGAGCGAGTGGGCGCCACGGTGCTGTATGACCGGCCCGTGCGCGCGCTGAGCGGCGGCGAGCGACAGCTGGTCGCGCTCGCGAGAGCGTTTGCCGTGCGGCCGTCCGTGCTGCTGCTCGACGAGCCGTTCAGCGCGCTCGACCCGAGGACGCGAACGCAGGCGCGCCGTGCGGTGCGGGCGTTGCACAAGGAGCTCGGCGTGACGGTACTGCAGGTGAGTCACGACTTTACCGAAGCCGGTCTCTTGGGCGACGTCGCGATTCTGCTCGACCAGGGATCCGTGCTGCAAGCGGGATCCCCCGACGCGTTGTTTCGGCAACCGGCGACGCCGTACGTCGCCGAGTTCCTTGGCGCCGAGAACGTGCTCGCCGGCACGGTTCGCGCGTTAGGCACCGGCTGGCCGGACGGAGCCGAGCTTACGGGCGCGCAGCGTGCACTCGCGCGAGCGCATCGGCCGCTCGAGTTTCGCGCTGGCCCTCTCACGATCTACACGGTCGGTGACGCGCCCGAGGGCGACATGCACGCGGTGATTCGCGCCGAGGAGATCGTCCTTTCCCGCGAGCCGAGTCCGACGTCGGCGAGGAATCACTTTGTCGGTACGATCCACGAGGTCGCGACGACCGGCGCGCTTACGTTGGTGACCGTCGATGTGGGAGGTGTTGCGCTCGTGGCGTCGCTCACGACGCGGTCGGCGGAGGAGTTGGCATTGGCACGCGGCGACCGCGTCTATGCATCGTTCAAGGCAATGGCGGTGCATCTCTGTTGAACGAGGTCGCGGGTCCAGCGCGGGTCGTGGTTGTGCGTTGCAAATTGCGAGACGTACTTTAGGCGACCATGCCGACTCCCTTCGAGAGCGCCCAACTCAACCTCAGGCTGTTCGAGCTGCGCCGCGAGCCCGTCCTGCGCGAGGCGCGGATATGGTTCCTCCGCGATTTCAACCCGGAGACCTTCGACGAGCTCATGGCGGTCGTGCTCGGCGACCGCAACGCGTCCTTTCGCATGGTACTCGGCTACTGGGACATGGCCGCCTCATTCGTGACCGGCGGCGCGATCGACCACGATGCGTTTCTCGCCGCTCACACCGAGATCTTCGCGACATTCAGCAAAGTGCGGCCGTTCCTCGCCGAGCTGCGTGCAACGAGTGAGGAGCCGGACTTCTGTAAGCACCTCGAGACCGTCGTCATGGCGATGCCGGGCGTCGATGCGTTGCTCACCCGCCGCCGCGCAGCCTGGCTGGCGGCGGCCAAGGCCGGGAAGCCCGCGCCACTCTCGGATTCGCCGGGCGCCTAACGGGCTCTACGGGCTCCGGGCGGCGTGCACCAAATGCCAGATCGTCGCCAGGTGATGGTCGTCGTGCTCGGCGATGAACGTGAGATGGTCCAGCAGGTGCATCGGCCGGCCGAGCCGAGGATGCACCAGCGCGCGCTCGAACACGGCTGACTCGAGTGCGTCGATGTCGCTCAACAGTTGCCCGCGTGCGGATCGAAACGCGGCAACGATGCTCGAGGGTTCGCGATCGTTGTGTCGCGCATCGAACGTGGCACGGTTAGTCAGATCCGCCGCGGTGAGCGTGGACCGGCCGAGCGCGAAGTCCTGCACGCGTGCGCGCCATAATGGCTCGAGGTCGGCCAGGTGGCCCGCGTGCTCCTGCGCAGACCAATGCGATGGATCCGGCCGGCGAGTCAACAGCTCGCGTTGCGCGTTCAGCAGTTCGTCAAGGCGCGCCGGTGCGCCTCGCAGACGGCTGCAGACATTGGGGAGCTGTTCGATGCGCGCGTCGAGCTCGAAGCGGCGCTCGAACCACGGAGTCGGTCGTGTCATGCGGGTGGGCACAGTCTCGCGAGTGTGAAACGTGGAACAGGCAGCGGCCGCCTTCGACTCATCCGTCGAACGGCTGTCGATCAAATCGACAGAGGCCTCGATCCGTTCCGGACGGCAGCCGCCCCAAAGCAGTTGCGTCGCGCCGCGCCGGAACCGATTGTGAAAGATGCGCATGTGCGCGGCCGACGTCGCTCGTCGTCGCCCATGCCCTGTAGCGCACGTTCGTCGACGCCTTACGGAGCACACTATGCGGTACCGGTCCCACGCCATTGCGAATCGCGCATCACGTCCACTGTTCGTTCTCGCTGCGCTGATCCTGTGCGCGGCTGCGCCATTCGCGGCGCGTACGTCCGTGCCGCCACGCGCCACTCCGGTCGCCGAGTCGTTCGATGTGGGGATGATGCACGTCGAGCGCTTCGGGACGCGCGGGCGGCAATCTGTCGTTTTCATTCCCGCGCTGTTCTGCGGTTCGTGGCAGTGGAACCGCGAAATCGATTCGCTAGCGAGCCACTACGATGTGTACGCGGTCACGCTACCGGGATTCGACGGCCGGCCGTTTGCCGCCGCCGGCGATACCGCTCCGCCTAACCTCATGCAGCACGCCGCCGACGACCTGTCGCGGTTGATCCGCGAACGCCATCTCGCGCACCCGATCGTCGTCGGCCACAGCCTCGGCGGCACGCTCGCGGTGCTCTTCGGTGCGACGCACGCGGATCAACCCGGCGCGATCATCGCGGTCGAAGGCGGATACCCGGTCGCTCCGACGGCCGCCGAACGCGCCACGCGCGTGGAAGCGAGCGCTGCGCCGTACGACAGCGCGACGCCATCGACGCTCGGGAGCGTGCTGCGCGCGCGGATGCTGCGCTACGTGATCACGAGCCCAACGGACGTCGACTCGGTCGCGAAGTACGCCTCGCGCAGCGATCCGGCGGCAATCGCCGCGTGGCTGCGAGCCGCGCTGTCGCTCGATCTCACGGGTCAGCTGCCGGCGATCACGGCGCCGTTGCTCGAGATCGTGCCGTTCGACTCGACCATCGATCCATATCAAGGCTTCGCGAGCCAGGCGGCCAAAGCGCAGGCGTACACGACGTGGCTGTCGCACGCGCCGCACGGGTCGCTGCGGATGGTCGCGCCGTCGCGCCACTTCGTGATGTTCGACCAGCCGTCGCAGTTCGACGACCTGCTCCTGACCGCCATCCGACAGCGCACGGCACAGCTCTCGCCTAACAGTTAGGCTTAGGGCGGCGCATCCCGCCATGCACGACGAACGTCCGCAACTCGATCCGTTGGTCGGCGCGTACTATGAGCGCGTGCCGGAGGAATCGCGCCTCGAGGCCGGCGCCTTCCGCCTCGAGGAGGCTCGAACGCGAGAATTGATCGTGCGTCACGCGCCGCCAAAGCCGGCGCGCGTTCTCGACGTCGGTGGCGCGGCGGGTGTCTATGCATTCTGGCTCGCGGAGCGGGGCTACGAGGTTTCGCTGATCGATGCGGCGCCGCGACTCGTCGCGATTGCACGGTCACGCAACGAGCAGAGGACGCGCCGGTTGTCGTCGTGCGCCGTCGGCGATGCACGCGCGCTCGAAGAACCGGATGGTTCGGCGGACATGGTGCTGCTGCTCGGGCCGCTCTACCACCTGGTCGACGCGGACGAACGCCGGCGTGCGCTGCTCGAGGCCGCGCGCGTGTTGCGCGCCGGCGGCGTGCTGATCGCCGCCGGGATTTCGCGTTGGGCATCGGCACTGGATGGCTTGAGCCGAAACGTATTGAGCGATCCGGCGTTCGCACGCATCGTGGAACGCGACCTGGCCGATGGACAACATCGCAACCCAACGGATCGCGTCGAGTATTTCACGACGGCGTACTTCCACCGGCCGGAGGAATTGCGCGACGAAGTCGGCGCTGCCGGCCTAACCGTGGAAGCGTTGTATGGCGTTGAAGGGCCGGGATGGATTCTCCCCGATTTCACGGAGCGGTGGAACGACGAGCGGGGACAGGAGGGTCTGCTCCGCGTTGCGCGGATCTGTGAGTGTGAGCCGCCAATGATCGGGTGCAGCGCGCACCTGCTGGTCGTGGGCCGGAAACGGGCGGCCTCATCGTGATCTTCTGGATCGTTAGGCGTGCAGCAATTGCGAGCGAATGATCACCGCTGACCGCGTCATACTTGCCAGCTGGGCCCTGTTTCTGCTGGTGGGGCTCGGCCTGTCGTTCTTCGTCAAACGCGATGTGCGGGGCGGTCGATCTGCGCGAGCCTACCACGCGCGCATCCTCATCCTTGCGATCCTTGCCGCGTTAGGCACGGCTTTGACCGGTACTTTTTGGGAGCTATCCTCTTCCTCTTCGCGGTCGTACTGTTCCTCTCCCGGGTCGGCAGGGAAGAACACATCATGCTCGAGCTGTTTCCCGGCGCGTATCCGTCGTATCAGTTGCGCACGAAACGGCTGATCCCGTTTCTCTGGTAACGACAAAAAGCGAACCGCGACCAACGCAGACTGAGTAGACCTACCTCGCATGACACTTGACCCGCGCATCGTCGACGCGTTCAGTCGAGACAACGGATTCGCGCTCGAACCGCATCTGATCGTCCTCGGTCTCATGGGCTCGCACAGCCATGGGACGTATTTGCCTCCCGAGGAGCCGAATGCGGTCGACGACATCGACCTCATGGGATTTGTCGTCCCTCCAATCGACTATCACCTCGGACTTCCACGCTGGCAACACTGGACGTTCCAGTTCGAGGAGCTCGATGTCGTTTTGTACAGCCTCGAGAAGGCATTCCGTCTGCTGCTCAAGAGCAACCCCAACATCGTTGGGCTGCTCTGGCTCCGCTCTGAGGAGTACCTCCATCGCACACCGGCGTTTCACCGCCTCGTTAGTCGGCGCGAGATCTTCTCGTCGCAAGCAGCCGCCGATGCCTTCGCGGGCTACGCGTACGATCAGCTCAAGCGGATGGAGGCGTTCGACCTCGAGCGCATGGACGAGTACGAATCGTTGACCGAGACCATCACGCGCCAAGGTGCGATTATCGAGGTGCTCGAGGCCGACAGCGCGAAGCTGCACTTCCTGGCCTCGCGTTGGAGCCTGCCCTATGAAACGCTCGCGAGATTCCGGAAGCTTCATCACTCGCACTTCAGCGGCTACATGGGCGAGAAGCGCAAGGCGATGGTACGCAAGTATCAATACGACGTGAAGAACGCCGCGCACCTCATTCGTCTCCTGCGCATGGGCGCCGAATTCTTGGAGACAGGGACACTCAGCGTGTATCGAACGACGGATGCCGATGAGCTCAAGGTGATCAAGCGCGGCGGTTGGACGCTCGAGCACGTCAAGCAGGAAGCCGAGAGGTTGTTCAGCGGCATCGAGGCGGCGCGCCAACGGTCGCCGCTGAAGGAGAAACCGGATGCGCTGGCCGCGCACGCTCTGCTCATGGAGCTACATCGGTCAATCCTTGGGATCTAGGCGAACGCGCAGGCGTTCCGACGCCTAACGAGGCCAACGATGGTGTTCTTCGGTCAGCTCACTCGCTGGTCCGTAAACGATTCGCGCATCGAGCTTCATTTCGCCGCGGATTGCTTTCCGTCGGGCGACGTCCCAGTGCCCGGCGCGTTCGACGTAGTCGCGGAGTCGTTGAACAACCACGACGAGGTCAGGTCGATATTGCGCGCGACCAAATGGCAGGAGCCCGTACTTGCGAGCGTTGCGCTCGAGGTCGAGCCAGATGAGTACACCATCGACTTCGATTTCGAACGCCCCTTGGTGCTTCGAGGCGGGAGCATCTCGGTACGCGAGAGCCTGCTCGATGCCGCCGACTACGGAACACTGCTGCGGCGATTTGTGGCGTACGTCGACGATGTGGAGAACCAATCATTGGAGAGGAGCGCCGTCCTAACGGAGATCGAAAGGCTCTGTGCCGACCAGCTGCAGCGAACGAAGGCGAAGGCTGTGCAGCACGAGCCTGGTACGACGGCCAGGACGCTCTATGATCACCAGATCTCGTTCATCCTGAGACTACTCGAAGTGCACAACAAACGTGTCTGATCAGTCGGTCGTACAGTGGCTGCTTGACGCCGACCCGTCGATTCGTTGGCAGGTCAGGCGCGACCTCGCGGACGCGGCTCCCGACGTCATCGCCGGCGAGCGGTCTCGCGTGGCTTGGGAAGGGTGGGGCTCGATGTTGCTCGATCTGCAGCGACCGGACGGCAACTGGGGAGACGGCCTCGCCACGCCCCTCTGGTGGACCAACCTGTACACGCTGGTCTACCTCCGCGATCTCGGCCTCGACCCGGCGAGCGATCGCGCGCACACCGCGATCGATCGCGTGCGCCGCAACGTCACATGGGGACCGGCGTTCGGTCACTCGCCGTTCTTCGAGGGCGAGGTCGAACCGTGCATCAACGGGCGCGTCGTCGCGCTCGGCGCTTACTTCGGCGTACGGAGCGACCGGCTCGTGGACCGCCTGTTAGGCGAACAGCTCGCCGACGGCGGATGGAATTGCGAAGCCGAGCGCGGCTCGGTGCGCTCGTCATTCCATACCACCCTGTGCGTGCTCGAGGGCCTGCTGGCATTCGAGCAGGTGTATGGCGCCACGCCTGTCCTAACGGAAGCGCGGGGACGAGGTGAGGAGTATCTCCTCGAGCGTCGGCTGCTGAGACGGAAGTCGACCGGCGAGATCCTCGATGCGGCTTGGACGCAGCTCGCGTTCCCTCCGCTCTGGCACTACGACATGCTGCGCGCCCTCGACTATTTTCGCGCGGCCGGCGTGCCGCGCGATGCGCGCATGGACGAAGCAATCACGATCCTGCGCAGTCGGCGCCAGCACGACGGCCGCTGGCTGCTCGACGTGCGTCACAAAGACACGTTGCACGAGGAAATCGCCGGTGCAGTAGGCGCGCCGAATCGGTGGATCACTCTGCGCGCCGTCCGTGTGCTCGAGTGGGATAGGTCGAGCCACAGCATATCGCCCAGGAAGAAAGGCTATGCCGCATAAGGTCATTCCGATCAGGCGTGTCGTTTCCGCGATTCACGTGGTCCGCGGTCAGCGCGTCATGCTCGACGCCGACCTGGCGGCACTGTACGGCGTCTCCACGGGGCGGCTGAACGAGCAGGTCAAGCGCAACCGGAACAGGTTCCCCGCCGATTTCATGTTTCGCCTGACGGCCGAGGAGGCGGCGCACTTGAAATCGCAATTTGCGACATCAAGCGGCGCCTGGGGCGGGAGGAGGAAACTGCCAAACGTGTTCACCGAGCACGGCGCCGTGATGCTGGCCAATGTGCTCCGAAGCCGGGTCGCGGTCGAGGCGAGCATTCAGGTGGTCCGCGCATTCGTGCAAGTTCGCGAATTCGCACTGACACACGAGGAGCTTGGACGACGACTCGACGAGTTGGAGCGCACGTACGACGCGCAATTCAAGGTCGTGTTCGAGGCCGTACGCGACCTGATGGAGCCGCCCGATCTCCCGCACAAGCGGATCGGGTTTCATCGCGAATCGGCCGACAACGATTGATCGACCGAGCGACGTGGTGAAACCGGCGTCAGGCGATGTTCAGAAGCGCGCCAATACCTTGTGCGCCAGCGCCTCCTCCATTTGCTCGATCTGCTGCGATGTTTTCGAAACCTTGCCCATGGCGATCGACACGCTGAACGCCCGATTGCCCTTGCGAACCTCGACCTTCGCGTAACTACCGCTCCCGATCCAGTACGCTTCGTCGCCGAGGCCGCTCAGCGGGTGCGGTCCCATGTTCTTCTGCCCTTGGAACACGACAAGGTCGTGAACCATGAGATTCACGACGGGTTGATCGCTGAACGACGATGTGTCCGCGGAAAACAAGCAGATGTCCTTGCTCCCCAAGTACGGCCGCCCCGGCAATGACTTGATGCCGACCACGGCGTCCACCTCCGCGACGGTGAGCAGGCTGCACGGATCCACCGTGGCCGCGTGCACCGTTAGGCGGGGTACGACCAGGCAGGAGCAGAACGCAAGAAACGCAGGGATCCGGACGCCACGCATGTCGAACCTCACCGGTCAAGGTTGAACAGCTGACTACGCCTAGCCCCGAGTATTCGCTGCGCCCGGCCTTACGTCAAGTTGGGCCGCCGCCCGCGCCAATGTGCTGCTGGATCCAGGCGAGGCTCTGCCGAACGTGCGCGCTCCAGTAGTCCCAGTTGTGGGTCCCGGGATACTCGTGGTATTCGTGCGGCACGTGCAGCCGGGTCAGCCCCGCGTCGAACGCGCGATTCTGGTCCACGAACGGGTCATCCTGCCCAACGTCGAAATAGAGCGCCGGCATCAGGTCGGGCTGGGCGGCCTCGAGGCGCTTCACCCGCGTGAGCGGGTCCCGCGACCGCCACGCCGCGGTGTCTTTGCCTAACGCTTCCTCGAGCGATGGCCACGCGCCCCCCGACTCCTGCTCGAGCTCATCCATGTTCGCCGCGTAGACATCGTGACCGTCGTACGGATGCGGGCCGGCGTACATGAGCTGCAGCGTTCCCGAATGACTCGCCGCCGCGCTCCACACATCCGGATACTGGAGCGCCAGTTCGACGGCACCATAGCCTCCCATACTCAGCCCGGCGATCGCCCGATGCTTTCGGTCGGGCATCGTGCGATACACCGAGTCCACATGGTGCACGAGATCGCGCGCGACATAGTCATCATAGTGCGGCCAGGGCACACAGAACTGCGACGCAGGCTCCGTTCGCGTCGTGTCGCGTTTGCAATCGTTGTAGTTGCCCATCGAATTCCACGTCGTGTACCAGCTGTTGTCGCCGTCGGGCATCACGACGATCATCTCGGGGCCGCCGGCGGCGACCAGCGAATCCATCGCGGCATCAAGATGCCCTAACTGGACCCAGTTCGTCTCGTCGCCGTTGAGGCCGTGGAGATAGTACGCCACCGGATAGCGGCGCGATGTGCTCGTCTCGTACGACGGGGGCAGATATACCAGATAGTGCTTGGTGACACCCAACGCCGACGACCACAGCGAGTCGGTGCGGACGGTGCCGTGCGACGGCAGGACAGTCGATGCGGCGAGGAGGAGCGCGAGGAGCACGATACCTAACGGTGCGAGGCGAGCGCTTGCGCGAGCGCGTCCCACGCCAGTAGCGCGCACGGATGGCGCACCGGCAGCCGCGACACACCCGACAGTGCGCGCAAATCGCCCAGCGATTCGTCGGCCGCGCCCTCTTCGCCGTGCACCATGCGCGTGAATCGATCCATGATCTGCGCCGCCTCCGCCGTGGACTTGCCCTTGAGCCGCTGCGTGAGCATCGACGCCGACGCCTGGGAAATGGCGCATCCCTCGCCGGTGAACCGGACCTCGCGCAGTGTATCGCCGTCGAATTGCAGCTGCAGGTCGATCACGTCGCCGCACAGCGGGTTCTTCTTGCGCAGCGCGACGTCGGGATGCGTAAGCGTGCCGCGGTTGCGCGGACGCCGGTAGTGGTCGAGGATCAGCTCCTGATACAGCGCCTCGACGTTGGAGCGCCGTGCATCCGCGCCGTTGGGCGCGTCCTTCCGATCGTCAGGCGCCGACACGACTGAACATCTCCCGAGCGGCCATCACGCCGTTCACCAGTGCGTCGATGTCCGCGTCGTCGTTGTACACGTAGAACGACGCGCGCGCGGTGGCGCTGACGCCGAGCCGCCGCATGAGCGGCTGCGCACAGTGGTGCCCTGCCCGGATGCAGACCTGGTGCGAGTCCAAGATGGTCGCGAGATCGTGTGGGTGTACATCTCCTACGTTGAAGCTCAACACACCGCTGCGATGGTCGGGGCCCGGCCCGTAGATCCGGACGCCTTCGATGGCGGCGAGCTGCCGATACGCCGCCGCCACGAGCTCGCGCTCGTGCGCGCGCACGGCGTCCATGCCGATGCCCTCGAGCACCGCGACGGCCGCCGCCAATCCCACCGCGCCGGCGGCGTTAGGCGTCCCCGCCTCGAACTTGTGCGGCAGCCTGTTCCAGGTGCTGTGATCGTCTTCCACGAACTCGATCATATCGCCGCCCGTGAGGAACGGCGGCATCGCCTCCAACCGCTCGCGGCGTCCGGCGAGCACGCCGATGCCCATGGGCCCGAGCATCTTGTGCCCGCTCGCCGCCAAGAAATCCACGCCTAACTCGTCAAAGTCGACCGCGAAATGCGGTGCTGCCTGCGCACCGTCGCAAACGGCGATCGCGCCAACGCCATGGGCGAGCTCGACGATTTCCCGCACCGGTGCGATCGTGCCCAACACGTTGGACACGTACCCGAACGCCACCACTTTGGTGCGCGGGTTCAGCATCCCGCGCAGTATGTCGAGATCGATCGTCCCGTCGGATGCGAGGTCGCAAATGCGCAGCCGCGCCTTTTTTTCGATGGCCAACTGCTGCCACGGGACGAAGTTCGCGTGATGCTCGGCGCCCGTTACCACGATCTCATCGCCCGCGCCGACGTTCAGCCGGCCCCACGACGCCGCGACGAGGTTGAGCGACTCGGTGGTGCCGCGCGTGAAGATCAGGCAATCGGTGTCGCCAACGCCGAGAAAGCGAGCCACGCGTGCACGCGCATCGTGGTAACGCTGCGTGGCTCGCACCGAGAGCGCGTACGCACCGCGGTGCGGGTTCGCGTTGTCGTTCTCGTAAAAGTCACGAATGGCGTCGAGCACCGCGCGCGGCTTCTGCGTGGTAGCCGCGGAGTCGAGGTAGACGAGGCGCGGCGACGCCGCGAGGAGCGGAAACTCGGAACGGGGCAGGGCGCTCATCATCGGATTCGTTCTCCCACCCAGATCGCGTCCTGCTCGATGCGAACCTGATACACGGGCAGCGGATCGGTTGCCGGGAAGCGTTTCACCGCTCCGGTCCGGCAATCGTACCGCGCGCCGTGCCATGCGCACTCGATGATGCCGCCCGGAAGCAGCGCGCCATCGGACATCGCGAACTCCTGATGCGTGCAGACATTGCCTAACGCGTGAATCTCGCCTCCGGTGTTCACGAGGCAGATGCGTTCCCCGGTCGACAGCGTCACGCCCTTGAGGGAGCCGGGCGGCAACTCGTCCACGTCGGCGACGCGTTCCAGCGCCGGTCGAGCGGCGGAGCTCACGATCCCGCGGCCGCTCCCGTGAAGCGCCGCAGCGTGAGCGCTTCGAGCTCCGCGCGCACTTCCGGTACGCCGACCGCCTCGATCACGCCGGCCGCGAACGCATACGTGAGCAGCTTCCGCGCCTGCTCGGCCCCAATACCGCGGCTCTTCATGTAGAACAGCGCGAGCTCGTCCAGCCGCCCAACGGTGGCGCCGTGGGTGCACTTCACGTCGTCCGCGAAGATCTCGAGCTGCGGCTTCGTATCCACACGCGCCTGCGCCGACAGCAGCAGGTTGTTGTTCTCCTGCTTGCCATCGGTCTTCTGCGCCTCCGGCCTAACGTACACCTGGCCGTTGAACACGCCGTGCGACGCGCCGTCGAGAATCCCCTTGTAGACCTCGCGGCTGAACGTGTTCGGGCTCGCGTGCTCGATGCGCGTCTGCTGGTCGACGTGCTGCTCGCCGTCCAGCAAATAGAGGCCGTGCAGCGTCGCGCCGCTGCCTTCGCCGGCGAGCAATGTATAGATGTTCGTGCGCGCGAGCTCGCCGCCCGCGGCGAACGAGAACGACACCAGGTGGCTGTCGCGCGCCTGGTGCGCCTGCAGCGTCCCGACGTGAAACGCGCGCTCGCTCTCGGTCTGCAGCTTGACGTGCGCGAGCGTCGCGCCATCGCCCAGCACTGCCTCGGTCACCGCGTTGGTGAAGTACCCCTTGGCGCCGCCTAACGACACGTAGCTCTCGATGACGGTGGCCTTCGCGTGATGGCCGGCCACGATGAGCGTGCGCACGTGCGAGGCCGAGCCCGCGGCGTCCGGCGTCGACACGAACACGACGTGCACCGGCGTCTCGAGCTCGACGTTCGGCGCGATCCGGACCACCGCGCCGTCGTGCATGAACGCGGTGTTGAGCGCCGTGAACGCCGTCCGTTGGAAATCGGCCACCGTGCCGACGTGCCGCTCGAGCAGCTCCGGCTGCTCGCGCCACGCTGTGGCGAGGTCGGTGACCGTCACCCCACGCGGCCGCTCGACGCCGCTCGACAACGCACCGTCGAAGCGACCATTCACGAACACGAGCCGGATCCAGTCGGACCGGCCGAACGTGAACGGCTCGACGTCCGCCGCCTCAAGCCTAACGAAGCGCGCCGGCGGCACCGTGCGGAAGGAGCCCTCGGCGATGGGTGAGACGCTCGTGAAGTGCCAGTCTTCGTTCTTGGGCGTCGGGAATCCTAACGACGCGAAGCGATCGATGGCCGCGCGCCGGAGCGGCAGCAGCCACGACGGACCACCGCCGCCGCCGTTCGCCGCGAAATCCTCGAACTCGCGCAGCAATACGGGTGCAGTCACGCCACCGCCTCCGCCGGAGCCTCGAGCCAATCGTAGCCCTTCTCCTCGAGCTCGAGCGCCAGCTCTTTGCCGCCCGACTTCACGATGCGACCCGCCGACAAGACGTGCACGTAGTCGGGCACGATGTGGTTGAGCAGCCGCTGATAGTGCGTGACCACGATGGTCGCATTGTCGGGCCGACGCAGCTTGTTCACGCCCTCGGCGACGATCCGTAAGGCATCGATGTCGAGCCCCGAGTCGGTTTCGTCGAGAATCGCCAGCCGCGGCCGCAGCACAGCCATCTGCAGAATCTCGTTGCGCTTTTTCTCGCCGCCCGAAAATCCGGCGTTCACGCTGCGGTTGAGCATGGACGGATCCATGTCCACCAACGCGAGGTTCTTCTCCATGATGTCGAGAAACTCGAGCGGGTCGACTTCCTCCTCACCGTGCGCCTTGCGGATCTCGTTGTACGCCGAACGCAGGAAGTACGCGTTGGACACGCCCGGGATTTCCACCGGGTATTGAAACGCCATGAACAATCCTGCGTGCGCGCGCTCTTCGGGCTGCATCGCGAGCAGGTCGCTGCCGTCGAGCGTCGCAGCGCCGCCGGTGACCTCGTACGCCGGGTTACCCGCCAGCACCTGCGCGAGCGTGCTCTTTCCCGACCCGTTCGGGCCCATCACCGCGTGCACCTCGCCCGCGTTCACGGTGAGGTCGATGCCCTTCAGGATGTCCGCGCCGCCGCTCCCGCCGACCCTGGCCTGCAAGTTTCGAATATCGAGCACGATGTCCGTTCCCCGAGTAATGATGACCGCTCTCTGCGGTGCCTAACCGACGCTGCCTTCCAATGTGATCCCCAAGAGCTGCTGCGCCTCGAGCGCGAATTCCATGGGCAGCTCCTTGAACACGTCCTTGCAGAAGCCGGCCACGATCATCGACACCGCGTTCTCCTTCGAGATGCCGCGCTGCTGCAGGTAAAAGATCTGGTCCTCGCCGATCTTCGACGTGGATGCCTCGTGCTCCACCTGCGCCGTGTCGTTGCCGACTTCGATGTACGGGAACGTGTGCGCGCCGCACCGGTTGCCGATGAGCATCGAGTCGCACTGCGTGTAGTTGCGCGCGCCGGCCGCCTTGGGTCCCACGAACACGCGTCCGCGATAGCTGTTGTTGCCCTGGCCGGCCGAGATGCCCTTCGAGACGATGGTCGAACGCGTGTTGCGCCCCAGGTGCAGCATCTTGGTGCCTGTGTCCGCCTGCTGGTGATGATTCACCACGGCCACCGAATAGAACTCGCCTACCGAGTTGTCGCCCTGCAAAATCACGCTCGGATATTTCCACGTGATGGCAGATCCGGTTTCGACTTGCGTCCACGAGATCTTCGAGTTGGCGCCGGCGCACTTGCCGCGCTTGGTCACGAAGTTGAAGATGCCGCCGCGTCCCTCTTCGTCGCCGGCGTACCAGTTCTGCACGGTGGAGTACTTCACGGTCGCGTTCTCGAGCGCGATCAGCTCGACGACTGCCGCGTGCAACTGATTCGTGGACCGCTTGGGCGCCGTGCATCCCTCGAGGTAGCTCACGTATGCACCCGCATCGGCAATGATGAGCGTGCGCTCGAACTGTCCCGTATTCTCGGCGTTGATGCGGAAGTACGTCGACAACTCCATGGGGCAGCGCACGCCGGGCGGCACGTACACGAACGAGCCGTCGGAGAACACCGCCGAGTTGAGCGACGCGTAGAAGTTGTCGCTGTACGGCACCACGGAGCCGAGGTATTTCCGCACGAGGTCCGGGTGTTCGCGCACCGCTTCGCCCAACGAGCAGAAGATGATGCCTAACTTGGCCAGCTGCTCGCGATACGTGGTGCCCACGGACACGCTGTCGAACACCGCGTCCACCGCCACGCCGGCCAGGATCTGCTGCTCCTTGAGCGGGATGCCGAGCTTGTCGTACGTCTCGCGGAGCTTGGGGTCGACCTCATCGAGGCTGCCTAACGGCTTGCGCGTTTTGGGCGCCGAATAGTACACCTGGTCCTGGTAGTCGATCGAGTCGTACCGGACGTTGCCCCAATGCGGCTCTTTCATCGTGGTCCAGCGGCGATACGCCTTGAGACGCCACTCGAGCAGCCACGCGGGCTCGTTCTTCTTGGCGGAAATCGCGCGTACGGTGTCCTCGCCGAGTCCGGGCGGAATGGTGTCCGCGTCGATGTCGGTGACGAAACCGAACTTGTATTCGCGATTGACCAGGTTCTCGATCGAGCTGCTCATCACGTCTCCTTGTTCGCGACGGGTCCGGCTCCCCGGAACCGCACGCTGTATTCGCAAGCGCCGCAACCATTCAAGATGTGCGACACGCGGTCTACCGATGCATCGAGCGTTCGCGACAAAAAGCGATGCTCGGCCTCACACAGCTCTGGAAATCGCTCGGCCACGGCGAGGAGCGCGCAGTTGTGCGATACCACGTCGGTGGTATTGGGCGTCTCGCGCCACTCGGTCATGAAGCCTTCGTCGGCCATGGCGCGTGTGACGAGCTCGAGGCGACTCTCCGCCGGCGAGCCCGCGAGCGCAGGCTCGAGGCGCTCGGCGATCTCGTCGAACTGTGATTCGAGCATCGAAACCGCAGCCGCGCGTCCATCGCGGCGCTCAACCTGATCGAGCAATTGCAGCAGGGTCCCCTCGTACCGGCGCGGGAACAGCGCCTCGCCGCGCTCAGTGAGGCGGTAGGCGAACGCAGGCGCGCCGACACCCCGGCGCTCCCGATCGTATTCGACTAACTGTTCGGACTCGAGCTCTTTGAGGTGGTGTCGCACCGCGTTGAGCGACACGCCGAGGCGTTCGGCGAGGTCGGCCGCGGTAAGGCGGCCGGCCGGAGCCGGCGCTCGCTTGAGCTCTAAGAGAATCGCTGCCCGCGTGCCTTTTGGCCCGCCGGCAGCGAGTTGTAGATCGTGGTGCAGCACGCCATCACTCCACACTCGGTCTTGCAATCCTAAGTGAATCTCTCGGGATTGTCAAGATAATGTGGCAATTTTGGTTTGAATTATAACGTGTTGGCGCCGAGCGACTTACCTGGTGTTTTCTAGCGCCTGAAGGCCACGAAAACCACCAGGAGGGCCACGATCGCTCCCAAGCCAATCACCCATGGAATGAGCGGGTTTCGCTGGCGTTTGGCACCGCGGGTGTACTGCCGCGACGCGCTCGTCACCACGCGGTCCAGGAGCACCGTATTGCGGCGGCTGAACGAGTCGTCCGAGTGGTCCTCGAACTGAACCAGGCTCACGCCGGGCGGCAGCGGACGACGCGTGAAGGTGAACGTGGTGTCGCCGACCGCGATGCGGTCCCCTTCGACCAGCATCCGGGGTGTACCCACCGGCGCTTCGTTGACGCGCGTGCCGGTCGAGCCCATCGAGTAGATCACGAACTGTCCGCCCTCGGACTTCACGTCGCAGTGGAAGCGGGACACGGTCGGATCCTTGAGCACGATGCTGCAGCCGATCTCGCGGCCGATCTGGATGACGCGCTTCCTAAGTGCGTATCCGCGGCGAGTGTTCGTGTCGATCAGAAACGATGCCGCTGACTCAACCAGAGGCTCGGGGCGCGGGGAGTCTTTCTCGTCGAGGAAGACGAAGCGCGCGGAGCCGGCGGCGATGACGTCGCCCGAGCTGAGCGTGGCGCCTTCCGCTGGTGTCTGCGCATCATTCAGGACGACGATGTTCTGCACGGAGGCGGGGACGACGCGGGCGCCGTCCGACTGCGTCTGCACGCGAAAGTGACGCGCCGCGAGATCGCGGCCGGTGAGGCGCCAGTTGGCCTGTGAGCCGCTGCCCACCACGAGGTCTCCGTTCAGTTCGCGCGGGTTGTCCTCGAGGTCAGGCACACCTTCGAGCTCAAGAAACGGCATCGGCGGAATCTCCAGTCGACAGTCTGCTGGTCAGCATTTTGGTGGTTGTGGTGCTCATCCTGTAGATACCCGCAAAGGATGGCGGAGTCACACGCGAAAGCACACCGGCCTCGTCACGGCGGTCCCATCCGCATCGTATTAACGCGCGATCGGACTGCGTGGCAACATTGGCGGAGCGGAGGAACGCGATAACGGGGCGGTGGCGTTGAGGTTCGCGGCGTCCGTTCGCATTTTCCATGACATTGCGCGACATCACGCGTTGTTTACTTCTCTTTGTTTGCCATCCGTGGCGGTCTTGAGTCAACCCCGCTTTTCAATCCGCGCAGCTCACCGGTACGCCGGCCTCCTTCTATCGGGTTCGGCGTTATTGCTGCTGGCGTGTGGCGGCGGCGAGAAAAAGCCGGCGCCTCGCCGAGAGGCGCGGCCGGTTGTGGTCGAGAGCACGAGTGTCGCCGATACACTTTCGTCCACGGATACGGGCGCCGACACCGCGGGACAGAATGCGACAGCGACCGTGCACATCGCGGATACTGCGCGCGTGCGTAGCGCGGGCATCGAACAGATCGGACATCTGCCGCCGCTCGCCGATTCGATCGCCAACCAGATGACGTTTTACGCGACCTTCCAAACGACGTTCCTCGCCGCGTCGCGTGCGAAGCATCTGCTGTTGGACATTGGACGTGTGGACGCCAAGCTCAAGGGCAAGGCCCGACTCGCGGCGTATCACGCGGCGGTGCAGCAAATGTCGCCGGTGAAAGTGGGCGATCGTTTTCTGCTGCACGGTCCGTGGGGCTCGAGCGAGGCGACCGTCACCGGGTTCGACCAGTGGCACGGGCGCATCGTGGCCAAGCTCGGCGTTCCGCCTAACGTAGACAGTCTGGCGAAAGAGAAGCTGACGCTGGTGGCGTTGGCCGTGCGTGCCGACAGCGACAGCACAGCTGCGGCGCCGACGGTAGACAGCTGCGCACATCGCGGTCCCGTGGATTCGACGATGCTCGCGCGCGCGGCGGCGGTGCGCGATTCGCTCATGCTCATCTTGCAGGGCGACACGGCGCACATGCCCCCCGACGTCCTCAAGGGACGCAAGCTGACGTCGTCTCAGATATACGGTTGCTTCGGCTCGGCGCACGTGTTGCTGTTCGCGAATTACGCCGCGGACATTAATCGGTACACGCGCGAGTTCGCGGTCTTGATCGACACGACGGGCCGCGTGGTGCCGCTCCACGTCGCGGATATCCGGTTCAAGGTGCACGATGCGATTCGCGCGCTCGACGTTGATGGAGACAAGGTGGACGACGTGTCGGCGATCGGGCGCGGCGAGCTCACGGGTGGAACGGTACTCCTGCGACTGGATCTCTCGAAGAAAAGGTTGACGTACGTGACGAGTGGATTTGCCTGGGAAGACTTCTAAGTTCAAGAAATCAGCCGTATGGAGACCGACATGAGTTCGTACAGCACGCAAATGGCCGCCGCGCGGAACGGCGAGATCACGGACGCGATGCGCGTGGTCGCGCGGCGCGAGGGGCTCGACGTGGAGGTGGTGCGCAGCGAAGTCGCGCGCGGGCGGTTGATCATTCCGGCCAACGTGCGGCATCTCGCGGGTAAGCTCGAGCCGATGGCCATCGGGAAAGTCGCGAGCGTCAAGATCAACGCGAATATCGGGAACTCGGCGGTCACGTCGTCGATCGACGAAGAGCTGGAGAAGCTGCACCTGGCCGTGCGTTACGGCGCCGACACTGTGATGGATTTGTCGACCGGCAAGGACATCGACGCGGTGCGCGAAGCGATCATCGGCGCGTCCACCGTGCCGATCGGAACGGTGCCGATCTATCAAGCCGTGCTGATGGGCAAGGAGCTGGAGGAGCTCACGGCGAACGATCTGTTGGACGTGATCGAGCATCAGGCGCAGCAAGGCGTGGACTACATGACCATCCACGCGGGCATTCTGCTGGAGCACCTGCCGCTGGTGTACGGGCGTGTGACGGGCATCGTGAGCCGGGGCGGGTCGCTGCACGCGGTGTGGATGATGCATCATCGCCGGCAGAATCCGCTCTACGAGCACTACGACGACCTGCTCGAGATTCTGCGTGCGTACGACGTGACCATCTCGTTAGGCGATTCGCTCCGCCCCGGCTCGGTGCACGACGCGAGCGACCGGGCGCAGTTCGCCGAGCTCGAGACGTTGGGCGAGCTCACCAAGCGGGCCTGGGCGCGCGACGTCCAGGTGATGGTGGAAGGGCCGGGCCACATCCCGATGCACGAGATCGAGATGAACGTGCGCAAGCAGAAGGAAATCTGCCTCGAGGCGCCGTTCTACACGCTCGGGCCGTTGGTGACCGACATCGCGCCGGGCTACGACCACATCACGAGCGCGATCGGCGCGGCGATGATCGGGTGGTACGGCGCCGACATGTTGTGCTACGTGACGCCCAAAGAGCACCTGGGCCTGCCTAACGCCGAAGACGTGCGGCAGGGTGTGATCGCGTACAAGATCGCCGCGCATTCGGCGGACATCGCCCGCGGCCGGAAAGGCGCGCGCGACCGTGATGACGCGTTGTCGCGCGCACGGTACGCGTTCGATTGGAACGAGCAGTTCCGCTTGTCGCTCGACCCGGAGCGGGCGCGCGAGTACCACGACGAGACGCTGCCGGCGGAGTACTTCAAGAGCGCCGAGTTCTGCGCGATGTGCGGACCCAAGTTCTGCTCGATGCACCACTCGCGGACGATCGACGAAGGCATCGCGCAGCTGGCCCGCGAGCGCGGCCTAACGGACGACGCGCCCGTCGTGGCGGAGGAAGCGGCGGCGGCCGCCGGCGACTGACCGGCGGTGGCGCTCTCCTCCCGCGAGCGCGCGGCGCTGCGCGCCCAAGCCAATCATCTCGACGCGACGGTCACGGTCGGCGCGGGCGGGATCACGCCGGCCATCGTGCAGTCGCTCGAGGATGCGTTCCGGTCGCGCGAGTTGGTGAAAGTCCACATTGGACGCCACGCAAGCGTCGCGGCGCGCGACGCGGCCGCGGAGCTCGCGGGTGCGGTGCACGCCGACGTGGTGCAGGTGATCGGGCACACCACCACGCTGTTTCGCGTGAACCCGGAGCTCCGCGCCAGGCAGGCGAAGCGCGCCGCGCGCGACGCTCAGTGATGGGTCGTATCCGACGGTAGCTTGAGCACGCGCATCTGGCGGTGTTCGAGCTCCACGTTGAGCGCTCTCAGGCGCTTCGTTTTCAGATCCTGCCACTTGGCGAGCGCGGCATTGAGGCGTTGTTCGAGCGCCGGCACGACGGCGGCGGCCTGCATGGTCGGGTCGGCGTCCGCGCTTTCGATGACGTTGAGCGCCGCGAGCAGGTCGCCGTTGAGCCGCACCAGGTCGTCGCCGTTAGGCGAAGCGGCGCCGCGGTGCCGCTCGCCGGCCAGGGCGGCGAGGCTGTCTGCCACGTCGGTCATGATCTTCGACATCCCGGCCGTCGTGTCGGCCGGAATCTTGCGCAGGCCGGACAGCTGGGCGCGAAAGGCGCGCACCTCGGTGAGCGCGGTGTAGTCGCGGTGCATCGCGCTCGTGAGGCGCTGCGCGAGCGCGAGCTGCCGCGCGAGGGCGGCCGCGGGCGTGTGCACGCGCGGGTCCATGCGCACCTCGAGCGGCTCGGTGAAGGTGCGGCTCCCGACCGTCAGCCGCACGGTGTAGCGTCCCGGTACCACACTCGGGCCTAACGGACCGCGCGGCGTGTCGTGCAGGATCGCCGAGATCGGGTACTCGTGCTCGAGCGCGTCCGGCGGTGGATAGTGGAGGTCCCAGACGAAGCGGTGCATGCCGGATTCGGCCGACAACGGCTGGAACGGCTTCACCCAGTAGGTGGGGACGTTGAGCTCCGTGTCCGGAGGCGGTGCGACGTCGGCGCTCGAGAACCGGCGCACCGGCGCCCCGTTCGAATCGAGCAGCTCGAGCGTCACTCCGTTAGGCGCCCCGCCGGAGCCGATCCAGTAGTCGATGATCGCGCCGTCGGGCGGATTGCGGCCGGCGGGCTCCTCGGGCGGAAGCGGCGTGTCGGTGTTCGCGTCGCGGCGCACGCGGTAGGCGGGCGCGGGCTTGAACAGGAACGCGGGCGACGACGCCACGCGCGCGTCGAGCTGCCTGAGCGGCGCGATGTCATCGAGCACCCAGAACGACCGGCCGTGCGTGGCGATGATGAGATCGTTGTCGTGTACGATGAGATCGCGAATGGACGTGACCGGCAGTCCGAGCCGCAGCGATTGCCAGTGCGCGCCGTCGTCGAACGACACGTAGACCGTGTGCTCGGTGCCCGCGTACAGGAGGCCGCGGCGCACGGGATCCTCGCGCACCACGTTCACCGGCTCGTCGTTAGGAATGCCCGTGGTGATCGACTGCCAGGTCCTGCCGCCGTCGTGCGTGCGGTAGATGGAGGGACGCAGGTCGTCCACGCGCAGGCGTGACGCCGACGCGTACGCCGACGCGCTGTCGAAATGCGACGCGTCGATCTGCGTGACCTTGGTCCACGCTTCCATCCCCGGCGGGCTGACATTGGTCCAGTGCGCGCCGCCATCGTGCGTCACCTGAATCAGGCCGTCGTCCGTACCCACCCAGATGAGATTGGCGTCGCGCCCCGATGGCGCGATCGAATAGATCACGCCGCGGTGGGGGTGCTGTGCCGCCTGTTGGGCATAGACGCCGAGGCTCGCCGGCACGCCCGGATCCGGACGCGTGAGATCGGGGCTGATCGTGCTCCAGCTGCGGCCTCCGTTAGTCGTCTTGAACAGCACCTGCGCCGCGAAGTACAACACGTGCGGATCCGCGGGCGAAAAAATGATTGGCGCGGTGCGATCGAACCGGTAGGTGCCGCCGCGCAGCACGACGGGTCCCACATCCTGTACCTGCCCCGTGGTCTCGTCGTAGCGCGTCACCTTGCCGCCGAAGATGATGCCGGCGTGCAGCGGATCGGGAACGGCGTATCCGTATTCTTCGACGCCAACCGGGTGCCAATCGCGGAACGTGATCGCGCCGTCGTTGCCGCGGCTCGAGACGCCGGCGGACCCGCTCTCCTGCTGTCCGCCGTACACGCGATACGGAAATCGATTGTCGGCGGCGACGTGAAACATCTGCCCGGTGGGCTGATTGTACCACGAGCTCCACGTCTCGCCGCCGTTCACCGTGATCGTGGCGCCCTGGTCGCTCCCGATCAGAATGATTTTCGGGTTGTCCGGGTTGATCCAGATGCGGTGATAGTCGTCGCCGCCGGGCGCGCCCTTGATCGCGGTGAAGCGGTGACCGCCGTCGGTGGAGCGATATGTGGAGGTGTTCGCGACGTAGATCTCGTCTGCGTTCGTCGGGTCGACCTGCACTTCGGCGAAGTCGTCGCCGCGGCCGTAGACGCGCTCCTCGCCGTTCACACGGGTCCATGTCTCGCCGGCGTCATCGGAGCGATACACGCCGCCTAACTTTGGCGGCGCCTGCACCATCGCGTACAACCGCTGCCCGTTGCTCGGCGCCACGGCGATGCCGATGCGGCTCAGTCCCTGCGCGGGCGTGGGGAGACCGGTGGTCAGCTGCTTCCAGGTGGCGCCGCCGTCGACCGACTTGTACAATCCGCTGCCTGGTCCGGCGTACGCGTTGTCGTATTCCCACGGCCCCTGTCGCGCGGCCCAGAGCACCGCGTATATCACCTGCGCGTTGGCCGGATCGAACGCGAGCGCTACGGCGCCGGTGTTCTCGTCGCGGAACAGCAATTTCTCGAACGTCGTGCCCCCGTCGGTGGAGCGATACACGCCGCGCTCTGCGTTAGGCCCGTACGGGTGGCCGAGGACCGCAACGAAGAGGCGGTTTGGGTCGTGCGGGTCGACGAGGATCGCGGCGATCTGCTGTCCGTCGCGCAGACCGGGCAGGTGTGTCCACGTGTGACCGGCGTCGGTGGACTTGTACATCCCGTTGCCAATGGACAGGTCGGGACGCTGCAAGCCTTCGCCGCTACCGACGTAGATGACGTTCGGATCCGACGGCGCGACCGCGAGCGCGCCGATGGAGCCGATGGGTTGCTGATCGAAGATCGGTGTCCACACGCGCCCGTAATCGGTGCTCTTCCATACGCCGCCATCGGTGGCGGCGATGTAGAAGAGATTCGGTTGTCCGCGGACGCCCGTCGACGCGACGGTGCGGCCGCCGCGATACGGACCGATCATGCGCCAATGCAGACCGGCCAACATCGATGAATCGAACTGTTGGGCGCTCGCCATGGTGGGAGCGCACGCGAACACCAACAATGCGCGGAGCAGTGTGCGGAAGCGCGAAGACATGGATGATCGGGCAAACGGTGACGACCGGGATCGACGCAGCAGCCAGATAGCTGACAGCGCGGGCGCGGTGCGCGCAAGATCTACCGACACTGCGCACGGATGCCATCATCGAGCATCACCAGCATCGAAGGAGAGACCGGCATGAACGTACGTCCTGCCCGGACCGCCGACGCGTCGTCGATCAAGGCGTTGATCGACCTCTACGTGCCGGATGGAACGCTGCTGCCGCGCACACTGGATTTCATTCGCGAGCACATCGCGGATTTTCTGGTGGCGACGGATGACGACGTGGTGGTGGGTTGCGTGCATCTCGAGGAATACGCGCCGAGTTTGGCGGAGATCCGATCGTTGGCGGTGGATCCGGGCGCGCAGGGGCAGGGCATCGGTGCGGCGCTGGTCCGCACCGCGGAGGATCTGGCGCAGCGGCGCGAGCTCGCGACGTTGTTCGCGGTGAGTAACAGCGAGCAGTTCTTTCGCGGATTGGGCTACGAGCCCGAGCACGTGCCGGAGCTGGACCGGGAGCGGAGCGAGGTGAGCAAGTACAAGGGCGTCTACGCGCGGGCGTTGCCGCGCCGGCGGTAGTGCCGCGTCGCTCGGGCGCGGTGGGGCGCACCCGAAAATATATTGGATATCAATATATTTGCGGCGCGGGGCATGGTTCTCGCAGCGAAAATGAGCGGCTTCCCCATCAACGGCAGGAGCCCGAGAGTCGCGGGAACAGCACCATCACGCGTGCACAGTGCGCTCACGGCGCGTCGACTCGACTGTCCAACCTATCGTCCCCGCGGCCGCGACGCGGCATGGGTGCGGGACGGACACGACCATGCAAGGCCACAAGATCCTCACGACGATCGCAGCGCTCATGGCGAGCGCGGGCGCGGTCGTCGCGCTGAGCGGGTTCACACGGCCGGTCGATCAGTCGCAGGCCAAGACGATCGCGATCAAGGCGTGCGGCGGCGGGACGATCAAATCGGAAACCGACGGCGGGACTCGCAACGGCGACAAGGTCTACACGTTCGACGTGAACGTGGCGAACAAGTCGTTCGTCGAGAAAGTGAACGTGGATGCGAAGACGGGGGCGGTGTTGGACGTGACGTACGCGGGCCAGCAGGCCTGACCGATCGATAGCGGGCGGGTTCGGGTTTCGCACGCGAATCCGCCCGGACCGCGGTCGGTGCGTTAGGCGCCGCGGTCGCGCGCGAACCGTCCGGTGGCGAGAAACGTAAACGCCTGCGACAGCGCGCGCGGGTTCCACGGGAGCAGGGCGTGGCCGCCGTGCACGATGAGGTGGTCGCGCATGCCGACGAGGCGGGTAGCGCTCACGGACACCAGGCCGTCGTTCGGCGTTCCGATCCATCGGCCGAAGAGGGCGGGCCGGCGCCGCATGCCGGCGATGACGCCGAGCTCGAAGCTGGCATCCCTGAGTCGCCGCGGGACGCTCTCCGCGTCTGTGCCGAGCTCCTCGCTGGACGGTCCCATCACGCGGCGAAAGAGGCGCGTGTGACGGAGGCGCTGCGCGATCTCGTTTCCGGCGTTCGGCGGGCCCAGCATTACCACTCGGCCCAGGTTCGGCGGCGCCTCGAACGTGAGGAGCGCCCGGACGATGATCCCGCCCAACGAATGCGTCAGAAAATGGATGCGCCCGTCGCCTAACGGAGGCAGGGCGTCGAGGTCGCGGCGGAGGGCGTCGGCGTGGCCAACGATGCCGCGGCGCGCCGACGGGTATCCCCAATTGAGCACGGTGTAGCCGCGGCGGCGCGCCATGAGCGCCGCGGGCCACATGGATGCGCGCGTGCGCTTGAGCCCGTGCACGAGCACGAGCAGGTCGGAGGACAACGGTGTCGAGCGCGCAGGCGTCAGAACTCGCGGCGCTTCATCTCCTTGAAGATGCGGTCGGCTTCGCTGGCGTCGTCGGGCGCGACGGGCCGCGTCGCGTCGATGGTCGCGTCGTACGCCTTGTTCTTCGGCTTGTTCTGCGCGATTGATTTGGCGGCGTTCTTCCGGGCGAGCGCGAGGATTTTCTTGTCGTCCATGGGCGGTTGGGAGAGACCGTGGAAATTTAGGCTGAGACCGAGGGAATGGGGAGCCTGGAAGGAATGGGGAAGCGCTCGCTTCGCTCGCTTGGGGAAGCGCTCGCTTCGCTCGCTTGGGGAAGCGCTGACGCTTGGGGAAGTGGGGAAACGGCGGGCTAGGCACGCCTTGGGGTGAGGAAGAACATCAACCTCCTCGCCTGGAGATTGCAGTACGCCCATGCGAGGCGGCCCTAGCTAAATGTGGGAGACCCCCCGGCTCTGCCGGGGAGGCAGCAGCAGTTTGACAACTCCGGCAGTGGAAGGGAAACGGTCCATCAGTGAAACTCTGGGCGTGAGCCGCCAAGCACACACCCAAGGAGAATCACGATGGACCGTACGGAAAGCCTAAATCATTCGAAATGGGAGTGCAAATACCACGTGGTGTTCATTCCCAAGCGTCGCCGGAAGACACTCTACGGTGCCTTACGGAAGTATCTGGGCGAGGTGTTCCACCGCCTCGCCCGGCAGAAAGAGAGTCAG
>DATEKK010000110.1:0-17450 GCA_035277485.1 Gemmatimonadaceae bacterium
GCGCCGCCTAAGGATTATCTTAGCGGTCCCCTTCCCTCAGGCTGCGGCAGCAGCCGCTTCCCCCAGCGGCTGCGCTTCCCTCAGGCGGCGCCAGCCGCCGCTTCCCCATCAGGTTTACTTTCCGTCATGCTAGAAACCGAAGTTGCGCGGCAGCGCTTGGGCGCGCTGCGCCGGGCGCTGCTGGCGTTGCACAAGACGCTCGTGTATTCCGAGCGGCGAACGTTCGAGCGCGTGGTCGGACACGTGTCATCGAGCGGCGAGCTGCTGCAGCTCGTGATTCACGATCCATGGTTCGTGTGGCTGCGGCCGATTTCCGCGCTCGTGGTCGAGATCGATGAGCGGCTCGACGCAGAAGAGCCGCCGACGATGGCCGACGTGCACGGTCTCATGAGTACGGCGCGGACGTTGCTCACGCCCGTCGAAGAAGGAGTAGGTTTCGGGACGCACTACTACGAGGCGCTCCAGCGCGACCCGGATGTCGTGCTGGCGCACGCCGAAGTTTCCAAAGTGCTCGCGACGGACACCGACAAATGACCGACCAGAACTCTTCCAAGGGGTACGCGATGACGCCAACGACACCGCCTCCATCGTCCGAGGGAAAGGTTCACACCGAGGAGCACAAGGTGAGCGGAGAGCGCTTGTTGTCGCGCGTGAAGGAGCTCGTTCACGAGGGCAACATCCGGCGGATCACCATCAAGAACGACCAGGGTCACACGCTGATGGAAGTGCCGCTCACGGTGGGCGTGGTGGGCGCGGTGCTGCTGCCGATCTGGGTGGCGATCGGCGCTTTGGCGGCGCTTGCCGCGAACTACACGCTGGTGGTGGAGAAGGTCGAGAAGACCTGACGTTAGGCGGTCAGCGGTCGCGCGAGCGTTCGCGCGCCGCGGCGCGGAGCGGCTCGGGGGTGGTCCACCACTCGACGGCGCCGAGGACGGCGTCCACCAGGATCGCGAGCACGGCCGCCGGGATGGCGCCCGACAGAATGAGCCGCGTGTCGTTGAGGGCGAGACCGGTGGCGATCGGCTCGCCTAACCCGCCGGCACCGATGAACGCGGCCAGCGTGGCCGTGCCGACATCGATGACCGCGGCCGTGCGGATGCCGGCCATGATCCCGGGCGCCGCGAGCGGCGTGCGCACCCAGCGCAGCACCTGGGCGGGCGTCATGCCTAACGCGCGGCCGGCGGCCACGGCGGACGGGTCCGCGTCGCGGACGGCGGTGAACGTGCCGCGCACGATCGGATAGAGCGAATAGAGCCACAGCGCCACGAGCGCCGGCCACACACCCACGCCCAACAACGGGATCATGATCGCGAGCAGGGCGATGCTCGGGATCGTCTGCAGCACGCCCACGGCCCGGATCACCGGCTCGGCCGCGGGGCGCCGGCGCTCGAGCCACAGCGCGAGCGGGACGCCCGCGAGCATGCCGGCCACGAGCGGCACCGCCACGAGCAGCAGGTGGCGCACGGTGTCGTTCCACAGGGTCGCCCTGCGCTGCCACAGATAGGCGAGGAACCCCGGACGCGACGCCTCGGGCTGCGCCGCCGCGGCGCTCGCCCCTTTCGTTAGGCCGATGGACGAGAGCGCCGATGCGGCCACGGCGGCGACCGACTCGCCGCCGATCTCCACGCGCTGATTGAGCGCCCGCATCACCGGTGCGCTGAGGCGGCCGCTCAGTTCCGTCAGGACCGTGACCGCCGCGGGGTCATCGCGCTGCACTCGTGCGCCGACGAGCGCGGCCGCCTGATACGGCGGGAAGAAGTGCCTGTCGTCTTCGAGCACCACGAGGCCGTAGCGGGCAATCGATCCGTCGGTGGAATAGCCATCCACGATGTCCACCTTGCCGGCGGCGAGCGCGCGATACTTGAGCGCCTGGTTGAGCGGCCGCACCGCGGCGAAGTGGAGTCCGTAGGCGTGCGCGAGGCCCGGAAGGCCGTCGGGCCGGCCGATGAAGTCGGGCGTGAATCCGGCAGTCAGCTTGGGCGCGACGGCCGCCAGGTCGCTGAGCGTGCGCAGGCGGTACCGGCCCGCGGTGCCCGCGCGCACGGCAATCGCATACGTGTTCTCGAAGCCTAACGGAGGCAGCCACCGGATGCCCCAGCGCTGCTCGAACGCGCGCTGGACCGTATCGAACACCGCGGCCGCGTCGTGCATCGGCTGGGCATGGAGCACGGCGAGCAGGCCGGTGCCGGTATACTCGGGGTAGACGTCGATCGCGCCCGACTGCAGCGCCGCGAACGCGACCTCCGTCGCGCCGAGTCCGGGGCGCCGGTCGACGGCGATGCCGCGCGACTCGAGCAGTTGCGCGAACATCTCGGCCAACAGATACGATTCGCCGAACGGCTTGGAGGCCACCACCACCGGACGGCCGGCGGTCTGCGCCGTCGCCGCCATTCCGTTAGGCACGAGCAGCGCGGCCGACGCGATCGCGGCCACCAGCCGCCGCATCACGCCGCCTCGACGCCCGCGCGCGCCAACAGCGCCGACACGTACGGCGTCGCCGGCGCGCCGCGGATGTCGTCCGGCGGCGCCTGCTGCTCCACGCGTCCCGCGCGCATCACCACCACCTGCGTGGCCAACCGGAACGCCTCGTGGAGGTCGTGCGTCACCAGCACGAGCGTGAGCGATGACCGCTCGCGCAGCGTGATCATCATCGCCTGGAGGTCCGAGCGCGCGATCGCGTCGAGCGCGCCGAACGGCTCGTCGAGGAGCACGAGCGATTGGCCGCCGGCCACGGCGCGCGCGACGGCAGCGCGCTGTTGTTGTCCGCCCGACAGCTCGTGCGGCCATCGCTCTCCCATCGTGGTCTCGAGGCCCACCGCCGCAATCGCACGATCGGCACGCGCCGTCGCATCGGCCGCGCCATCCAGCCACGGTACGAGCGCGACGTTGCGACGCACGCGCCAGTGCGGCAATAGCCCGCCGTCCTGCGGCACATAACCGATGGCGCGGCGCAGCGCCACCGGCTCACTCTGCAGCACGTCCGTGCCGAACACGGAGATCCGTCCGGCATCGAACGGTACCAATCGATTGATGCACCGGAGCAGCGTGGTCTTGCCGGAGCCGCTCTCACCGACCAGGGCGACGCACGCGCCCTGCGGGGCGTTGACCGAGACGTCGATCAGGGCGTGGACGCCGCCGTACGACTTGGAAACCCGCTCGATGAGAACGGCCGGTCCGGTCACTGCCCGCCTAACGCAGCGGCGGCCGAGTCGACGAGGGCGGCTTCATCGGTGAGGGCAGCGGCCACCACAGGAATCTGCTGGCTCGCCTCCGGGAAGTCGCGCTGCTCGATCGCCTCGCGCACCGCGGGAATGGTCTTGACGCCGTACCCGGTGTAGAACCCGGGCGCGTACAGCTCGTGCACGTACCACGGGCGGCGCGGCAGACCCTGCGCGTTCGTGAGACGCCGCTCACTCTGGAGCACGATGGCGTTCACGCGCGCGAGCACGTCGGCGTTAGGCGCGCCGTGCGCGGTCGCCGCGGCCGCCGCCTTCGCGTACCGGTCGGCGCTCCGCGTGAGCGAGTCGACCGCGTTGTCGAGCGGCGAGAAATCGATGTGCGGCGGAACGGCCTCGGTCTTGGGCGCCGCCGTCGGCGACCACGGATCGGACGTCGCCGCGAACACGCCCTCGGCGATCTCACGGTTCTGCTCGACTGTGCTGTCGCGCTCCGCGTCGAGAAGCTTCTGGAGCTCGCCCACGTAGCCGTGCACCGTGTTGGCGAGATCCGTGAAATCGAACGGCAGCAGATCGGCGTCGGCCAGGCGCATCACCATCGTGCCGCCGGTCTGCGCGAGCGCGCGGCCGTACACGAACGACGTGTCGCCGAAGTGCGTGTACCAGTAAAAGTCATCGTAAATCGAATGGTACACGCCCGCGCTGCTCACCTCGCCGCCGTAGCCGATGTTGAGCGACGCGATGCCCAGATGCTGGAGGAACGGTGTGTAGTCCGAGCCCGAGCCGAGTGCAGCGATCGGCACTTCGCCCGAGGGGGCACGCAGCTTTTGCCGTTCGTCGGCGGAGCGTGAGCGTTGGATGTGCGCGAGCTCGGAGCGCTTCCACACGGTGAGGTGTGTCTCGGGGTCCTGGATGGAGCGCGCCACGTCGTTGACGAACCGCTGCAGCGTGTGCGATCCGCCCACGTTGAGATAGCCGCGGTCGTTGCCGTCGCTGTTGATGTAGGCCACGCCCTTGGCCTCGAGCTCGTCGGCGTGCGTCTCGACCCATTCGGTGCTGCCTAACAGACCGGGCTCCTCGCCGTCCCAGGCCGCGTAGACGATGGTGCGCTTCGGGTGCCAGCCCTGCCGCACCAGGTCGCCTAACGCACGGGCCTCGTCGAGCAGCGCCGACTGGCCGGAGAGCGGATCGCCCGCGCCGTTCACCCAGCCGTCGTGGTGGTTGCCGCGGATCACCCACTGATCGGGATACGTCGATCCCTTGAGCATCGCGATCACGTCGTAGATCGGCTTGGTGGACCAGTCCGACTTGACGCGCAGGTGCACGCGCGCGGCGCCGGGTCCCATGTGGTACGTGAGGGGCAGCGCGCCGCGCCACTCGGGCGGTGCCACGGGACCCGTCATCGCCGCGAGCAGCGGCTGCGCGTCGCCATACGAGATGGGCAGCACCGGAATTTTCGTGAGCGTCTTCGCTTCGGCCAGCGTTAGGCGCTTGGCGCCGGGGACCGCGCCGACGCCGGGCGTGAGCGGGTCGCCGGAGTAGAGCGGCATGTCGGCCACGCTGCCGCGCTGCACCCCATCGCGCGGACGGAACGGACCTTTCGGGAACACGTCGCCCTGTGCGTAGCCGTCGTCGCGCGGATCGGAGTAGATGAGACAGCCGATCGCGCCGTGCTCGGCCGCGACTTTTGGTTTGATGCCGCGCCACGAACCGCCGTACCGCGCAATCACGATCGCGCCTGTTACCGAGATCCCGTGTCGCGCGAGCTCGTCGTAGTCCGAGGGCACGCCGTAGTTCACGTACACGAGCGGACCGGTGACGTCGCCGTCGGCCGAATACGCGTTGTACGACGGCAGCTGCTCGTCGTGCTGCGACGATGTCGGGTCGCCCGCTACAGTGGGTTCCTCGAGCTTGGCCGTGAAATGCGTTGGAGCGACGAGCTCCACGAGCCGCTCGCGCGGTGTGGGAAACAGGACGTCGAACTGCTCGATGTGCGCATCCCATCCGAACGACTTGAAGCGCGAGAGGAGCCATTCGGCGTTGTCGTGATCGTACGGCGACCCGACGTGATGCGGCCGCGCGGACAAGCGGCGCATGTTCGCCCGAATCGTGTCGGGCGACGGAATGGCGGCGAACTTCGATTCCCAATCGAGCTCGATGCGAGCCGATTCGGCGGAGAATCCGGGCAGGGTGTTGGTGGACGGTGGCGTCGTGATCGGCAGGAACGCGATCGCGGCAACGGAGGAGGCGGTGAGCAAACCGATTCGTCGCATTACGGAACTCGAGTGTGGAGTGAGGACGCTGGGGAATATGCGGTCAGGAAACGGGCATCCGCCACGACATGGAAACATCTGGTGGGTGTCCGTTGACATCAGCATTGCCGCACGGGTCAGAGCCCATACTATGGAGCGCCACCCCCATCATCTCTAACCGGGAGTCCCCCATGCACCCGGTAGTACGAGTCACCAGGACGGCATCTCTCCTGCTTGTCCTCACCCTTGGTGCGTCCGTCACACAATTCACAAGTGCTCAAGTAGTCACGCCGCCCAGCAACGCGCATCCCGGAGTGGGGATGTCGCTCGCATTCCGATCATCACTGCTCGGATTCGGCCTCGAGGCGGAAAAGCTCATCGGCGGGCATGTCGGCGCGCGCGTCGGCTACAGCTACATGAGCTTCAGCGCGAACCACACGCAGTCGGACATCTCGTACGCCGCGTCGCTCAAGATCAGCTCGTTCGAAGCGCTCGCGGACTACTATCCGGGCGCGTTCAAGAGCTTCCACATCACCGGTGGCATCGCGACCAATCCGCTCACCATCAGCGGCACCGGCGTCACGAACTCGGGATCGTTCAAGATCAACGGCCACAGCTATACCGCCGAGCAAGTGGGTACACTCTCGGCGGCGGGGAAATTCCCTGGTGTGAGTCCATACGTGGGGATCGGCACCGGAACGCCGGCACGCGGCGGGCCGATCGAATTTTTGTTCGACCTTGGCGCGGTGCTCGGGAAGCCGACGATTAACTTGGGAGCGACCGGAGCCGCGAGCGATCCCGAGCTCGCGACGGACTTGCAAGCACAGAGTGCTACGACGCAACATGATGTGCGCAAGTACCTCAAGGTGTATCCGGTTCTTTCAATCGGCATAGGCTATCGATTCTGACGTCGGCATCCTTTCGCGGGCTCGGCCTGCTTGCGCTCGGCGGCGCGCTGTTCGCTGCCGGCGCGGGCGCGACGGCGACACGCCCGCGCGCACCTGACATTCGACTCTTTGTCCAACGCAGCGGAACGGCGGCGCTGCTGCAGGATGTGAGCGCCGTCGATTCGTCCGTCGTGTGGGTGGGCGGACATGCCGCGACGTGGGCGGTCACGTCCGACGGCGGCGCGCACTGGCGGAGCGCCGTGATGCCAAACGCAGATTCGCTGGAGTTTCGCGACGTCCACGCCGTGGACGCGCGCACCGCGTATCTGCTCTCGAGCGGGCTGGGCGATCGCTCGCGCATCTACAAGACCACCGATGGCGGCGCCACGTGGGCGCTCGAGTTCACGGCGCACGACCCGAAGGCGTTCTACGACTGCTTCGCCTTCTGGGACGCGACGCACGGCGTGGCGATGAGCGATGCCGTGGACGGGCACTTTCTCGTGGTGACGACCGCCGACGGCACCCATTGGTCTCCGGTGCCGCCCGCCGCGCTGCCCCGCGCGTTGCCTAACGAGGGCGCGTTCGCCGCCAGCGGCACCTGCGCCATGGCGCTGCCGCCGGGCGACGCGTGGATCGGCACGGGCAACGGGCCGGCGGCGCGCGTGCTGCGCACCGGGGACCGCGGCGCCACGTGGGACGTGACGCCGACACCGCTCCCCGCCGACACGTCGGAGGGCATCACCAGCCTGGCCATCCGCGACGCGCGGCACATCGTTGCGTTAGGCGGACACATTGCGCGCCTGCACGCGTTTCAGGACGAGGTCGCGATCACCGAGAACGGCGGCCGCACGTGGACCATGGGCGGCCGGCTTCCCTTCCCCGGACCGGTGTTCGGTGCCGCATATTCCCGATCATCCGAGCCGTGGCTGGTGGCGGTCGGACCGGGCGGCGCCGCCGCGTCCAACGATGACGGGCGCACGTGGACGCTCATCGATTCCGCGGCCTACTGGAGCGTCGGCTTCGGCTCCGCGCGTGTCGGCTGGGCCGTCGGACCCAACGGACGCATCACGCGGATAGAGCTTCCGGCGCGTTAATCGCATCGCTGCTTACCGGCCGGTCAGTCGTTTTGCCGGGATGGCGCTGCAACGAGTATTTCACCGAATAGTCTCGTCGCGAGCCCGGCATTAGGTTGGTGGGCCATTTCGGACCCGTCGCGACACGCGGCGGGTTCGCGTCATCGCCCCCCGAACGATTGCCTACGAGGGACGCCATGGGTTCTGCGACGGTGCCACCGATTTCGGGGCACGACTTACAGATCCTGCTGCTGCAGATCGCCGGCCTCATGTTCCTGTGCCGGCTGCTCGCAGAAGTCATGCGGCGCCTCGGACAACCCGCGGTGATCGGCGAGCTCCTCGCCGGCATCGTGCTGGGTCCGACGATTCTCGGGCACTACGCGCCCGGTCTCTTCACCTCGATTTTCCCGCAGCGGACATCGCAGTTTCACCTGCTCGAGGTGATTTCGAGCCTCGGCATGATTTTCTTGCTGCTCCTCACCGGCATCGAGACCGATGTCCGCGTGATGCGGCGGCTGGGCCGGCCCGCGCTCATGGCGTCGGTGTTCGGAATCACGATCCCGTTCGCCATGGGCCTTGCGTTAGGCCTTTTGCTCCCCGATCGGTACCTGGCGCAAGCGGGGCAGCGCGCGATCTTCGCGGCGTTCATCGCGACCGCGATGGCAATCTCGGCCATGCCGGTGATCGCCAAGATTCTGATCGACCTGAATCTCATGCGGCGCAATCTCGGCGTGGTGATTCTCTCGGCCGGGGTGGTCGACGACACCGTGGGCTGGCTCGTGCTGTCGGTGATTGCCGGCATCGCGACGGCCGGATCGTTCTCGGCCGGGTCGCTCGCGTTCACCGCGACGGCGCTCGCGATCTTCCTGGCGGTGATGCGGTGGCTCGTGTATCCCGGCTTCACGCGGGTCATCGGATGGGTGAATCGCAGCGTGCCGCTGATCGGCGCGGACCTGACGCTCATTCTCGTGATGACGCTCTTGTGTGCCGCGACTACGGAGGCGATCGGCGTGCACGCGGTGTTCGGCGCGTTCGTGTTCGGTCTCCTCGTCCGACAGATCCCGCGCGTGCGGGCGGCGACGCTGCAGACGATCGAGACGTTCGTGCTCGCGTCGCTGTCGCCGATCTTTTTCGCGTTCGTCGGGTTGAAGGTCGATCTGTGGTCGCTGTCGGGGTGGCAACTGCCGGCGATCGTGTTGGGCATCGCCGTGGCCGGCAAGCTCGTGGGCTGCTACGTGGGCGGCCGGCTCGGCAAGCTCGGGCGCTGGGAGTCGCTTGCGTTAGGCGTCGGCATGAACGCCCGCGGCGCGATGGAGCTCATCGTCGCGCTCATCGGGTTGTCGCTCGGACTGCTCACGCAGGAGATGTATTCGATCGTGGTCATGGTGGCCGTGATCACGTCGTTCATGGCGCCCTTGTTCCTGCGCGTCGTGATGAAGCACGTGCCGGTGACCGACGAGGAGCGCCGGCGTCTCGAGCCGGGCGATCGCACGCTGCTCCTGTCCACCGGGGCCGTGCGCATCCTGGTGCCGACCGCCGGCGGGCCTAACGCAATGGCCGCGTTCGCGGTCGCTGCGCCCATCGTGCGCGCGCACGAAGGCACACTCACCGCCATGTACGTGGATTCGGAGCGGGCGCACCAACGGTGGCCGCGGCTGCGCGGCTCGCGGACGTCGTCGATGGCCGGTATCGGTCTCGATGCACACCTCTCGAGCGCGGCGGAGCTGCTCAAAGACCAGCAGAAACGCATGATCGTTCGGCGGGTGCGCTCGGCGGCGCCAACCACCGCGATCCTGGACGAAGCGGCGCGCGATTACGATCTCGTGTTCATCGGCGCGGCGCCGCGCCACCTCGTGAGCCGCTCCGCAGTGGGCGACGTGGTGACCAGGCTGCGCATGCCGGTCGTGATCGTGCGCAGCGCCGAAGACGCGGTTCCCGACGCGTTCGAGCGCGTGGTCGTTCCGTTGGACGGCAGCGTGTTCTCGCGCGCGGCGGCCGAGTTCGCGTTCCTGTACGCGGCGTCGGCGGGAGCACAGGTGACGTTGCTCCACGTGATCAACGAGGCGCGCGTGACCACCGGCGCGCTCGCCGTGCCGGAGCTGCGCGCGTCGCACGCCGTGGCGGAGTTCGAGGCGGAGACGCTGGAGAACCGGATCCGCGGCGACCTGGCAACGCTCGCCGCATCGGCGGGCGTCGATCCGCGCGTGCGCATCCTGGCCAGCGGCGACCCCGCGACGACGATCATCGAGCAGTCGCACGCGGGGTACTACGACTTGCTCGTGTTAGGCGCGGAGAACAAGCTGCTGGCGCAGCCGTTGTTCTTCGGGCAAGGGACGGCGTCGATCGTCGAGCGGGCGGGGTGCACGACGGCGGTGGTCGTACCGCATCTTACGTGAGAACGGGGGGAAGCGCTCGCTACGCTCGCTTGGGGAAGCGAGCGTCGCGAGCGCTCCCCCGAGATGTATCGTTAGGCCGACCACTTCCACTGCATGACCTCCGGCATGTCTTCCCCATTGGCCACGATGTACTTCCGGTGCTCGTTGAGCTTCGCTTCGAGCTGCGGAATGCCGTCGGGGCGTCCCGCGCGCCGCAGCGCTTCGATCGCCAGGTCGTAGCGGCTCATCCGGTTGAGCACCAGCATGTCGAACGGCGTGGTGGTGGTCCCCTCTTCCATGTAGCCGCGCACGTGGAAGCGCTGCGGGTTCGGCCGATGGTGGATCAGCTCGTGGATCACGTCGGGATACCCGTGGAAGGCCATCACGACATGGGTGTCCGTGCCGAACAATTCGGCGAAACGCTTCTCGTCGATACCGTGCACCTCTTCGCGCGGCGCTTGCAAGGCGAAGAGGTCGATCACACTCACGACGCGCAGGCGCAGCTCGGGAGCGACACGCCTGAGCCACCACGCCGCAGCCACGGTTTCGCGCGTCGGTACATCGCCGGCCGCGGCGAGGACGATGTCCGCGTTGAGCGGATCGTGTCCGGCCCATTCCCAGTGCGACGCGCCGGCCGTGCACTGGGCCTCCGCGTCGACGCTATCGAGCCACTGCGGCATCGGCTTCTTCGATGCGACGATGAGATTGATGTCGCCCGTGGTCTGCAAGCAGTGGCGCGTGGTGATGAGCAGGGTGTTCGCATCCGGCGGCAGGAACACGCGCGTCGTAGCCGCTTTCTTGGTGAGCAGCAGATTGATGAATGACGGACCCTGATGGCTGTATCCGTTGTGGTCCTGCTCCCAGACGTGGCTCGTGACGAGGAGGTTGAGGGACGCCGTGGGCACGCGCCACGCCACCTCGTGCGCCATCTTCTGCCACTTCGCGAACTGCTGCACCATCGAGTCGACGATCGTCAGGAACGCTTCATAGCACGCGAAGATGCCGTGGCGTCCGGAGAGCACGTATCCCTCGAGCCAGCCCTCGCAGCAATGCTCGCTCAGGATCTCCAGGACGCGTCCGGTCATCGAGAGGTATTCGTCGGTCGGGACTAACGGAAGCATCCAGGCGCGGAGCGTTGCCTCGAACACGTTCTGCAGACGGTTCGACGAGGTTTCGTCCGGACAGAAGAGCCGGAAATTCCGTTCGTGCTCGTTGGCGTTGAAGACTTCGCGCAGATAGCTGCCTAACACGAGCGTATTCGCGATGATCTTCTCGCCCGGCGTGGCAGCGTCGACGGCGACGGCGGTGGGGTCCGGGCACCGCAGCGCCACGCGCAGCGCGCCCCCGTTGGCCTGCGGGCACGCGCCTAACCGCATGTCGCCCACCGGGTACATCGCCGTCACGTCCGGGGCGGGCCGCCCCTCGGCGTCGAACAGCTCCTCGGGGTGGTAGCTCCGGAGCCAGCGCTCGAGCGCGCGCAGGTGGTCCGGGTTCGTGCGCGGGTCTTCGATCGGGATCTGGTGCGCGTGGAACGTGTTCTCGATGGCCTGCCCATCCAGGCTCTTGGGGCCGGTCCATCCCTTGGGCGTGCGCAGCACGATCAGCGGCCACGGGTGCGGGCTCACGCCGCCCTCGCGCGCGGCATACTTGATCTCGCCTAACCGATCATAGGCCCAATCGAGCGTGTCCCACATCGACCGATGGACCAGCGCGCGATCGTCGCCCGCTACCTCGCGCGCCTCGTATCCCATGCCGGCGAAGTACTCGGCCAGCTCATCGCTGCTTATGCGCGCGAACAGTGACGGCCCGGACAGCTTGTATCCGTTGAGGTGCAGGATCGGCAGCACGACGCCATCGCGGGCGGGATTGACGAACCGATGCCACTGCCACGAGCCCGCGAGCGGACCGGTTTCCGCTTCGCCATCGCCCACGAGACACGCGACGAGCAGATCGGGATAGTCCATCGCCGCGCCCGCCGCGTGCACGAGAGAGTAGCCGAGCTCGCCGCCCTCGTGGAGCGTGCCCGGCGTGAGCGCCGTGAGATGGCTCGGGAATCCGCCGGGCCACGAGAAGGCGTGCACCATCGCGGCCACGCCGGCGGCATCGCGCGAATACTGGGGATATCGTTCGCCTAACGTTCCATCCAGGAACGTGTTCGCGAGCACGCCCGGCGCACCGTGCCCCGTGCCGACCACGAGCAGCACCTGTTGCCCGCGGTCGCGCACCAGACGCCCCAGGTGCGCATAGAGCAGATTGATGCCGGGCACGGTACCCCAGTGCCCGAGCAGTCGCGCCTTGATGTGTTGCGGCGCGAGCGGCTCGCGCAACAGCGCGTTGTCTTTGAGATAGAGTTGCGCGGCCGATAAATAATTTGCCGCGAGGAATGTGCGATCCAGCAGCTCGATGCTGCTCGTCTTTTGCTCACGGCCCTGCGCCGCGAGCGCATGCGGGGCACCCATGTGCGCAACATACCGATCGCGAAAACGAGTTCCAACCGCGCCACGGCCGGGTACGCCGCGTTCGATAGCGATATTCTGACATATGGGTCAGTCGCCCCGCCATTGACGCTACAGCCTGGTTTGTACACCGTTCTAATTCGGTGAACCGGCCCGGGCGCGGGGTTGCGCGTCTTTGGTCCCACTACTCTCAGCTGAGGATAGCCATGTCCGGATTCCGGCAGATGCGGACCGTCCATGTGGCCGCCGCGCTCGCGGCGACCGCGGGCGTCGCCGTTGTCGTCGGGATCGCGGCGAGCCGTCAATCCAAGCGCGAACAGCGCGGCGCGCGGTTGTTCGACGAAGTGCGGCGCATCGTCGCCACGCGCAGCGTCGATTCGGTGTCCGACGACTCACTGTTCGTGAAAGCGGCCAGCGCCATGGTGGGCGCGATCGGCGATCCATACGCGAGTCTTTTCTCGCGCAACGCCATCGCGGGGTTCCTGCGCAACGACATCGGCAACGCGTACGGCGGGTTAGGCATGTCGCTCGAGCGGCATCCGGGCGGCATCGCCGTGACCGGCGTGTTCCAGCATTCGCCGGCTGCGTTAGGCGGCGTGATGGCGGGCGACGAGATCGTGGCCGTGAACGGCACGCCGGTGGCCGACCTGCCCGGCGATCGCGTGTCGCAGCTCCTGGTGGGCGAGCCGGGCTCGGGCGTGGACATCACGTTCTTGCGTGCCGGCGTGCCGGCGCCGATCCGCACGCACTTCGTGCGCGCGATCGTCCGCCCGCAGGCGGTGCCGTTCGCGGTCGTGATCGGAGACCACACCGGCTACATCCCGCTGCAACGCTTCAACGAGACCGCGGACAGCGAGATGGCGAGCGCCGTCGCAGGACTCAAGCAGCACGGCGCCCGTTCGTTCGTGATCGACCTGCGCGGCAATCCCGGCGGCGACGTCGCACAGGCCCTCGCGGTGAGCAACCTGTTCCTGCGCGCGGGTCAAGAAATCGCGGAGCTCCGCCAGCGCGGAGAGCCGGCGCAAAAATACAAAGCGCGCATTCCGCCGCTCATCCGGTCGGAGCCGGTGGTGCTGCTCGTCGACCACTACACGGCATCGGCGTCGGAGATCGTGGCCGGTGCCCTGCAGGATCACGACCGCGCGGTAATCGTCGGCGAGACGTCGTTCGGCAAGGGCGTGGTACAGTCACTGTTCAACCTCGAAGGCGGTTACGCGCTCAAGCTCACCACGGGCCGATGGTACACGCCGAGTGGTCGCAGCATCCAGCGGGCGCGCACGTTCGATGGCGCACCGGATACGTCGATCAATTTGCTCGCGGACACGGCGCCGCCGGCGCGACGTCCGAAATACAAAAGCGACGGCGGTCGCACGGTCTTGGGCGGCGGCGGCATCACGCCCGACGTGAAGGTGGCATCGGACACGTTGTCGAGCGCGGAACAGCATCTCGCGCGCGAGTTCGCGCCGAAAGCAGCGCAAACGCGCACGGCATTGTTCGACGTGGCGCGCGGGCTCAGACCAACGGTGCACGGCGATTTCACGGTGCTGCCGCAGTGGCGCGACGCGTTCTTCGACCATCTGCGCGCATCGGGTGTGGAGGTCGATCGCGCGACGTTCGACGCGGCGCAGCCGTGGGTCAACCGGCTGCTCGAGCAGCAGATCGCAACGATCGCGTTCGGCGACTCGAGCGCGTTCCGTCGCGCGGCGCCGAGCGATGCGCCGCTGCAGCGCGCGCTCACGATGCTCGAGCACGTGTCGACGCAGACGCAGCTCTGGTCGCTGGCTGAGCGCGGCGTGGCGAGCGGGCTGTAAAGACCGGAGGGAATGGGGAAGCGCTCGCGTGCGCTTCCCTATTCCCTCCTAACGGACCGGCGTGGCTCGCACCAACACCACAGCATGCGCCGGCACCGTGTCCGCAAACTGGCGTCCAAATCGCCCGAGCTCCTTGTGCAACCACAGGTCCCGCACTTGCGCCGAGTCGGTGTGGATGCCGGCGCGAGAGAAGTACGCGGTGATGCGGGCCGGCGCCGACGACCGGTTGAGCAACGCGATCGCGCGCGAGCCGTCGCGCAACGGCTTCGCCCACACCTGCAGCTCGGGCGGCCGCTCCCACACCAGCATGCCCTGCGCGCCTAACGAATCCTGATCGACTGCGATCACTTCCGGATTGGTGAGCGTCGCGATCGTCGCGGCCGACATGTTGCGCAGATCGTTGCCCGCGACGAGCGGCGCCGCCATGATGGCCCACAGACTGAAATGCGCGCGATACTCCGCGTCCGTCATGCCGCCATTGCCCACCTCGAGCATGTCCGGATCGTTCCACGCGCCCGGACCCGCCGCGGTGGCGTGCTCCGCCGATTGGTCGAGGTTGTCGAGCATCGACGACCACGTGTCCTCGATGTCATCGGTCGTGCGCCACAAGTTGCCGACGCTGGGCGCCCACTCCCACGGTTGATTCGATCCCCACTCGCAGATGCTGAGCACGATCGGACGCCCGGTGCGCATGAGCGCGTCGCGGAATTTCGCGTACTGCGTCGGCGCATCCAGGTTCTGCGCGTGGCACCAGTCTTCCTTCACGTAGTCGACACCCCACGCGGCGAATGTGCGCGCGTCCTGGTCTTCGTGTCCGAGTGTGCCGGGTCGACCCTGGCACGTGTTGGTGCCGGCATCGGTATAGATGCCGAACAGCAATCCCTTCGAGTGGACGTAATCGGCAAGCGCCTTGATCCCGTGCGGGAACCGCGCTGGGTCCGCGACCAACGCGCCATTCGCATCGCGCGCGACTTGCCAACAGTCGTCGATGACCACGTAGCGATAGCCGGCGTTGCGCATACCGGTCACCACCATCGCATCGGCCGTCTCGCGAATGGTCTGTTCGGTGATGTTGCAGGAGAAGTGATTCCAACTGTTCCAACCCATGGGCGGTGTGCGCGCGAGACCGTTACCGGGAGCCGCATGCGCGCCGGCACTGGAACGCGACGCGACCGCGAGCGAGCCCATGACCAACGCAGCGGCGACAACCGCGAAACGAGCGAACACCATCCACCTCCATGGCAATCGATGCGTTGGCCGATGATGCCATTGCGCGCGCGTCCAAGCAAGCACGCGGGCGTTGGGCAAACCGCTGGACAGCGGGCGCGTGCATTCACATCATGTGTCGTGCGCAGTCTCGCGTTGAATACAGTGGCGATCGCACTAGCGTGCGTTGCAGCGATGGGATGCCACGGGTCACGAGCGGTCCCGCCCAACGGAACCGCTCCGGTCCGATCCGCTCTCGCCGATCCATCGAGCTCGTTCTGGACGACGCGCGCGCCGAACGAGTTCTTCGTCCGCGTCGAAACGACGAAGGGAGACTTCGTGATCGAGGCGCATCGCGACTGGTCGCCGCGCGGCGTGGACCGCCTCTATCAGCTCGTGCGCGCCGGATACTACGACGACTCACGGTTCTCGCGCGTGCGCGCGGGGTACATCGTGCAATGGGGCATCGCCGGAGACCCCGCCATCGCGCAGCAGTGGCGAGATCAACGCATCCCCGATGACCGCGTGCGCCACACGAACGCACGCGGCACGATCGCTTATGCGATGACGGGACCCGATACGCGCACCACGCAGCTCTACATCAATCTGCGCGACAATCCGCAGCTCGACGCACAGGGGTTCTCGCCGCTCGGCACGATCGCGCGCGGCATGGATGTCGTCGATCGGTTGAACGCCGAATACGGTGAGACGTCGGGCGGCGGCATGCGCGGCGGGAAACAGGGACCCGTGTTCGAGGGCGGCAACGCGTATCTCGATCGCGACTATCCGCGGCTGGATCATCTCGTTCGCGCGGAGATCGTGCACGGACCATGATGGTGCCGGCGCCCGACGCGCGGGTCCGCGAGGGACCGAGCGGCGGACGACTCGTGCGGCGGCTGTCGCTGCTCGATTCCATTTCGTTGGTGGTGGGCACGATCGTCGGCACCGGGGTGCTGCTCAAGGCCGCGGTGATGACGCAGCAGTTAGGCAGCCCGTGGGCGGTGTTGGCGGCGTGGCTGGCGGCGGGCGTGCTCACGCTGTTCGGCGCGCTGGCGTACGCGGAGCTGGGCGCGATGATGCCCGAGGCGGGTGGCGAGTATGTGTTCCTGCGCGCCGCGTTCGGGGATGCGGTGGCGTTCCTGTACGGGTGGGTGCGGTTCACCGCGGGCAGCGGCTCGATGGCGGCGCTCGGCGTCTCGTTCGCGACGTTCCTGTCGCCGATCGTTCCGTTAGGCGGCTCCTGGGTGCACGTCGCGGGGACCATCGCGGGCGTGCGGCTCCACTGGTCGTTCGGTGCGGCGCAGGCCGTGGCCATCGTCGCGATCGTCGCGCTGGCCGCGATCAACTGCGCCGGCGTGCGCGCGGGCGGCCGCGTCCAGGTGGCGCTGGCCGCCATCAAAGTGCTCGCTGTGTTAGGCATCGTGGGCGGCGCGCTCGCCGCCGCACGCGGCGGATCCTGGACGCACTTCGCCCAACCCGCGTCCGGGGGCTCGGTGACCGTGTCGGCATTCGGCGCCGCGCTGGTGGGCGCGGTGTGGGCGTACAGCGGATGGTCCTACCTGCCCATGGCGGCCGGCGAAATCCGGAATCCCGGACGCAACGTGCCGCGCGCGCTCATCGGCGGCACGTTCATCGTCATCGCGCTCTATCTGGCGATCAACGCCGCGTACTTCTACGCGCTGCCCGCGAGTACCGTCGCGTCGGCGAACTCGACGCTGCACCGCGGCGCGCCGGCCGTGGCGGCACTCGCAGTGGGCAGTTTTCTTCCCGCCGAGGCCACGAAGCTGGCTGCGCTCGTGTTCATCATCGCGACGCTCGGCACGCTCAACGGCGGGCTCTTGTCCAATTCGCGCGTGCTGTTCGCGATGGCGCGCACGCGGCAGTTCTTCCCGGTGTTCGGACGCGTCACGCGCCGGTCGCACGTGCCGGGATGGGCGATCGCCGCGTTCGCCGCGTGGGCGTCGGTGCTCGCGACGTCGGGCACCTACGACCAACTGAGCGATCTCGCGGTGTTCGCGTTCATGATCTTCTTTGCGCTCACGGTGATCGCGGTGTTCCGACTGCGCGCCACGCAGCCGGACCGCCCGCGCCCGTATCGCGTGACCGGCTATCCGCTGCTGCCCGCGGCGTACGTGGTCGGGACCGTGTGGATGATCGGCAACGCCGTGACCACGGCGCCCGCCCAGGCGCTCACGGCGGTCGTATTCCTTCTGT
>DATEKK010000111.1:0-3992 GCA_035277485.1 Gemmatimonadaceae bacterium
TGAGCCTCTGACCCTTATGAGCCTCTGACCCTTATGAGCCTCTGACCCTTATGCTTCCTGACCCGTTTGCCCTTACGGCTTCGACGAATCCGGCTTCACCGCCGCCTGCGGCACCACGGCGATGTCAGCCGCCGAATGCCACGCGTCCACCTCCTTCGCGAAGGCGTCGCCCAGGCTGGCCACGGTCACGGGTTCGATGCCCGGCTCGTCCTGCCGGCCATCCACGCGCGCCAGACTGCTGCTCGCCTTGCTGTAGCTGCTGTCCGCGTCGAGCGCCTGGCGGTACGCGTCGGCGGCCAGCGCGTAATGTCCCGTCCGCTCGAGCGCGACGCCGAGGTTGTTGCGGAAGGACGCCGCGCCGTGCTCGTCGAGCTGCACCGCACGCGCCAGCGGGCCGAGTGCTTCGTCATAGCGGCCGCTGCGAATGAGCAGCAGTCCCATGTTGTTCATCGACCAGACGTCGTTCGGATCCCGGGCGAGCGCGGTGTGATACGCATCGAGCGCGGCATCGGTATTGCGAAGCTGCGCCTGCACGCGGCCCAGCACGCGCCATGCGTCGGTGGAACCGGAGTCGAGCGCGATGGCCTGCTGCACGCGCGGCAGCGCAGCGGCGGCGCTGTCCTCATCGAGCAGCACGCGCGCCAGGTTGATCATGCTCTTCACGTGCTTCGGATCGAGCTTGAGCGCATCTTCGAACGCCGCGCGTGCGCTGTCGAGCTGGCCGGACTTCCAGTCGGACAAACCGAGCATGTAATGCCCCCACGGATTCTCGGGGCGGCGCTGCGTGTAGGCTGCGAACATCGTGGCGGCGCTGGCGTAATCCCGCGTCCGGAAGACGGAATCGGCCTGCGCGTACGTGACGGTTGTGGGTACGACGACGCCGGTCGCGACGGTCGTGCCCGGCTGGGCGACCACGGGCGACGTCGTGGCCACGGTGTCGCCGGCGGGGTTCGGCGCGCTGTCGTTGGAACCGCCGCACGCGGCGACAGCGAACAGCGAGAAGGGGACGAGGGTGCCGAGCGCAAACGCGCGCGAATGCAGGGAGCGAAGCATGGGAGTTCTCCTCTGGTGTGGCGCCGCCGCCGGAAGCGGGACGCCGGTGAAGTGCGTCGTGGACGGCACTCCCAAAGGCAAGCGCGTGGCCACGCGCGGACCACGCGCGCACTTCGCGGTGAACTCGTTGTGAGGTTGGCGGTTGCGCCCGATCACGCCGCGGCGGGCGGCGCGCCGTGCGGCGCGATCGTGTCCCGTCGGTCACGCGTCTGGATCGCGAATTGTGTCCGGACGGTCACATGCCGCGACTGCGGGTCCGCTACTCCTTCTCGATGCGATGACGCCGCATGATGCGGAGCAGGCTCGCATGATCCGCGAGCCCAAGCTCCCGCGCCGTGTGCGTGATGTGCCACTCGTTCCGCTCGAGCGCGGCGATCACGATCTGACGCTCCGCCTCGGCGCGTCGCTCGAGGAAGGTGCGCGCGGCCGGTGTACCTGTGGCCCGTGTGTCCGGCGCGCTCTCGCGAATCTCGGCGGGTACATGCTCCGCGCCGATCACGTCACCGTCTGCGGCGATCACCATTCGCTCCACCGCGTTGCGCAGCTCGCGCACGTTGTTGAGGCGCCAGTCGTACTGCATGAGCAGGGCGGGCACGTCGGGCGCGAGTTGCTTGCGACGCACGCCGAATCGTTCGCAGGTGAGCGCCAGCAGCCGGTTGGCCAGCTCGGGCACGTCCGACAGTCGTTCGCGCAGCGGAGGCACCGGCAGCGTGTGCGCATTGAGGCGGAAGAGCAGATCGCGCCGGAAGCGGCCGGCTTTTTCCTCAGTGGTCAGATCGCGATTGGTGGCGGCGACCACGCGCGCCGGCACGTCGATCGCCCGCGTGCTGCCGAGCCGGACGACCTGTCGTTCTTCGAGCACGCGCAGGAGCTTGGCCTGTGCGGCGAGCGGCAGCTCGCCGATCTCATCCAGGAAGAGCGTGCCACGGCCCGCGGACTCGAATGCGCCGCGGCGGGCGGCGTTCGCACCCGTGAACGCGCCGCGCTCGTGGCCGAACAGTTCGCTCTCCACGAGCTGCTCCGGGAGCGCCGCGCAGTTCACGGCGACGAAGGGTTCGCGCGCGTGGCCGCTCAACCGGTGGATGTCGCGGGCGACCAGTTCCTTCCCCGATCCGCTCTCGCCGGTGATGAGCACCGGACTCGGAATCGGCGCGACGCGGGCGATGGCATCCTTGAGCGCGCGCATGGGCGCGCTCGAGCCCAGCAGCGCACTCTCGTCGTCCGCGTAGCGCCGGAGCAGCGCGACCTCATCGAGTATGCGGCGTCGCTCGATCGCATTTTCGACCTCGCGCGCGACGCGCTCCATGGGCTCGTCCTTGTCAATGAACGTGTACGCGCCAAGCTTGATGGCCTGCACGCATCGCTCGTAGCTGCCCGTGCCGGTGTAGACAATGACGGGCGTCGCGATGCTGCGCTCGCGCAGCACGCGCAGCACCGCGAAGCCGTCGGTGCCGGGCATCTCGAGATCGAGCACGACGCAGTCCACCGTCTCCCGCGCGAGCGTGTCGAGCGCCTCCTCGCCAGACGCGGCGAGCAGGACATCATGACCGGCGAGGCGTTTCAGGTCATACGCATACTGGCCGGCGAGTGTCGCGTTGTCGTCGCAGACGAGAATCGTGCTCATGAGGTGGGTGCGTGACGTGCGGGAAAGGTGATGCTCATGCGCGTGCCGGCGCCGGGTTCCGTTTCCACGCGCAAGTCGGCGTGAAGATCGGCCACGAGACGGCGCACGATGGACAGTCCGAGCCCGGTACCGCCGGGCTTCGTGCTCTGGAAATCGTCAAAGGCATGGTCGAGCTGTTCGCGCGTCATGCCGTGTCCCGTGTCGGCCACGCTCACGCGTGCGCGGCCATCGGCGAGCGCTTCCGTCTGCAGCGTCACGCGGCCGCCGGTCCCGTCGAGCGCGTCGATGGCGTTCGTCACGAGGTTTTCGAGAATGCGGCGCAGCACGAGCGGCTCGGCGGCGATAGCCGGGAGATGCGGATCGAGTTGCAGCTCGACGGCGGCGGGAGCGCCGCTCGATTCTCCGGCGAGGCTTGGCGCGGCGACGCCGCTGCCACCCGTCACGGCGGCGGCAACCTCGCGCGCCACGGCATTGGCATCGCAGGGCCGCAGATCCAGCCGCGGCGTCAGCCGCGCATAATTGCGCGCGAGCGTGTCGAGATACGTCACGCTGTCGTCGAGCGTGCCGCGTCGCTCGGCGAATACCGCGCCAAGTTTCTCCGGCTCGTCGCGCTGCACCTGCGCGAGGTGGCGCAGTACGTGACGGATGGGCGCGAGGCCGTTCTTGATGTCGTGATTCACCTGCCGCGCGAGATCGCCGGTAGTCGCGCGCCGTTCGGCATCGCGCAGATTCGCGGCGCTCGTGCGCAGGCGGCGCGTCATCGCGCCCAGCAGTCGCGAGAGCGCGCCGAATTCATCGTCGCGCTCGACAGGGAAATCCACGTCAAGGCGGTCGAGATCCACTTTCGCGGTACGCTCCGCGAGCGCGCGCAATGGACTGCTCACCCGCGCCGAGAGCCATGCCGCGGCGAGCAGCGCCGCCGCACCAGTGGCAAGGAGCACGATGAAAAACCAGCGGTTCAGGCTCGCGCGCAGTGCGGCGAGCTCGGCGCCCGTGTGGGCGATCACGATGCGCCCGGGGACGAGTGTGCGCGCGCCACCGGCGGCCGGTGTCATCACATAGGACACAGGCACCTCGGCCACGATGGATCGAGGCCGCGGCGCGGTGACGCTGAGCGAATCGGCGGCGATCACCGAATCGGGAAGTACGAGCGAGAGGGAAAGTTCGCCGCCGGGCGAGAGGCGGCGGAGAAACGCGGGTCCCACGGCCACGCCACCCACGAGCGTGAACGCACGTGCGCCCAGGCGCAGCGAGTCGCTGCGCGCGAGCACGAGTATCGGGCCGTCGGGCGTTCGCGCGCGCACGAGCGCCGCGC
>DATEKK010000112.1:0-10361 GCA_035277485.1 Gemmatimonadaceae bacterium
CCGCGATCCTCGCGGCGGCCCCCCAGCTCGACCCGCGCCGCACGCCGGCCGGCATGCCCGTGGCGGTGCGCACGGCCCGCGGCGATTCGACACCGTCCGAGGTGGTGTTCCAGCTCGCCGTCGACCGGCTGGTTCACGTTAGGCGGTTAGGCGACAGCACGTGGACCGGCGCCGAGGAACGGCTGCCGTGGCAGACGGATACGATCGCCGTGCACGGCGTGATCTCGTCCAACCTCTACGCCGCCCTCGACGACTCGGCGGCCACCATCCTGCCGAAAGGTGCGCGCTCCGAGCTCGCCTGGTCGCTCGCCGACATTTATGAGTATCGCGTCGACATGAGCCGCGAGCTCCAACCGGGCGACGCGTTCCGCGTGCTGTTCGAGCGCTCCCGAGGCCCGGGCGGCGTCGTGCGCATCGGGGGTATCCTCGCGGCGCGTTTCGAGCTCTCGGGCAACGAGACCGACGCCGTGCGATTCACCAACGCGTCCGGGCGGTCGGAGTACTTCGACCAGACCGGTCGTTCGATGCGCGCGGCGTTCCTGCGGGCGCCGCTCGAGTTCCGCCGCATCTCCAGCACCTTCGGCCGGCGCCTGCACCCGATTCTCGGCATCTGGCGCAACCACACGGGCACGGACTACGCGGCCAGCGAAGGGACTCCCGTGCGCGCCATCGGCGACGGCACCGTCATCTTCGCCGGTCGCCGCGGCGGCTATGGCAACATGATCGACATTCGTCATCGCAACGGTATCGTGAGCCGCTACGGCCACCTGCGCGGATTCGCGCGCGGCATCCGGCCTGGCCGGCAGGTGACCATTGGACAAACCATCGGCTACGTGGGGATGACCGGACTCGCGACCGGTCCGCATCTTCACTTCGAGATTTTGATCGACGGGCGGCAGCGCGACCCGCGCACCGCGCTCAGGCGCGACACCGGTCTCCCCATCGCCGCCGCGGAGCACGCGCAGTTCGACGCCATGCGCGACACGCTGCTGGCGAAACTCTCGGGCGCCGTGGGGTAGGGAAGGGACCTTTCCTGGTCACCTTCGCCACCCTGTCCGGCATCGTACGAGTCCGTGTTCTCCTGGATCATCGCGGTCGTCATGGGCGTGGGGATCGCCGCCTGGCTGTATCCGAGGCGGTGGTTCCTGGCGGCGCTGCGCGCGCTCGCGATTGCGTTAGGCATGGCGCTCCTGCTCGACGCGCCCGCGGGGCCGCGCCACCCGCTGCCGCCGTTGGTGGCCCTCGATGCATCGGAGAGCTGGACACGCGATGGCGACACCACGCTGTGGGCGAGCGCGCGCCGCCAGGCGCAGGCGCTCAGGCCCGACTCGGTGCTGCTGTTTGGCGACAGCGTGCGCCGCGCGCCGCGCACGCCGGTGCCGGCCGACGTGTCGACCCGCGCCCGCGCGCTCGCCGAGCGTGCGTTAGGCGCGGGGCGTCCGCTGGACCTCATCACCGACGGCGAGATCGACGACCCCGCCGCGCTGCCCGGATTCCCCGCGGGCTCGCGCATCGTGGTGCTCGCGCATCCGCCGGTACATGACGTGGCCGTCGTGTCGGTGGACGCGCCGCGCGCGGCCGTGAGCGGCGACACGGTGGACCTGCGCGTGGGGGTGCGCGCCGACTCGCTCGCCACGCCGGCCGGCACGCTGCGCATTCTGTTAGGCGGACGCGAGCTCGCGTCGGTGCCGCTCGATTCGATGCCCGCCCGCGCCGAGCGGACGCTCACGGTGCGCGCGCCGATTTCGGGGCCCGTTGGGCCGTCGGTGCTCGACGCGGTCGTGACCGTGCCCGGAGACCGCGAGGCGCGAAACGATACGTTAGGCGTGGCCGTGGACGTCGCGCGCGCGGCCGGCGCCGTGCTCGCGTCCACGTCGCCCGATTTCGACGCGCGGTTCGTGTTGCCCGTGCTGCGCGGCGCGGTCGCGCTGCCCACGCGCGCGTACTATCGCGTCGCGCCCGGCCAATGGCGCCAGGACGGATCGCTCGCGCCGGTAGATGAACGCACGGTGAAAGGCGCGATGCACGACGCGCCGCTCGCCATCCTGCACGGCGACACGAGCTACTTCGGCCCGCCGCGCACCGCAATGACGGGCTCGCTCGCGCTCATCGTGCCGTCCGGCGACACCACCGGCGAGTGGTACGCGATCGACGCGCCGGCATCACCCATCGCGGGTGCGCTCGGCGGGATCGTGTGGGACAGCCTGCCGCCGATCACCGTATCGGATCGCGCACCCACCGGCGAGTGGGAGGCGCTCACGGTGGCTCGGGCACGCCAGTACGATCGTCGCGCCGCGATCGCGGGTGGCTCGGCCAATGGCCGGCGCGTGGTCGTGGTGAGTGCGTCGGGTTTCTGGCGCTGGCAGTTCCGCGGAGGCGCGAGCGCCGACGCGTTCGTCGCGCTGTGGGGGAGTATATTTGATTGGTTGAGCGCGGAACGTCCCGATCCGCGAGCGGCCATGCCAGCCGAGGGCGTGGTGCGCGCGGGCGATCCCGTGCGTTGGCGGCGCGGAACGGGCGCGGCCAAGGACAGCGTGGTGCGCGTGGTGCTGCGTCGTCGTGGTACGGCGCGGGATGATTCGCTTACACTGCGCTTCGGCGCGGGCGCAACGGTTGCGCAGACGGATCCGATGTCGCCCGGCGTGTACGACGTGCGGGTCACGGGCGGCGCCGCGGTGCTCGTGGTGAATCCGTCGCGCGAGCTCCTGCCGCGCGCGAGCGGCGTGCGGGCCGGCCCGGTGGGCGGCGCGACGTCGTTCGGCGACCAGCCGCGGCTTCGCGACATGTGGTGGAGCTACGTCGCGCTCATCGCGGCGCTGTGCGCCGAGTGGTTGATGCGCCGCAAACGCGGCCTCAGGTAGCGGCGCGTTTCGCCTAACTGAATCTCGAACCGGGTATCCATGCGCATTCTTCGCCGCGCCGACGACGCACCGCGACGCTCCCTGTGGCAGCGCCTGAGGGACGTCGCGTTGTTCGATGTCGGCACGCTCGTCCGCGGCGGCGTCACCGCCGGCTCGCTCGAGCGCCTCGAGGAGCTGCTGCTCGACGCCGACTTCGGCGTGCCGGTGAGCGTGCGCCTCGTGGGCGATGTCGAGACGGCGGCGAAGCTTGGGCTTGTGCGCACGCAGGATGAGTTCGTGGACGCGCTGCGCACGGGTGTCGAGAAGTCCCTGGTTGCGGGCAAGAGCGATCCGGCCGTTGCGTTAGGCGCCGTGCCCACCGTCATCCTGGTGGTGGGTGTGAACGGCGCCGGCAAGACGACGTTCATCGCCAAGCTCGCGTCGCGTCTCAGGAAGCAGGGCAAGCAGGTAGTGGTGGCAGCGGGCGACACGTATCGCGCCGGAGCGATCGACCAACTGCGCGTGTGGGCCGATCGCGTGGGTGCGCAATTCGTGGGCAGCGCGCCGGGCAGCGATCCGGCGGCGGTTGCGTACAACGCCATCGATTCGGCGATGGCGCGGCGCGCCGACATCGTGATCGTGGACACGGCGGGACGCCTGCACACGCAGGACGACCTCATGGGCGAGCTGCAGAAAGTTGCGCGCGTGATCGGCAAGCGGTTGCCCGGCGCGCCGCACGAGACGCTGCTCGTGCTGGACGGCACCATCGGCCAGAACGCGGTGGCGCAGGCGCGCTCGTTCTCGGCGTCGGTGCCGCTCACGGGCGTCGTGATCACGAAGCTCGACGGCACGGCCAAAGGCGGCATCGTCGTGGCCGTGCACGAAGCGCTCGATGTCCCCATCAAGTTCGTCGGCGTCGGCGAGAAGGCCGATGACCTGGTGCCGTTCGACGCCGCGCAGTACGCCCGCGATCTGTTCGCCGAGTGAGCTGACCGTTCGCTCCGGTCATGTCCGGCCGTGTTCGGCCGTGTCCGCCTTCTTCGCCTAACCCGTGCCTGGTCTCGATACCAACGTCGCGTATCTGAAAGGCGTGGGTCCCCGCCGCGCCGAGGCGCTGCACCGCCTCGGCGTCCGCACGGCGCGCGACCTGTTGTACCACCTGCCGCACCGCTACCACGACGCGAGCACCATCGCGCGCATCTCCACGCTCACGCCGGGCATGGACGCGACGGTGATCGGAACTGTGATCTCGAAGGGCATCATCCCCACGCGCAAAGGCCTGCGGATTTTTCAGGCCGTGTTGAAGGACAGCACGGGGCTCATCGAAGCCGCGTGGCCCGGCCAGCCGTTCCTCGACCGCGTCGTGAACAAGGACGACGTGCTGCTCGTCGGCGGGCGCGTGCGATTTTTCCACGGGCGGCAGCTGCAGCCGCGCGAGATGGTGAACCTGGGGCCCGCGAACGACACCGACGACGTGACGGCAGGCCGCGTGCTCGCGGTGTATCCGGCCACGGAAGGCCTGTCGTTCAAGCAGATTCGCGCGATCGTGCACGCGCACCTGGACGCGCTGCTTCCGTTAGTCCGCGAGTCGCTGCCGCACGAGCTCATGGAGCGCGCGGGCGTGCCGCCGCTTCGCGAGGCGCTGCGCATGGTGCACCGTCCCGCGTCGCTCGAGGAAGCGGAGCGCGGCCGGACCAGGCTCGCGCTCGAGGAAGCGTTGTTCGTGAGCCTGTTGCAGCAGCGGGCGAAAGAGTTGGCGCGCGAGCGGCGCGCGGGGATCTCGTTCGAGAACAAGCGCGAGCTCACGAGCCGTTTGAAGCACGAGCTGCCGTTCGAGCTCACGGGCGCGCAGACGCGCGCGATCCGCGAGATCGTGGCCGACATGTGCGGCGACCGGCGCATGCACCGCTTGCTGCAGGGCGATGTGGGGAGCGGCAAGACAGTGGTGGCGTTGTTCGCCGCGCTCCTGGCGGTGGAGAACGGTTACCAGGCGGCCATCATGGCGCCCACCGAGCTGTTGGCGGAGCAGCACGCACGGACGTTCGGCGGGCTGCTCGCTCCGTTAGGCATGGAGCCGGTGCTCGTCACCGGCAGCCTCTCCGCGGCGGAGCGCCGTGCTCGCGCCGCGCGCCTGGCCGGCCGGTCGCCGCTCATCGCCGTGGGCACGCACGCGCTGGTGCAGGAAGACACGCGGTTCGGCCGGTTGGGCTTCGTCGCCATCGACGAGCAGCAGCGTTTTGGGGTCGAGCAGCGCGAAGCGTTAGGCGCCAAAGCCGCCGCCGGCGCGCCCGACGGCCGCCCCGACGTGCTGCTCCTGAGCGCCACGCCCATCCCGCGCTCGCTCGCGCTCACGGCGTTCGGCGATCTCGACATCAGCGTCTTGGACGAGCGCCCGCCCGGCCGTCTGCCGGTGAAGACCCTGCTTCGCCCGAGGTCGCGCCGTGCCTCGGTGCTCGGCGCCATCGAGCGCGAGCTGGCCGCGGGACGCCAGGCGTATGTGGTGTATCCCGTGATCGAGGAATCCGAGAAGACGGACCTCAAAGCCGCCGTCACGATGCACGCCGAGCTCGCGGCGGGACCGTTCGCGCACCGGCGCGTGGCGCTGCTGCACGGCCGCCTCCCATCCGAGGAGCGCGACCAGGTGATGCGGCAGTTCCGCGACCACGAGGTCGACGTTCTGGTGGCCACCACCGTGGTGGAGGTGGGCATCGACGTGCCCAACGCGACGGTGATGCTGATCGAGCACCCGGAGCGCTTCGGCCTGTCGCAGCTCCACCAGCTTCGCGGCCGCGTCGGCCGCGGCGGCTCCGCCAGCTACTGCATTTTGTTAGGCGACCCGGGCCCCGAGACGCGCGCCCGCCTCGAGGTGTTCGTCGGCACCGACGATGGCTTCGAGATCGCCCGCGCCGATCTCCGCCTCCGGGGCATGGGCGACCTGTTCGGCGCCCAACAGAGCGGCGAGCCCACGTTCCGCATTGCCGACCCGCTCAAGGACGAATCGCTCTTCGCCATTGCGCGCGCCGCCGCCGAAGAGATTCTTGCGTCGGACCCGGACCTCCGCCATCGCGAACACGCGCCGCTCCGAGCTGCGTTAGGCGAGAGGTATCAACGGGCGATGGAGCTGTTCCGGGTCGGATAGCGGACACGATCCGGTCGTGTCCGGCACTGTCCGCGCCGTGTCCGCCTTACGGGGTTCTCTCCTGCAACCGCTTCTTGATCCGCTCGAGCTCGGCGTTGGTCTTGTCCAGCTGATCGCGCAGGGCCTTGATCTCCTTCTGGAGATCATCCTCCCGCTGCTGCGCCTTCTGCGCATCGGCGACCCGCGCCGAGTCGTTGAACGCCACCACCGGCGCCCGTTGGGCGAGCGAATCGAGCTCCGCCGCGATGCGCCGCAGCGTCGCCGCTTCGGCGCGGTGCAGGGAGGTCGTCGTGTCGGAGAGATATTCGTCCAGCCGCTCCGTGGCCGCCCGCGCACTACCGCCGCGGTTCGCCGGATCCAGCTTGAACAGCGCGCGCCAGTACGTCGCGTCGCGCGCCTCGGGGCTCGACGGGTAGCGCTGCATGAACTCGTACAGCGCCTTGTCGGCGTCGTCGAAGTGGCCTAACGCAACCTGGTTCTTGGCGGCGGTGAGCGTGCCGATCCAATCGTCGGCGGCGGGCGGCATGGTGCGTCGAGCAGAGGTCGTGGCGCACGCGGCGGCGAGCAGCGTGAACCCGACCCACAACCATCGCCTCACGCCGGCACTCCGAGAATCGGCGTCCGCGGTCGCTCGTGCACGCGCCCGCCCGCGCGGAGCGGAAGCGTGAGATGGAACGTGGTCCCCACACCCACGATGCTCTCCACCGAGATCTGTCCCCCGTGCGCGACGACGATCTGCCGCGCGATCGCGAGTCCGAGTCCGCTGCCGGCGTGCGCCGCCGCGTCCTGGTTGTCCGCCTGGAAGAACTTCTCGAAAATATGCGGCAACTGCTGCGGCGGAATGCCGGCACCCGTGTCGCGCACGTCCAGGTGCACCTGCTGATCCATCGCATCCACCAGGAGCTCGACCGAACCGCCGCGCTCCGTGAACTTGAACGCGTTCGCGACGAGGTTGCCGAGCACTTCGCTGATGCGGTCGGGATCCCAGAGCACTTCGGTGGGCAGCGGGCCCGCCCGCTCGACGTGGAAGTCGATGCCGCGCTGCAGCGACAGCACCCGGAACGTCTCCTCGATCTCGGCCAGGAACACATCGAGGTTCGTTGGGCGAAGATCGAGTTTGCCGCCGCCCGCCTCGAAGCGGCTCACGTCCAACAACTGGTGCACGAGCCGCGACAGCGACCGCGTCTGCGAATCGAGCGTGCGCACGATCTCGTGCATCTTGGGCGACACCGGTCCGTACACGCCTTCGTCGATCAACTGCAGGTAGCCCAGGATGACATTGATCGGCGTCTTGAGCTCGTGCGACGCGACCGAGACGAACTCGGCTTTCAGGCGGTCGAGCGCCGCGAGCTGGTGCGCCATCGAACCAAAGCTCTCCGCGAGATGTCCGAACTCATCTTTGCGTCTCGCGTTGACCCGCAGACGATATCCGAAATTGCCGTCGGCCATCTGCGCCATGCCGTGTTCGAGATCGCGGATGGGTCCGCCGATGGTGCGCCAGAGGAGAATCGATATGAAGAGCGCGAGCGTTGCCGCGACGAGCAGTCCGAGCGCCGCTGCGTTGCGCGCTTGTTCGGTTTCCGCTGTCGCTGCTGCCACGAGCCTGCTCGATCGGTCGCGCAACACGCCTTCGGCAGATGTCAGCTCGCGTTCGGTGGCTGCGATGGCGGGGATCAAGTGCTGCGTGGACACCGAGTCGGCGGTTCTGGCCTGGCCCGCCGCGGCCGCCGCGTACTCGCTCGGCACGAACGACGCCACCTGCGCCACGGCGCCGGCGATGCGCTTGGACGGCTGCTGCATGCCCAGGTGCGCGAGCGAATCAGCCGTGGCGGTGAGCACCGTGAGCTGTGAATCCATCGACGCGCGGATCGGCGGCTGGTGCAGGAACACGAGCGACAGGTCGAGGCGGCGAAGCTCGTCGGTGCCGGCGCGCATGCGGTTGAGCAGGAGGGACGCCGCGAACTCGCGCTTCTGCAGGGCGGTGGTAAAGGAGTGCAGCTTTTCCAGCGACTGGAGCGCCAGCAGCAATGGAACGAGAAGCACGAGCGCGATGGCGGACAGGCCCGCGCCTAACTTTGACCGAATGGTCACAGGGGCGACCCGCCGCTCGGATGCCGAGCGCGAATGCCTAACGTGATGGCGTGACCGGGACCGGCCGCTGCGCGCATGCTGTCATCACCGTGGCTGCATGGCCACTGTGCTTGGAAACGTCGCGGCATGAAGGCCTGAAAGTATCTCGTAACGGCTGGCTTCGCAGCCGGGATCGTGATGCAGGTGCTCGAGCGTCGCGCAAACCGGCGACGCATCCGGATCATACACCGCGCGGCATTACGCGTGCCTGACAGGCCCTTGCTCGCGCGTCGCTCAGGCACAAGGATCACTGCCCCTGCGCATGCTATCGCCACAATCCACCTGCTCGCCTCATCGTAAAACGGCGCCGCACTGCACGCCAGCGGGAAAAGCCCGATGAATCTGAGGAAAGTTGACACGTCCGTCAGTCGTTCGTAGCTTGCCGATCCTTTGCCGTAACTCTAACCGTCTCAACGACATTGAGTACTCCCCGCATTGACGAGCTGAAACAGCACCTGGGCCGCACCGTGACCGTTCGCGGTTGGGTGACCCATCTCCGCTCCTCCGGAAAAATCGCATTCGTCGTGATGCGCGACGGTACAGGACAGATTCAAGGCGTCCTCGTAAAAACGCAAATCCCCCCCGAGGTTTGGGAACGTTTCGCCGCGCTCACCATAGAGACCTCGGTCGCCATGACCGGCGAGGTGCACGTCGAAGAACGCTCGCCCGGCGGCATCGAGATGGCAGTCACGAATCTCGAGATCATTGGGCCCAGTGCGCTCGACTATCCCATCCAACCGAAAGAGCATGGCATCGATTTTCTGCTCGACAACCGCCACTTCTGGCTGCGGTCGCCGCGCCAGCGGGCGATCGCACGTGTGCGCAACGAGGTCGAGCAGGCCATCCACGACTTCTTTTACGCGCGCGGCTTCCTCCGCGTGGACACGCCGATCCTAACGGCCGCGATCGGCGAACGGTCCGGTCTCTTCTCGACAGAATACTTCGACGAAGGCAACGCCTACCTCGCCCAAACGGGACAGCTCTACGGCGAGGCCGCCGCGGCGGCGTTCGGCCGGATCTATACGTTCGGTCCAACGTTCCGCGCCGAGAAATCCAAGACGCGCCGGCACCTCACGGAATTCTGGATGATCGAGCCGGAGGTCGCCTGGAACGACAGCGACGACAACATGCGCCTTCAGGAAGATTTCGTGTCCTACCTGGTTCATCGCGCGCTCGATCGCTGTGTCGCCGATCTCGCTGTTCTCGAGCGCGATACGGCGCCACTCGAGCGCGTGACGCCGCCGTTTGTGCGACTGGATTACGGCCAAGCGATCGAGCTACTGAAACGCAAAGGCAGCACGACTGTCTGGGGCGACGACCTGGGCGCGGAGGATGAATCGCTCATCGTAGCGGAATACGACAAGCCAGTTTTCGTGATGAACTATCCGCGCGAGGCGAAAGCCTTCTACATGAAGGAGAATCCCGCGGACCCGCGCACCGTGCTCTGCGATGATTTGCTCGCGCCCGAAGGCTACGGCGAAATCATCGGCGGCAGCCAGCGCGAGGACGACTACGATCGCCTCCTCGCCCGCATCCGCGCCGAGAACCTGCCCGAGCAGGCGTACGACTGGTACCTCGACCTGCGTCGCTACGGGACGTTCGTGCACTCGGGCTTCGGACTCGGCCTCGAACGTACCGTGTCATGGATCTGCGGCTTACCTCATTTGCGAGAAGCGATTGCGTTCCCTCGCCTCATGAATCGCGTTAGGCCCTAACCGTTCGGACGCGTCCGCGTGGACAGACCTACGACTAAGGGTGAAAAGGATAACTAAAGGGATAACAACAGGGATAACTACAGGCATCCTTCGGCTGCGGAAATCAGGGCGTCTCAGCGAGTCGGCTTTCCGCGTTTTTGTTTGAACAACTGCAACGGCAGACCGATTGACTGCAGTTCCAAAAAAAAATTACCGATGTCTTGCCATGGTGGATCGCTCTCACCGCCGCAGCCGAGCGATGCCTGTAGTTATCCCAGTAGTTATCTCTTTAGTTATCCTTATCACCTTTGTCGTACCAACCGTCCATGCGCACAGCGCTACCCACCGCGCTTGACCTCGTTCCAAAGCGCGTCGAGCGCGTCGAGGTCCAACGACGCCAGCGCCACGCCTCGCTCAGCTGCAATCTGCTCCATCGCCTCGAACCGGCGCACGAATTTCTGGTTCGCGCGGTCTAACGCCACAGCGGCGTGAACGTTCGCCCGGCGGCACAGGTTCACTACCGCGAACAAGAGGTCGCCTAACTCGTCCTCGAGCGCA
>DATEKK010000113.1:0-15126 GCA_035277485.1 Gemmatimonadaceae bacterium
GACGACATGGGCGGCTACCACCTGGCGTGGCCGCGCGACCTCGTGGAGTCCGCCGGGGCGCTGCTTGCCGCCGGTGCGCACGGCGATGTACGGCGCGTGCTGCGCTATCTACAGGTGACGCAGGAGGCCGACGGCCACTGGCCGCAGAACATGTGGCTCGACGGCACCCCATACTGGAACGGCATCCAGATGGACGAGGCGGCGCTACCGATCCTGCTGATCGACCTCGCGCGGCGCGAGGGCGCGCTGTCGGTGGAAGAACTCCAGCAGTTGTGGCCCGTCGTGCGCCGCGCGGCCGGGTTCCTGGTGCGCAACGGCCCCGTCACCCAGCAGGACCGCTGGGAAGAGGATCCGGGCTACTCGCCGTTCACGCTGGCGGCCGTCATCGCGGCGCTGCTCGCCGCCGCCCAGCTCTCCGAATTCTGCAGCGAAGCGGGCCTGGCGACCTACCTGCGCGAGACCGCGGACACATGGAACGATCATGTCGAGCGCTGGATCTACGTCACCGGCACGCCGCTCGCGCGCCAGATCGGCGTCGACGGCTATTACATCCGCATCGCACCGCCGGAGCTCGACGCTGCGGCGTCGCCCGACGAGGGCTTCGTTCCCATCAAGAACCGGCCGCCGGGCGAAAGCATGGCGCCGGCGACGCAGATCGTGAGCCCTGACGCGCTCGCTCTGGTGCGCTTCGGCCTGCGTGCCGCCGACGATCCGCGCATCGTCGACACGGTGAAGGTGATCGACGCGCTGCTCAAGGTCGAGACACCCTCGGGCCCGAGCTGGCATCGCTACAACGACGACGGTTACGGCGAGCACGAGGACGGCCGTGCCTTCGACGGCAGCGGGCGCGGGCGCGCCTGGCCGCTCCTGACCGGCGAGCGCGCGCACTACGAGCTCGCCGCCGGCCGGCCTGACCGCGCGCTCGATCTCCTGCGGATCATGGAAAAATCCACGAGCAGCACCGGCATGATTCCCGAGCAGACGTGGGATGCGCCGGACATTCCCGATCTCGAGCTCTTCAATGGACGGCCCGCGGGCTCCGCGATGCCGCTCGTGTGGGCGCACGCCGAGCACATCAAGCTCTGCCGCTCGATCGCGGATGGTCGCGTGTTCGACACGCCGTCGTACACGGCGCAGCGGTACGTGCTGCAGCGAACGTCATCGGCGTTCGCCGCGTGGCGATTCAACCTCAAGCGCCGGCGCATGCCCCAGGGCAAAACGCTCCGCATCGAGGTGCTCGCGCCCGCGACGGTGCATTGGAGCGCCGACGGATGGAAGACCACCACCGACACGCCCACGCAATCGACGGGACTCGGCGTATTCATCGCAGATTTGCCTACGACGCGACTCGGCTCCGGCAACAGCGTGGTGTTCACGCTGCTCTGGTCGGCGGACCAACGTTGGGAGGGCGTCGACTACACGGTGGTGGTGGAGTGACTGGCGCGATTGATGAAGGCGGAGAAGGCAAGACAGAGCCAGACAAGGCCGGACTTAAGTCGGACAAATAGGTGGAACATGCGGTTCACAAAAACTCAATTGGAGCACTTTCGCGCGCGATTGCTCGAAGAGCGCGAGCGCGTGACACGCGATCTCGCGCGCTATCACGCCAAGACGGAACGGTCGCTGCGCGATGAATCAGGAGAGTTGTCGTCGGCGCCGGTGCACCTTGCCGACCTGGGTACGGACACCGAAGACCAGGAGCTCGACGCGTCTAACGCCGCGCGGCAGTCGCTGGAGCTCGAGGAAATCGACGCGGCGCTGGATCGACTCTATCATCGGCCCGATGAGTACGGCCTGTGCGAGAAGACAGGCACGCCGATTCCGTATGAACGGTTGGACCTGATCCCGTGGGCCCGGACCTGTTGAAGGCGGACAGGGCGAGAGAGAGCCGGACAAGTCCGGAAAAACTCAGGCCGTCCGGCATTATTCGGACTCGTCCAACTTAAGCCTTTCTCCGGATCTGTCCGGCCCCGTCCGGCCGTCTCCGACTTAAGTCCGGTCCTGTCCGGCCCCGTCCGGGTTTGTCCGCCCTACGACGATCTCCGACGCCAGGCCTAAGAACAAGCCCGTGTCGACCACACCCGGGCGCGCGCGCAGCGCATGGTGCACGCTGTCCGGGTCTTCGATGCCGCGCGGGAATCGCGCGTCGATGAGGTAGTGGCCCTCGTCGGTCACGAACGGATGCTCGCCGGCTAACCGCAAGACGGGCTCCGCGCCTAACGCACATAATGCATCGAGGTGGCCCTGCCATCCGAACGTGACCACCTCGACCGGCAGCGGATAGCGCGCCCCAAGGTGCGGCACGAGCTTGGCTGCATCGATCACCAGGATCCATCGCGCGCTGCGCGTGGCCACGATTTTCTCGCGCAGGAGGGCGCCGCCGCCGCCCTTGAGCACGCGGCCCGCCGGATCGATCTCGTCGGCGCCATCAATGGTGACGTCCACCTTCGGGTGCTGCTCGAGCGTGGTGAGCGGGACGCCGTACTCGAGTGCCAGATGGTGCGACGCGTTCGATGTCGGGATGCCGACGATGTTGCGCAACGCGCCGGCGGCGACGCGGCGGCCGATCTCCTCGATCGCGAACGCGGCGGTGCTCCCGGTGCCTAACCCGACGACCATGCCCGACTGCACGGCGTCGACCGCGCGCACCGCCGCGTCGCGTTTGGCGGCCGCGCGAGGATCCATCATGGTTCGCGCCACACGGCGCCGTCGCGCGCGATCAGCGTGTCGGCGGCCGACGGTCCCCAGGTGCCCGACGTGTAGTTGGGCAGCTTGATCAGGTTCGGGTTCTTCCACCCTTCGATGATCGGGTCGATGATCCGCCAGGACGCTTCGACCTCATCCCACCGCGCGAACAGCGTCGCGTCGCCTAACATGCAGTCGAGGAGCAGCGTCTCGTAGGCCGGGTGCGTGGTCGCGCCGTACGCGTCCGCGTAGTTGAACACCATGCGCACGGGCGCCATGTGCACGTCCACGCCGGGCACCTTGACCTCGAATCGCAACGAGATGCCTTCGTCGGGCTGGATGCGCATCACGAGCACGTTGCGCTCGAGCGATTGGCCTTCGGGCGTGCGGAAGAGCGAGTGCGGCGGCTCCTTGAACTGCACCGCGATTTCCGTTGCGTGCTTGGCGAGACGCTTGCCCGACCGCAGGAAGAACGGCACACCGTGCCATCGCCAGTTGTCGACCGTGAAGCGGATCGCCGCATACGTGGGCACGCGCGATTCCTTGGCGACACCGGGTTCATCGCGATACCCGATCACGTGCTCCGCGTCGATCTCGCCCGCGTCGTACTGGCCGATGACGGACATGTCGTCCGCGTCTTCGGGGGCCACCGGGTGAATGGCGCCGAGCACCTTGGCCTTCTCGCCACGGACGGCGTCGGCGTCGAATGCGTTAGGCGGCTCCATCGCGGTGAGCGTGAGCAGCTGCATCAGGTGGTTCTGGAACATGTCACGGATCACGCCGGACTCCTCGTAGTAGGACGCGCGGTGTTCCACGCCCACCGTTTCCGCGGCCGTGATCTGCACGTGGTGCACGTAGTTGCGGTTCCACACCGGCTCGAAGATCGAGTTGGCGAACCGCAGCACCAAAATGTTCTGGACGGTTTCTTTGCCGAGGTAGTGATCGATGCGGTAGATCTGCTGCTCGGAAAAGAGCGACAAGAGCAGCTTGTCGAGCGCGCGCGCACTGTCGAGGTCGCGGCCAAACGGCTTTTCGACGACGATGCGCGCCCACTTCTTGTCGTCGCGCACGGTGCGCGGCACGAGACCGCTTTCCGACACGCACTTCGCGGTATCGGGATACAGGCTCGGCGGAATGGCGAGGTAGACCAAGCGGCCCGCTTCGCTGTCGTCCGCCCCCTCGAACTCCGACACGCGCTGCGTGACGGACTTGTACGTGTCCGCGGACTTGAGATCGCCGCGCACGAAGCGCAGCATGCCGAGGAATTTGTCGAGCGCCGGGCCGTCGGTGACCTTGATCTCGTCCGAGTGCTTGAGCGCGTCGCCCATCGCCGCACGATACGAGTCGTCATTGTAGTTGTCGCGCCCAACGCCGATGATGATCGACTCCGGATCGAGCAGACCGTCGCACGCGAGATGCGCGAGCGCGGGCATGAGCTTCCGCCGCGTGAGGTCGCCGCCGGCGCCGAGGATGACCATCGCGCAGCGCGCGGCCTTGCGCATCGACGGTTCGGCGACGTGCTCCTGTGCGAGCGTGGCCGGTGCAACGATCGGCGTGCTCATGCGCTGTGCACCGCGTGTCCGCCGAACTCGTGGCGTAAGGCGGCGATCACTTTGGCGCCGAACGATTCCGCCTGTCGCGAGCGCAGGCGCGTGAGGAGCGACAACGTGATGACAGGTGCGGGCACATCGAGATCGATGGCTTCCTGCACCGTCCACCGTCCTTCTCCGGAGTCATCCACGTATCCGCGCAGGTCCTTGAGCGACGCGTCGCGCGCGAAGGCCGATTCCGCGAGCTCGTTGATCCACGAGCGGACGACGCTACCGTGATTCCACACGGCGGCCACTTGATGGAGGTCGATATCGAATTCCTTGGACGCGTGCAGGATCTCGAAGCCTTCGGCGAACGCTTGCAGCATCCCGTACTCGATGCCGTTGTGCACCATCTTCACGTAGTGTCCGCTGCCCGTTGGGCCGACGTGCGCATAGCCGTCCTGCGGCGCGAGCGCCGTAAAGATGGGCTCGCAGATGGACACGGCTTTGTCATCGCCGCCAACCATGAGGCAGTAACCGTTCTCGAGTCCCCACACGCCGCCGCTCGTCCCCGAATCGACGAACTCGATGCCTTTCGCGCGGAGCTCTTCGCCGCGGCGCACCGTGTCGTGGAAGTTGGAGTTGCCGCCATCGATGATGATGTCGCCTTTGGCGAGGTGCGGGAGGAGCTGCGCGATGGTGTCATCGACGGGTTTGCCGGCGGGCACCATGATCCAGACGACGCGCGGCGCCGACAGCTTGGCGCACACGTCGGCGAGCGACGTCGCGCCGATCGCGCCTAACCCGGCCAGCTCTTTCACCGCGTCGGCGCTGCGGTCGAAGGCCACGACTTCGTGTTTGGCGCCGAGGAGCCGGCGCGTCATGTTGCCGCCCATGCGTCCGAGTCCGATCATGCCCAATCGCATAGTCCCAAGTCCCGCCTAAGAGTTAATGCCTAACGCGCCCAGTGCCGACCGGAGGTCGGGGGCCGACGTGAAGCGAATGGTGTGGATGCCGGCCTCGCGGGCCGGCTCGAGATTTTCCTCGCGGTCGTCGATGAACACGCTGCGGGCCGGCGTGGCCTGGGTGAATGCGAGCGCCAGCCGGTATGCGCGCCGCGCGGGCTTGGCCACGCCCAACCAGCACGACGACAGGAACGCGTCGAAGATGTCGCCCAAGCCGAAGCACGCGATGCGATGCACGTTGAGCGCCTCCGACTCGTTGTTCAGCGTAGCCATGTGGTAGCGGCCGGTGGCCGCGAGCGAGCGCGCCAGCGCGATGGTATCCGCGTTGGGTACGCTGCGGCTCTTCATGAACGCAATGAAGGCATCGCGGCTGAAGGTCCGGGGTTGCGTGAACACCGTGTGGTCGAGGTACTCGTCGATGGTCATGGCTCCGGTTTCCAGCGCGCTCACGACGCCGTAGTGCCGGTGCTCCGCTTCCTTGAGGTCGTAGCCAAAATGTGCGGCCGCCTCCGCGCGGTCGGGGGTGCCCCACCCGGGCGTGCCTAACACACCGCCGACGTCGAAGAACAGGTGCGTGATGCCGTCGTCGCGCATCGCGCGCGGTACCGTCACGCCTTGGACGCGACCCCGAGCGCCTGCCGCTTGCCCGCGATCACGCCCAGCAGTTTGCGATACGAGACCTCGAACTTCTCGATCCCTTCGTCCTCCAGCGTCTGCGTGACATCGTCGAAGTCGATGCCCGCCTGCGCGATCTGGTGCATCGTGTCGCGCGCATCATCGGCGCGCGGCGAGAGCGTGCGGCGCACCACCCCGTGTTCCTCGAACAATTGCAGCGTTTCGGGCGGAACGGTGTTGATCGTTTCCGGCCCGATGAGCCCCTCGAGATAGCGCACGTCGCCGTAGCGCGGATTCTTGGTGCTGGTGCTCGCCCAGAGCGGCCGCTGCACGCGCGCGCCGGCGTCGCGAATCTTCGTCCAACGCGGGCCGCTGAACAGTTCGCCGAACAGCTCGTAGGCGAGCTTCGCGTTGGCGATCGCCGCCTGGCCTAACAACGAGTTCGCCGCCGGCCCAAGCTTCTCGAGGCGCTTGTCGACCTCGGTGTCCACGCGGCTCACGAAGAACGACGCGACGCTCGCCACGTGGCTCACCGGCTTCTTCGCGGCGATGCGCGCTTCCATCGCGTTGAGGTAGGCGTCGGCCACGGCCTTGTAGTGCTCGACCGAGAACAGCAGCGTGATGTTGATGTTGATGCCTTCCTCGAGCGCCTGCTCGATGGCCGGCCATCCCTCGCGCGTGCCCGGAATCTTGATCATGACGTTGGGCCGGCCCACTTCGCGCCACAGCCGCCGCGCTTCGTCTAACGATCCCTGCGTGTCGCGCGCCAGCGACGGCCGCACTTCGATGGAGACAAATCCGTCGGCGCCGCCGGTCGAGTCGTACACGGTCCGAAAGACGTCGGCCGCCATGCGCACGTCTTCCACCGCGATCGCCTCGAATGCGTCGGCATCCGATTTGGCGCGGACGTCGGGGCGCGCGAGAGCGGCGTCGTAGTCCTTGCTGCCGGCGATCGCGCTCTCGAAGATGCTCGGATTCGAGGTCATGCCGCGCAACCCGTCGGCCACGCGCGCGGCCAGATCGCCGCTCTGGATCATGTCGCGCCGCAGGTAGTCCAGCCAGACGCTCTGCCCGAGGGCGAGGAGCGCCATCATCTTGCTCGTCGTATGGACGGTAGTCATCGATCCTCCCGTTAGTCGTCAGCGATTCAGCATCGCGCGCGCCGCGGACACCACGTGCTCCGCCGTCAGGCCGAGCTCGCGGTAAATCCGTTCGTACGGCGCGGACGCGCCGAAACGCTCCAACCCGATCACGACGCCCGAATCGCCGACGAGCCGATACCACGGTTGCGGGCTCGCCGCTTCCATGGCGATTCGATGGTGCATCGTGCGCGGTAACACCTGGTCACGATACGATACCGGCTGTGCATAGAACTGCTCGATACTCGGCACGCTCACCACGCGGGCGCGGATGCCGGTCCCGAGCAGCGTTTCCTGGGCGGCGAGAAGAATGTGCACCTCCGAGCCGCTTCCCAGAAGGATCACGTCCGGCATCCCGTTGCCTTCGGCGTCGGACAGCACATACGCGCCGCGCGCCGTTCCCGATGCCGCACCATAGCGCGTGCGATCGAGGATCGGCACGTTCTGTCGCGTGAGGGCGAGCGCCACCGGACCCGACGTCGTCTCGAGTGCGGCCGCCCATGCTTCGGCGGTTTCGGCGGCATCGGCCGGACGGAACACGGTCATGTTGGGAATGGCACGCAACGCCGCCAACTGCTCGATCGGCTGGTGCGTTGGGCCGTCCTCGCCGAGTCCGACCGAGTCGTGTGTGAAGACGTAGATCGGACGGATCTTCATGAGCGCGGCGAGCCGCGTGGGCGGCCGCATGTAGTCCGAGAAGATGAGGAACGTGCCGCCGAACGGAATGATCCCGCCGTGCACGTACATGCCGTTCATGATCGCAGCCATGGCGTGCTCGCGCACACCATAGAACAGATTGCGGCCGCGAGGCGTGTCGCGCTCGAGGCGATCGCTCCCGCTGATGATGGTCTTGGTCGACGTCGACAGGTCGGCGGCGCCGCCAATCAGCTCCGGAATCTTGGGGCCGAGCGCGTTGATCACCGTGTTGGACGCCGCGCGGGTCGCGACGCCTTTCTCGTTAGGCTGGAACGTCGGCAGCGCCGAGCGCCATCCGTCCGGCAGCTTGCGCTCGAGCCGGCGCGCGAGCTCGCGGGCCGAATCCGGACGGCGGCCCGCCCAGGCATCGCGGCGGCGTTCCCACTCGGTGCGGAGCGGCGCGCCGCGCTTCCCTGCCTCGCGCCACGCGGCGAGCGCTTCGGGAGGCACGTGGAAGGGGTCCATCCATTGCCAGCCGAGGTTCTGCTTGGTGAGCTTGACTTCCTCGACGCCTAACGCTTCGCCGTGCGCGGCCGACGTGTCCTGTTTGTGCGGGCTGCCGTAGCCGATGTGCGAGCGCACGATGATGAGCGTCGGGCGGTCGTGCACATCGCGCGCCTGCGCGAGCGCGCGGTCCACGACGGGCAGGTCGTTCACGTCCGGCACGCGGATCACGTTCCACCCGTAGGCTTCGAAGCGCGTCCCCGTGTCGTCGCTCATGGATAGCGAGGCGGGGCCGTCGAGCGTGATGCTGTTGTCGTCGTAGCAGACGATGAGTTTGCCTAACCCGAGATGGCCGGCGATCGATGCCGCTTCGTGCGAGATGCCTTCCATCAGGTCGCCATCGCTCGCGAACACCCAGGTGCGGTGGTCGATGATCGCGTCGTCCGGCGTGTTGAACTCGGCGCTCAGATGATACTCGGCGAGGGCCATGCCCACCGCGTTGGCGAAGCCCTGGCCTAACGGACCGGTCGTGGTTTCGATGCCGGGCGTGTGGCCGTACTCGGGGTGACCCGGCGTCTTGCTGCCCCACTGCCGGAAGTGCTTGATGTCCTCGAGCGTCAGGTCGTATCCCGTGAGATAGAGCACGCTGTAGAGCAGCATCGAGGCGTGGCCGCACGAGAGCACGAAGCGGTCGCGGTTAGGCCAGTCGGGGTGCGCCGCGTCGTAGCGCAAATGCTTGGTGAAGAGCAGGTACGCCAGCGGCGCGAGCGCCATGGGCGTGCCCGGGTGTCCCGAGTTCGCTTGCTGCACCGCATCCATGGACAGCGTCCGCACCGTGTTGATGCAGAGCTCGTCCAATTCGGATCCGCCCGTCGCGCTCCGTGCTGCTCTCGTCGCCGTTTCGGTCATGTCACCGTGCCCCTGCGTTGTGTGCGATGGTTGGTGGAGCGCCGCTCGCGGAGGGAGCGCGCGGTGCGTCCGGCGTGCGGGTATCGTCGTAGGCCGCGGCGATCGCCGCGCCGTACAATCCAACGTTGTCGTTCATCACCACGCGCACCGGCATGCGCTGCATCATCTCCGAGAGACGCCCCTTGTCTCGGAACGCGGCAAGGAAGGTGCCGTCCACGAGCTTCTTGACGATGGCGGGTGCGATGCCGCCCACGACGAACACGCCGCCCGTGGCGAGCACCGTGAGCGCGAGGTTTCCGGCCTGCGAGCCGTACGCGCCCGAAAACATGTCGAGCGCTTCGACGCAGAGGGCGTCCGAGCCATCGAGCCCATGACGTGAGATCGCGACCGCACCCTCGTGCTCCACCGCGTCATGCACCGCGCGCTGCTCGCGATCCGGCGCGCGCTCGGCGAGAAAGCGATAGATGTTCTCGAGACCCGGACCGGAAATGACGCGCTCGGCAGACACGTGCCCGAACTCGTCCGCGAGCCATGCGAGGAGGTCGCGCTCGAGCGGCGTGCGGGGCGCGAAGCCCGAGTGTCCGCCCTCGGACGCGCGGGTGCGCACGCGTCGTCCCTCGCGCACGACGAACGCTTCGCCCAGTCCCGTGCCGGCGCCGATGAGTGCCAAGACGCCGGTCTCATCCGGGGCGCCTGCTTGCAGCGTGATCATGTCGCGCGAGTCAAGTCGTGCGATGCCGCGCGCTATCGCGTCGAGGTCGTTGAGCAGCCGGGTCTGCGGAATGCCGATCTCGCGCGAGAGCTGCCGCTCGTCGAGCGTCCACGCCAAGTTAGGCGTAGCCGTGCGGCCGTCGGTGACCGGGCCGGCGACGCCGAACGCGGCGCGCGGCGGCGACTCGCTCGCTTCGTCGAGGAACCGGCGCACGATGGGCGAGAGCGACGGATACTCCCCGCTCGGGTAGCGCGCCTCGCGGATGAGCCGCACGTGTTGGTCGTCGATGTCCACCACCGCCAGCCGTGCGTGCGTGCCACCGATGTCGCCCGCGAGCACTCTCATGCCGGCACAGTCGCGAGCTTCGACGCGGCGTCGCGGTCGAGAATCCAGACGCCGCCCAGGGCCAACTGCGATGGCAGCACGTGCGGGTCGCGCGGGCCCTCGAGCGCGCGCTGGACGATGCCCGCTTTGTCGCGGGCGGCGACGATCATCGCGGTGTGGCGCGCGGCCGCGATCACCGGCGGGGTGATCGTTAGGCGGCGCGGCGGCGGGAACGGGCTGTCCGAGGCGACGACGCGGCGGACGCGCTCATCGATGGCGGGCGCGCCGGGGAACAACGACGCGGTGTGCCCGTCCGGACCCAAGCCTAACAGAAGAACGTCGAGCGCGGGCGGCAGCTGCCGTTCGTAGTCGCGCGCGGCGGCATCGAGATCGGCGCGTTCGCCTTCCATGCGGTGCACGTTGGCCGGCGGCACCGCGACGCGATCGAGCAGGGATACGCGCGCCATGCCGTAGTTGCTCATCTCGTCGGTGGGCGGCACCGCGCGCTCGTCGCCGAAATACACGTCCACCTTGTCCCATGGGATTTCGGGGAACGACGCCGCAAGCTCAGCATAAATGGGTTGCGGTGACTTGCCGCCGGAGAGCGCGATCGCGCAGCGGCCGTTGTCCCGGATCGCGCGCATGATCGCGTTCGCAACCCACGAGGCAGCCGTGTAGGCCAGCTCCTGCGATTCGACGACAATGCGTTCCGGCTGATTGGACAACTCGCGACGCCTCCGATGGTGACGGCTGAATCCGCCCACCAGCGTGGGCGTTCCGGTATCCGAAACTTACCGAAAGAGCCGCGGCGTTGCAGGCAGGCCGGTTCGACCTTTCAAGGCATCCGGGATCCAACGCCATATGTGCAGATCGCCACCATCGGTGAGCGCGTACACGTCGTCACCGCTGACCGCAATCGCGGTGGACGGAAGCGGCAAACGCCGGGAGCCAACGTACATCCCGCTGGATAATCGATACATGTCGAGTGTCCGCTCATGGTCGTCTGGCGTGCCTCCTTCGTTCCAATAGAGGACGTAGACGACACCGGCCTCGGAGGCGAGCCCGAGCGTAGCCGGAGGTTCGTCGGCGCCGGCCTTGAACGTGTGCACGGAGCGCCCCCCGATCGTCACGTCGCTCTCCCGGAATCGGACAAATGCGCGCGGCTCGACGGCGCGAACGTCGCGCGCGACGCCGTGTGGCGGGGCAAAGACGAACCGTCCCGCGGTTCGGTATGCGATGACGAGGGTGTCGCCCTCGAGGGCCAGAATGGCATCACCCACGGCATTCACCGGCGCGACCACGGTGGCCGGCAGCCGAAGCGCTCGCACCCGGTGGCCATGCGCGTCGAACAGCGTGGGTGCTAGCGTCATGTACGACGCCTTCCAGAATGAGCCATCCGATCGCGGCGCGAGGTGCGGGCTGTCGTGCATCAGGATCACGCGCTCGATCGTGCCTAACGGAGACAGCACGAGGCACCGGCCGCTATTCGGGTCCGCCGCCCACACGCCGCCGTCCGGACCGGCGGCAAGCGCGACGACGCGGTCGGCATTGAAGCGCAGTGAAGAGGGCGGCGTATAACGCCAGCGTACCCGTCCGTCGAGATCCAGCGCGACGATCGAACCTGGCCCCGCGTCGAAGGCATACAACGCGTTTGGCGCGCGCGCGATCGAACGCGGCTGGTCGAGTACGCCTGCATCGTGTGCGATCAGGCCGACGTTGCGCCACGAACCGCTTTCCCAGATGCGACTCGAAGCGCGTTGCGCCACGATACTGCCGGTCGCGCAGACACAAGCCACCGCTCCGGCAACGGCGGCGCGTGAGCCAAGTGTCACTCGGCTCTCAGCACTTGGATCGTATCCACGCGCATCGCTTCCAACAGTGGGCCGACCACTGCGAGCAACGTTCCGCCGATCAGCACCGCGCACACGATCGCCAGCACGGTCGGGTCGGTGGCCCTGACGCCCGATAACAACGCCTGGAGAAAGCGGGTGGTCGCCCATGTTCCGGCGAGGCCGAGGCCAAGACCGGCTGCTAGGAGGCGCATCGCCCGACCAAGGATCAGCGACGCGACGTCGCGGCGCGCGGCACCGACCGCGATCCGGATCCCGATCTCGCGCCGGCGCTCCTGCACGATGTACCACATGCCGGCGAACATGCCTGCTCCGGCGAGCGACAGGGCCACGGCGCCGAATGCGCCCAACAGGGCAAGGTAGAACTTCGGCCTCGCGGCGCTTTCCGTCAGGAGTCCATCGAGTGATTGCCCCGCGCTCACCGGTTGGGCCGGATCGATGGCGCGCACGACCCGGCGGACGGTGCCTAACGCCGCGCCGGCGGAGAGCGACGAGCGCAGCAGCACGGTGAGGTGCGGCACGGGGAACCGCGCCACCGGCAAGTACGCGTCCGGGGGGCGTGGTCGCGTCACGCCGGGCGCTACGATGTCCGCGGCTTCCCCGATGATGCGCCGCGATTGCCACGGGGCGTCCGGGTGGTCTCCGTCCGGCACGTAGACGACCCTGCCTAACGGGTTGGCCGCGCCGAACAGCCGGTGGGCCAGCCCCGCGCTCACGATAATCGTGTTCCTAGATGCTGCGGCGTCGCGTGAATCGAAAGCGCGGCCGCGCAGGATGGGCGTTCCGAGGACACGGAAGAATCCATCCGTGATGGTATTCCACGTCGCGGCCGCCGTGTCGTCACCCTGGCGCACCCGCGCCGTGGCCGCCGGCACCGCGGGCGGAGAAAGAGAGATGGCGGCCGCCGCCACACCGGCGCTTGCCTGTAGCGAATCGATGACCGCCCGAATGAACGGCGTCACCGACTGGCGGTCCCGGAGCCATGGCGCGACGGGGCGCATGACGGTGGCAACGACGACGTGCTCCGTTCGCATGCCGGACGTACTGCCTAACAGAACCAGCACGCTCTTCGCCAGTACACCGGCTCCGGCGAGGAGCACGAGCGTCACTGCCAGCTCGGCGACGAGCAGCCAGTCGTATGCCCGAACGTAGGCGCCGGGTGCCGAAGCACCGCCCGAACCGCGCAGCACGTCCGCAGCATCGCCGCGCGTCGTGAGGAGCGCCGGAAGCACCGCGCTCATCACCGTCGTGAGGACCACCCGCGCGGCTGCCACGAGGAACGCATCGGCATGCACGGCAATCTCGACATCGCGCGGCACAAGCGACGCGCCGAGCCGTCGGACGAGCGCGACGAGCGCCGGTGTTGCGAGCAGGGCCGCCGCGGACGCGACGAGCGACAACGCCAGCGTCTCGAGGAGCGTCGCGGAAACGAGCCGCGCGCGACTGGCGCCAATTGCGAGCCGCACCGCGTGCTCGCGCCGACGTGCGGACGCACGCGCCACCAGCAGCGCCGCCGCATTCGCGCACGCGACCACGAGCACCAACACAGCGGCACCGAACATCAGGACGAGCTCGACTCGCGCATCGCCGACGACCACGTCCTGGAGCGGGAGCGCCGCCGCGCGCGCGCTGCCGTGCAGCGTCATGAATCTCGCCCCGTTAGGCGCGAGCCGCTCGAGCGTGCGCCGGACCCGCTCCGGCGCGTCGTGCTCACCGACGCGAGCGACGGCACCGACCGTCGGTACGCTGTCGTTGGCCGCGAGATCCGGCAATTCCGCACCGGCCGGGACCCATGCCGCGGCCGCACCGGTGACCAGCGAAACGTCGCGCTGCATCACGCCGATCACCGTGTGGTCGATGCCGTCCACCGCCAGGGTCCGGCCGATGACGCCGGGGTCGCCGCCGAACGCATTGCGCCACAGCGAGTCCGAGAGCACGACGACAGGCGCGGCGGCGGCCTGATCGTCGTCCGGCGAAAAATCTCTGCCTAACTCTGCGCGTGCGCCAAGGACACGGAACAAGTTGGGCGAAACCAAGCCGATCCACGTGCGGACCGGACTGCCCGGCGTCCCAATGTCGTACGGGATCTCCTGCCAAGCGGCGGCCATCGAACCGGGCGAGGCGCGACGCCAACGATCGAGCATCGGGAAGGATGGCCCGATCAAGTCGCCGGTACGCGGGTCGCGGAAGCCGAACGACACGAGGCGGTCGGCCTGGGCGAACGGCAGTGCGCGAACGAGGACAGAATCGACCACGCTCCACACGGCGGTGACGGATGCCATGCCGATGGCGAGGATCCCGGCCACGGCCCATGAGAAACCCGGGTGGAGGATCAGGTTTCGCACCGCGAATCGCACATCGCCTCCGACGACGCTCACACCACCTCTCCGTGCGTGTGTCCTGGATGTGTCGCGCGCGGTCAGTCTCGTCAAGTGGCACGCCCGCAACGGAGGCCTAACCGATGGGTCGCGCCTGACGAGAACCGACGGGGACCGGGCATGGCCGGCCCCGTCGTCATTGCCTAACGCGAGCGAGTCCAGCTCAAGCCGAGACCGAACACCGTCTCGCCGCCGTTGATCAGAACTTTCTCCGCGCTGGCCGTGATCTCGAAACCCGGCGCGACATTGGCCACCCCAACACCACCTCCCACCTCGAAACGATGCCCGGTCTCGGAATGCCCAAATTCCGACACCATGCCAAGCCCGATGCCGGGTGAAACGAACGGAACGATGTAGACGCGCCCGGCGGTCACGGACAACGCCACGGGCAGCGTCACCGTCCCCGCCCACGCCGTTCCTTCGGACGGCTTGGCAAAGCCAACAGTCCCTTGCATGCCGAAGGTGAACAGCGTGCCAGCCTTCGACCCCGCCGTGGCCAGCGGGCCTTCGAGGTGGGCGCCGGCCATGAAGTTGCCGGTGCAGCCATCGCACGTCGTCCCCACGTAGCCCGCGTCGAGACCCCACGACCCTTTCCCCACCGGGCCGGTGAAGTCGCCGAGCAAGGCGTACGTGCTTCCGCCGTCGAAACTCATGCGCCCATACCTAGCGGCGAAGCCCAAGCCCTGCTGCTCGCTTCCCATCATGTACGGCGACACGATGGGCGACACGGCGGCGACAGGCGTCGAGACCATGGCCCCATAGGCTGCCAGATCGTTGATGCTCTGCGCGCGTGTCCCTGGCACGCACACGACGGCCACGATGCCCAACGCAAGAAACGCGGTACGCATAACGTCCTCCGGAAAAGGTTGGAGGACAG
>DATEKK010000114.1:0-4971 GCA_035277485.1 Gemmatimonadaceae bacterium
GACGTTTCGCGCACGTTGCCTAACACCATGTGCGCGTCGGTGATCGTCGCCTCGGTGCCGCCGCGCCCGAACGCCGCAGGCCCCGGCTGGACGCCGGCGCTGCGCGGGCCCACGCGGAGCGCGCCGCCGTCATCCACCCAACCGATGCTCCCGCCGCCGGCGGACACCGTGTCCACCAGCACACGCGGCAGCGCGATGGGCACGCCGGCCACGTCGCCGCCGGCATCGACCATCGCCTGTCCGTCGAGAATCACGCCGGCATCGGCGCTGGTGCCGCCGATGTCGATGGTGAGCGCGTCGCGCACGCCCGTCAGGCGGGCGACGAACGCCGCGCCCACCACCCCGCCGGCCGGACCCGAGAGCGCCAGCGACGCCGCGCCGCGCGCCGTTTCCGACGCCGGCCGCATGCCGCCCGCCGACGTCATGACGGCGAGCGCGGGATAGCCGCGCGCGCCTAACGCTTGGGCGAGGCGCCCGACGTAGCCCGCCACGGCCGGGCGCAGGTACGCCTCGGCAACCGTCGTTGCCGTGCGCTCGTACTCGCGGATCTCGGGCAGCACGTCGGTAGAGCACACCACGTCGAGGTCGGGTGCGAGGCGCGACAGCGCGGCGGCCATCGCGCGCTCGTGGACGGGATTGCCGTACGAGTGGAGCAGCGAGATCGCGACAACAGCCGGCGACGTCTCGATCGCGGCGCGCGCCGCTTCCTGAGCCCCGGCTTCCTCCAGCGCGCGCACCACACCCTGCGGCTCGATCCGCTCCGGCACCGCCACGCATCGCTCGGCCGGGACGAGCGGCTCGGGGTGCTGGCGCGCCAGATCGTACAGCGACGCGCGCTCCTGCCGCCTGAGCGTGAGCAGATCCGTCGCCCCGAGTGTGGCGCACAATGTCACACGCGCGCCGGTCCGCTCGAGCAGCGTGTTGGTGGCGACGGTGGTGCCGTGCACCAGGCGCGCGACCGCCGACGGCGCTTCGCCTGACGCATCGAGCGCGTCGAGCACGCCGCGGCTCTGGTCCGCCGGCGTGCTCGGCACCTTGCGCGCGGTGACGGCGCCGTCATCGCCGATCGCCACGAGGTCGGTGAACGTCCCGCCGACGTCGATGCCGACCGACGCGCCGCGCATCACGCCCGCGTCTTGACGATGGCGACACCCACCAGGACGACGGTCGCCAACACGCTCAGCATGCCTACCCAGTCGCCCACGTGGTCGTAGAGCGTGATGACGTCGGTGGTCTGCGCCTGGTACGTGCGCACCGCCGGCACGAACAGTTCCGTCTGGCCGTGCGACCTGCCTAACGGATCGACGTATTCCGAGATCCCGGTGTTCGCGTCGCGCACGATGCCCACGCGGTTCTCGATGGCCCGGAGCGCCAGGTGCGCCTCGTGCTGGTACACGGCGATGCTGCGGCCGAACCACGCGTCGTTCGTGATGTTGACCAGCATCGTCGCGCCCTCGCGCCGGTACAGGCGCGAGCGCTGCAGGAAAATCGACTCGTAGCAGATGAGCACGCCCACCTTGCCGAACCGGAACGAGAACGGCTGCGGCGTGCCGCCGCGCCCCATGCCGCCGAAAAACTTGAGGCTCGCGAACCAGTTGGGATTCACGAACGGCACGCGCTCGACGATCGGCACCAGGTACGTCTTGTGGTACGTCGACCGCTCGTCCACGCGGCCCAACGAATCGGCGACCATCGCCGCGTTGTAATACCCGTAGCTCGTCGGCGAATTCCAAACGACGTCGATCGTGCCGAAGAGGATGGGCGTGTGCGTGGCCGCGGCGAGCACGTGCATCGTGTCGGCCCAATCGCGGTGCGCGAGAAAGTTGTCGGGGAGCGCGGCTTCCGGCCACAGCATGAGCTGCGGGTCGTCCTGCGCGAGTCCCTGGCGCGCGAGCGATGAGAGTATGCCCACGATGCGCCCCTGGTACTGCTGCTGCCACTTCTCGTTCTGCGGAATGTTGGGCTGCACGGCGGCCACCGACGCCTCGGGGTGCAGCGGGATGGTCGCGATGCGCCACCAGCCGTACGCCGCGACGCCTAACGCCAGCGCGATCGCCCCGGCCAGGCGCGCCAAGAGCCGCCGCTGCTCGGCGCGCGCCAACCAGGCGTCGACCAACAACCCGTTCGTCGCCGCGATCCAGAACGACAGGCCTCGCACACCGCTCAAATCCGCGGCCTGCGCGAGTACCGGGTGCTTGGCCACCGCGAGGCCGAGCGGCAGCCACGGGAACCCGATCTGCGGCAGATAGAGGAGGAACATCTCGCTCGCCGCCCACACCACGGGCAGCAGCACCGCCATGGGCCACCGCGTCAGGCGACGCGCGGCATAGAGCGCGGCCATCGTGAACCCGACGATCGGGCCCAAGCCCAACAACGCGCCGGCGAACGCGAGGAACGCCAGGTTGGTGTAGAGGCGCAACGCGATCGCGATCCAGTACAGGCTGATCCCGTATCCCACGAACCCGAAGATCGTGCCGGCGCGCATCGCGGCGCCCCAGCCGCTGCGTTGGTCCGCGGCCTGGGCGACGATCACCGCCACCGGCACGAGGCACAGGAACGCCGGCACCACGAGCGGCACCGGCGGGAACGAGAGCGCGAACAACAGCGCACTCGCGAGTCCCGCGGCGGCTTCTCGTTTCGTGGGTCGCCAGCGTCGATCGGTCACAGTCGCACTTCCTTTTGATCCTCTGCCGATCGATACACCGCTTCCGCCGAACGGTGCAGCACGAGTTGGTCGGTCGGTGCCTCGTAGGGCGTTTCACCGCGCAGCATCGCGACAAAATGTGCGAGCTCGGCGCGGTACGACTGGATGAATGTACTGTCCCGCATCGCCGCGCCGCGCGGCGTGACATCGGTGGGCGCACCGTTCAATTCCTTCACCACATGGAGCGGCGAAAGCCGAGAGCTGCCGCGCGTGGCGAGCGTGTCGAACCACCAGCGCGACTCCATGCCGACGAACGACCACGACACGTCGATGGTGATCGTCATCCCCGACGCGCATTGGATGAACGCGAGCATCGATTCATCCACCGCGCTCGCGCCGCGGCTGCGCTCCATGTGCGCGCTCACGCGCACCGGTTCGGGGAAGTCGGCGAGCCAGAGCGCGAGGTCGAGCTGGGGCAAGCCGAGGTCCGTGAACGCGCCGCCGCCGGATTCGGCGCGCCGGTATCGCCATCCGTCGCGCTGCTGTCGCTGCTCGTGGTGGCCGGCGCGGATGCCCAAGAGCTTGCCTAACTCGCCGCCGCGAAGAAAGCTGCTCAGGGCCTGCACGTCGGACCGGAAGCGGTGGTTGTTGGCCACCGCCACCATGCGTCCCGTGCGCGACGACGCGGCGAGGATGCGCTCCACGCCGCGACTCGTGAGCGCGAGCGGCCGCTCGCACAGCACGTGCACGCCGGCGGCGAGCGCGCTCAGCGCGTGCGGCTCGTGCAGGTGGTTGGGCGTGGTGAGCACCACCGCATCGAGCTCGGCGCCCTCGAGCAGGTCCTCGATGTCGGTGTAGACATCTTTCACGCCGAACCGTTCGCCTAACGCACTGGCCTTGGGGCCGTCGTTGTCGCACAACGCGACGAGCTGTGCGCCGCGCGATCGCGCCAGCGCCGGCAGGTGTGCCACCTGGGCGATCGCGCCCGCCCCCACGACTCCGACCCGCACCGGCGCCATCATGGCTTGCACTCCACGTTAGGCCAACTCCCTGCGTTAGGCGGAGCCGACCACCGCCACCGTCGTTCCGGGATAGTATGCACGAAGGATCGTCCGATAATCCTGTCCGGCCCGCGCGCGTCCGATCGCGCCCCACTGGCACATGCCCACGCCGTGGCCGTATCCGCTCCCGCGCACGATCACGCGGGACAAGTCGCCATTCGCATCGCGCTCGTTCTCGACCGTGAACGCCGTGCTGTTCAAGATCTCGCCGTCGGGCGCCCGCAGCACGAAGCGAATGTTGTCCATGCGCACCGTGTAGTGCCCGCGATCGGTCACGATCTCGAGCGCGCGCACGCGGCCCGACGGCGTCCGACTCTGCACGTCCAGCGCGCGCGGCGCACCGGGACCGCGCGATGACACCGTGGTGTAGTCCTTGAGGTACCGGTCGAGCAGCGCGCGCAACGCGGCGCGCGTGAACGTGCGCTCCCAGCGGAATCGCGGCGCGATGTCGCAGTAGTACCGATCGGTGCCGGGAATGCGGTCGCTCACGCTCACCAGGTACGGTTCGTCCGGGCTCCGCCAGATCTCGCTCGCGGCCGCGGTATGGCCGCCGCATGCCGAATGGTACGGCGCGTTCACCACCACGCCCCGGTACGTGAGCACCAGCCCCCGCGTTTCGGCGACCGCGGTGTCGCCTAACGGTGTCTCCGCGTCCGCGCCGCCATACACCTGATCGACCACCGTGTTCCGCATGTCGTACGCGCGTGAATCGGCTGCGAGGTGCGTGTAGGCGTAGCTGCGCGCCGCGATCGCCTGCGCCGCCACCGCCTCGCGTTCGTCCGCGGTGCGGTGGCCGATTTCCATCGGCACCACGCCGCGCAGATAATCCTCGAGGTACAGCCGGTTCACCACCACCACGTCGTCGCCGTCGTTGGCGGCGGGCAGCACCCACACTTCGCCGCGGTAGTGCACGCCGTTCACCGTGAGCACGGCGCCGCGCGACGCCGCGCGCGCGATGAACGGCGCCGCCCGATCGGGCGTCACGGTGCCGTCGTCGTTCACGGCGCGGAGCATCCCGTCGCGATTCTGCACCGTCCACAGCTCGCCGCCCTCGGCGCGCACGAGCGTGCTCGCGCCGCCGCTGTCGAACAACCGCCACGCGCCGGTCCCGGAGAGCGTCACCTTGGCGGCCGACGTGGCGAGCGCGATGCGCACGACGCGGCCCTGCGCGCCTAACGGTTGCTGCTCGCGCGGCGCGGTGATGTCCGGCAGCTGCTCGGGCGTCGTGGTGTCGGCGGCGGGCGGCGGCGGGAGCGCCGTGGTGTC
>DATEKK010000115.1:0-6331 GCA_035277485.1 Gemmatimonadaceae bacterium
GCGCCGGCGCCGGCCCGGGGCGCCGAATGAACCGCTCGCGCGCCGTCGTCGCGCTCACGGTGCTCACCGGCGCGCTCGTCACGGGCGGCTGGTTCCTGCAGCGCGGATTCGCCAGCGATGTCGCGCCGGGCGGGTCGGCCCTGTTCGACCACGTGCTCGCGCGCGTGGCCACGAGCTTCGTCGACTCGATCCCGCAACAAACGCTCTACCTCAAAGCCGCCGCCGGCATGGTGGAGGAGCTCAAGGATCCGTACTCGGCGTTCCTCCCGCCGGACCAGCTGCACTCGTTGAACGAGACCACGTCCGGGTCGTACGTCGGGTTAGGCGTGCAGGTGGACGTGCGCGACGGCTGGCTCACGATCATGGCGCCGGTGCCGGGCTCGCCCGCGGAGCGCGCCGGCATCCAGGCGGGCGATCGCGTGGTGTCGATCGACGGCCAGTCGACAAATGGATGGAGCCTCGATCGCGCGAGCCGTGCGCTGCGCGGACATCCCGGCACGACGGTGACGCTCGTGGTCGAGCGTTCCGGCGTGGCCGACCGGCTGCCGTTCCATGTCGTTCGGCGGGACATCCACGTCGCGTCGGTGCGGCACGCGATGATGCTGTCCGACAAGGTCGGCTACGCCGGGCTCGTCATCTTCAGCGATTCGGCGGACGACGAGCTGCGCAACGCCATCGGCGCGCTCAGGCGGCGCGGGATGCAGACGCTCGTGCTCGACCTGCGCGGCAATCCGGGCGGTCTGCTCGAGCAGGGCGTCGGCGTGTCGGGCATGTTCCTGAGTCGCGGCCAGGCCATCGTCGACATGCGGGGCCGCACGCCGTCGGCCACGCACGACATCCGGAACCAGACGTCGCAGCTCTGGCCGGACCTGTCGGTGATCGTGTTGGTGGACGGCCACACCGCGAGCGCGGCGGAGATCGTCGCCGGCGCGCTGCAGGACCACGACCGCGCGCTGATCGTCGGGTCGCCCACGTACGGCAAGGGGGTCGCCCAGTCGGTGTTTGCGTTAGGCGACGGCGCCGGGGCGCTCAAGCTCACCACGGCGCGGTGGTTCACGCCATCGGGCCGCAGCATCCAGAAGCTGCACGCCGACACGGCTTCCGACGACGTGGACAGCGCGATCGCGCGGCCCGATACGACGCACCGGGTCTATCGCACCGACGACGGCCGCACCGTGTACGGCGGCGGAGGCATCACGCCGGATGTCATCGTGCCGGTCGACACCGCCAACGCGGTGCTCGCGTTCCAGGAACAGTTAGGCGCCGGCATCCAGAAGTTCCGCGACGCGCTCACCGAGGCGGCCCTGGCGGTGAAGAGTGCGCACGAGGTGAAGTCGGCCGACTTCACGGTGACGGCCGCGATGCGCGATTCGCTCTGGCGGCGCCTCGAGGCCAAGCACTTGGGGCTCGGCCGCGCGCAGTTCGCCGCCGCGACGCCCGAGATCGATCAGTTGTTGGGCGCGGAGATCGCGCGCTTTGCCTTCGGGCCGGATGCCGCGTTCCGCCGGCAGATGGCCGGCGACAGCGTGATCGCCACCGCGCTCGATCTGGCGTCGCGCGCGCACTCGGAGCACGACCTGCTCATGGAAGCCGCATCGCGGAGCGCGAAGCCGGGTCCCGTCAAGCGTCCGTGACCGAACGCGTGTTCGTGCTCGGCGCCGGCCGGGCAGGGCGCGGCCTCGCGCGCGCGCTTCGGTTAGGCGGCGTGGATGTGGTCGGCCTGCACGGCCGGCACACCGGCGACATCCAGGATCACGTGACGGTCGGCGCACTCCCCGCGGCACTCGGCGACGCGACCACCGTGTTGGTGACGGTGCGCGACGCGCAGCTCGACGCCGCGCTCAACGAGCTGGCCCAGGCGCCGCTCGGCGCCGATGCCGTCGTGCTCCACGCGAGCGGCAGCGCCGACCCCCCAGCACTCGCCGAGCTCCGGTCGCGCGGCCACGCCGCCGGCACGTTTCACCCGTTGGTGCCCCTGGCCGATCCCGACCGGGCGCCGGCCATCCTGCGCGACGCGTGGATCGGCCTCGACGGCGACGACGCGGCGCGCGCGCGCGGCCGCGCACTCGCCGCTGCGTTAGGCGCGCACACGCTCGATATCCCGGCCGGCCGCAAACCGCTCTACCACGCCGCCGCGGTCCTCGTGTCGAACTTTCCGCCCGTGCTCCTTGCGTTAGGCGAGCGCGCCATGGCCGAGGCCGGCCTCCCGCGCGACCTGGCCCGCCAGGCGCTCCTCCCGCTCTGGACCGCCGCCGCCGAGAACGCCCGCGCCGCGGCATTCCCCGCGTTGCTCACCGGACCAGCCGTGCGCGGCGACCTGGAGACGATACGGGCGAACATGGAAGCGCTCGCCGGCGATCCGACGGCGCAGGAAGTCTATCGCGTGGTTACCGAGGCGATTCAGGCGATGATAAGAGAGTCAGGGACGCGCTAGACGCTTAGGGAAGCGCTGCGCTTTTTCCCCAGTTCCCCAAGCGTAGCGCTTCCCCAAGCGAGCGGAGCGAGCGCTTCCCCGTGCATCTACCCTTCGCTACCCCCAAACACCTTCACGCCCTTCGGCACCTTGAACTCGAACGCGCCCTTGTCCAGCGCTGCGTTAGGCGTGAGCCGCGTGAGCATGATCCGCCGCTTGAGGCCCTGCTGATCGACCGTCTCCACCTGGCGGATCAGCGCGTCGTCGTCATCCACCCAGATCGTCGCTTTCGTGAAGGGCAGCGATGGGTCCTTGGGCACGAGCGTCACCGCGGTGGTCGCATGCCCGTCGACGGTGGCCGAGCCCGCGTTCGTCATCGTGTAGCGCGTTTCGGGCGAATGCAGGAACCACGTCGCGACGTCGGGAACCTGCACGCCGCTGCTGTCCAGGTTCGTGCGGATCACCTGCCCCGGATTCGTGCTCGGCAGATACACCCACACCACTTTTCCGTTAGCTACGATGCGGTCGCCGGCGGGATCGGTGAACCGCACCGACACGTCGCCGGGAATGCGCTGCTGCAGCTCGCCGTGCGACGTCACGTCCGATCCCGTGAGCGGATTGGTGACCGTTTGCGTGAACGTCGCGCGCAGCGTCTTGATGTTCGTGTACACGCGCTCGGCGTGCTGCACGACAGACTGCTGCGCGCGCAGCGGAGCAGCCGAGATGATCGCAACCCAAACGAGCGTCGAACCAACGCGCATGCATGCGTCCTGTTGTAGTGTGCAATCGCGTGAGATCTCGCCGCCGCCCCATTCCCTGAGGCGGCGCCAGCCGCCGCTTCCCCAAGCGCAGCGCTTCCCGAAGGGCGCGCCAGCGCCCGCTTCCCCCGGTCTTATTACACTCTCGCCGCTGCCGTGCTCCCCTGTGGCGCGGGCGCGAGCCTCCGCCCAATGGCGCCCGCGATCGAGCGCAACTCGCGCACCAACTGCCCGAACTGCTCGGGATACAGCGACTGCGCGCCGTCCGAGAGCGCCCGCTCCGGATTGGGATGCACTTCGACGAGAATTCCGTGCGCCCCCGCCGCGACCGCGGCGCGCGCCATCGGTATCACCTTGTCGCGAATGCCCGTGCCGTGGCTCGGATCGGCGATGATCGGCAAGTGCGATAATCCCTGCACAATCGGAATCGCGGTGAGGTCGAGCATGTTGCGCGTCACCGTGTCGAACGTGCGCACACCGCGCTCGCAGAGGATCACGTTGGGATTGCCGGCGGCGAGCACGTATTCGGCGCTCAGCAGCAGTTCGCCGATCGTCGCCGCAAGTCCGCGCTTGAGGAGGACCGGTTTGTCTAACCGCCCAACGAAGCGCAGCAGCGAGTAGTTCTGCATGTTGCGTGCGCCGATCTGAATCACGTCGCCCAATTCGGCCACGAGCTCGGCGCCCTCTTCATCCATGGCTTCGGTGACGATCGCGAGACCGGTTTCCTGTCGCGCGAGCGCCAGCAGCTCGAGACCGCGCCGGCCGAGTCCCTGGAAGGAGTAGGGCGAGCTGCGGGGCTTGAATGCGCCGCCGCGGAGACACGTCGCGCCCGCTTCGCGAACCTGTCGCGCGGCCGTCACGATCTGCTCTTCGGATTCCACGGAGCACGGTCCCGCGATCACCACCACTTCGTTGCCGCCAACGGCGACCCCCGGCGCGATCTTCACGATCGTGTTTTCGGGTTTCCATTCGCGGGACACCTGCTTGTACGGCTGCGTGACGTGAATCACCTGCGCCACGCCGGAGAGCGCCTCGATGCGCGAGCCGTCTACGCGGCCATCGTTGCCGACGAGACCCACAGCGGTGCGCTGCGAGCCGGGCATGGGACGCGCTTCGTATCCCATCTCCTCGATCACCGCCACAACCGCGTCGACCTCCGCCTGCGACGCGCCGTGCTTCATCACGACCAACATTCAGATGTCCTCGATATCGATTGCCCAACCGTCTGACGCCAGGACGACCGGACCTGAGTAGCGCGTCGCGATCGTGGCGCGTATGTCCACGGCTTCGACGGGTGGATAGAAGTGGGTGAGTACCAGTCGCGCGGGATCCATGGCGGCCGCGAGCGCCGCGCACCGGGACGGCGAGAGGTGCGTCGCGATCGCCATCTCGTCAGGGAGCGAGCATTCGGCCAACAGGACGTCGCACCCGTGCGCTGATTCCCAACCGGCCAGGGTCTCGTCGTAGCCCGTGTCGCCGGTGTAGACGAGACGCCTGCCGCCTCCCCTGACACAATATGCCATGCTCTCGGGCGTATGGGGAACCGGCCGGGACTCCAATTGGACGCCGTTTCCCAGGTCCAGCGTGTCCATGGGCGCAATTTCGCGGACGACGACCGGATAATCGGGCCGGCCCACGGCGTCGCCGAATATCGACGCAAACGTTTCGATGAGGCGCGCCGTCCCGACCGGGCCTAAGATCTCGACTGGCGCCGTGCGCGGGGGCAGGGCGCCGTAGCGCCACGCCACGAGCAGCGACGGCAGGTCGAGCACGTGGTCGCCGTGAAAGTGCGTGATGGCGACGTGCGTGATGCGCATCCAGTTTGCGGCGATGGTGGCCAGGCGATGCGCGACGCCGCTGCCGCAGTCCATGAGCAGGCTCACGCCGGCGACATCCACCAAGTGACCCGCGTTCACGCGTGTGGCCGAGGGCGCCGCGGTACCGGTGCCGAGCGTCGTCAGGCGCACGGTTGCCGCCTAACGGAGATCACGCGCCGACCGCGGCTTCCTCCGCAGTCTCCAGCTGGCCGCCGCGCAGGCGTACGCTCACGAACGACGACACGCCCGGCTCCTGCATCGTGACGCCGTACACCGCGTCGGCCGCTTCGGTGGTGGTGCGCGGATTGTGCGTGATGACGATGAATTGCGTGCGCTCCTTGAATTGGTTCAGCATGCGCACGAAGCGGCCCACGTTCTGGTCGTCCAGCGGACCATCCACTTCGTCCAGGAGACAGAACGGGCTCGGCTTGGTGAGGAAGATGCCGAAGAGGAGCGACAAGGCGACCAGCGCGCGCTCGCCGGTGGACAGCAGGTGGATGCGCTGCGTGCGCTTGCCGCGCGGCGACGCGTGGATCTCGATGTCGCAGTCGAGCGGCGCATCGGCGTTCTCGAGACGGAGCTCGCATTCGCCGCCGCCGAACAGCGTCATGAAGATGTGGTGGAAGTTCTCGCGGATCTGCACGAACGTCGTGAGGAACATCTCGCGCGCGGTGACGTCGATCTCGCGGATCGCCTGCTGCAGCGACGTCTTCGCGTTCTGCAGGTCCGTGCGCTGGGTCCCGAGGAAATCGAGACGCTTGACTTCTTCCTCGTGCTCCTCGATGGCTAACGGATTGACGGGGCCGATCGCCTCGAGCTCTGCGCGCAGACCCTCGAGCTCGGCGCGGAGCGCGTCTTCATCCACGTCGACCGGCTCGACGGCGGCGAGCATTTCGTCGAGCGGGCGGCGCCACTCCGTTTCGAGGCGCTCGCGGATCATTGCGCGGCGGCCGGAGAGCTCGGTAAAGCGGAGCTCGGCCTGGTGGAGGTCGTCGCTCACCTGGCTGGCGCGGCGGTGGGCGTCGGCGAGCGCGTGCTCCTGGTGCTCGAGCTCGGAGTCGGCGCGCTGCACGTCCGCTTCGGCGTCGCGCAGGTGACCTTCGGCGTCGCCTAACGCAACGCGGCGGGACTCGAGGTCGAGGCGCCACGCGGCGATGTGCTCGGCGAGCTCGCGGTCGGCGAGCGCGATATCGCCCAGCTCGGCCATCAGCGCCTCGAGACGCGCGCCGGCGGACGCGGCGTCGGTCTCGAGCTGCCGGTCGCGGTCGGCGGCGACGCGGAGGCGCGCCTGCAGCTGCGCTTCGGTCACCTGCCAGCGGGCGCGCTCGTCGCGGGCCGCGTCC
>DATEKK010000116.1:0-2007 GCA_035277485.1 Gemmatimonadaceae bacterium
GCTCTTCGGCGGGGTGCCGCTCAGACTCGCGCCGGCCACGTCGATCAACGACCCGACCGGGTCGACGCGTGCATCGGTCGCGGACACCTATGCGCAGATTCTCAAGGACCTCGATTCGGCGCAGGCGTTCATCTCCAACCCCAACCAGACCACGCAGGCGTCGTTAGGCGCCGTGATGGCGCTGCGCGCGCGCGTGCTCCTGTACGAGGGCGACTATCCGGGCGCCCTCACCGCCGCCAAGGCCGTGGAAGACCTGGGTCAGTATTCGCTCGCGCCTAACTTTTCCGATCTCTTCGCCGAGGATGGCGCGCCGACGCCGGAAGACATCTTCCGGATCATCTTCACCGCGCAGCAGTTCAACAATCTGTCGTTCTATTACCTGTTCGATGGACGCTACGAGGTCGCGCCGACCACGGAGCTGATGCACGACTTCGATCCGTCGTTCGATCCGAGCGATGATGTGGCCAACTACAATCCTGTGGACAAGCGTGGCCAGTGGTCGATCTCCATCGAGGACGACACACAAGAGGGTACGAAGTTCAGGTCGGTGCAGGGCACGGAATATCCGCACGTGATCCGGTTCGCCGAGGTGCTGTTGATTCGCGCCGAAGCGGAAGCGCGCGTCGGAAGCCTGGACACCGCGCGCGTCAAGGTGAACGAGATTCGTGCGCGGGCAGGACTCGCACCGATCGGTTCGCTGTCGCAAACGGACATGCTCAACACGATCATCGACGAACGCCGCAAGGAGCTGGCGTTCGAAGGTGATCGCTGGCCGGATCTCGTGCGGCTCGGGTTGGCGACGACCGTGCTCGGCATTCCGGCGCAGCAGACGCTGTATCCGATTCCACAACGAGAGATCGATGTGACACCGGGATTGACGCAGAATCCCGGATACTGATCGCACCGTAGTGGGTGGTGCGACGCGGCCGGCGGGGCTCGAGTGGCCTCGCCGGCCGTGTCGTGTAAACCATCCCGGTTGACCGGGTGTCTCACGCAGACGACGCGGACGAACCGCGTTCCATGAGGGAAATCGCCATGGCCAGCCTGAAGCTTGCCCTCCGCACGCTCCTCAAATCGCCGTTCGTCACGTTCGTTGCCGTCCTGTCGCTGGCGTTGGGCATTGGCGCGAACGCTGCGATCTACTCGATGTTCGACCAACTCTTGCTGCAGCCTCTCCCGGTGCGCGACCCGGGACGGTTGGTCAACCTCGCCATGGTTGGTCCCGCGCCGGGCTCCAACTCGTGCAATCAGGCTGGCGACTGCGACGTCGTCTTCAGCTATCCGATGTTCCGCGATCTCGAGAAGGCGCACCCGGGATTCAGCAGCGTGGTCGCGCACCGCTCGTTCCAGGTGAACGTCGCGTATCACCGGCAGACCCTGAGTGGAGACGGGATGCTGGTATCGGGATCGTACTTCCCGACGTTAGGCCTCAAGCCCGCACTCGGCCGGCTGATCGGCTACGACGACGACCGCGTCGTCGATCAGAACTACGTGGCCGTGCTCAGCTATCGCTACTGGTCGAATGACCTGGGCTCCGATCCGCACGTGGTGGGGCAGCAGATCGTCGTCAACGGCCACTCGATGACGATCCTCGGCGTGGCGCCGGAGGGATTCGAGGGGACCACGCTCGGAGTCGAGCCGAAGGTGTTCGTGCCGATCACGATGCGCAATGAGATGATGGAAGGTTGGGCGGACGCCATGACGAGCCGGCGCGCCTACTGGGTCTACCTCTTCGCGCGCCTCGCACCGGGCGTGTCCATGGAGCGGGCGACTGTACTCGCCAACGCCGTGTTCCACCCGATCATCAACGACGTCGAGGCGCCGCTGCAGAAGGGTATGAGCGACGCGACGATGAAGCGCTTCCGTGCGAAGACGCTGACGCTCACGGACGGGCGTCGCGGTCAGAGCTCGATGCACAAGGAAACGAAGACGCCGCTCACGCTGCTGTTGGGGACGACGGGCATCGTGCTGTTGATCGCGTGCGCCAACATCGCGAACCTGTTGCTC
>DATEKK010000117.1:0-3692 GCA_035277485.1 Gemmatimonadaceae bacterium
GTTAGGCACCGCCGCGGGCGGTGCACTCTCTACGCGCGGCATCGGTACCACGGGCGTGGGCACGCGCGGAGCCGCGGGACGAGGTACCGGCGCCCCACCCGGTGCAGCGGGTGCAGCCGGCGCGTGCGAGAACGGGAATCCGGTCCGAGGCGGCGGCGCGGCCGGAGCAGTCGGGGCGCTCGCCGCAGCGTGCGATGCCGCCAGCGGTGCTGGCGGAGCCGCAGGCACTGCGGGCACCGGACCCGAAACCTGCGGCCTGACCGGCGCACCCGGCGCCGCAGGCGCCGATCCCTCTGCGTTGGGCATCGCCTTGCGGCTCATCCCCGAGAGTAGCGCGTCCACCTGCGCGCGCGACGGCTGCGGCGGCGTCGGCATCGTGATCGCAGGACGCGGCGGCAGCGGAGCTGGCGCCGAGGCGCTCGGCGCCGGTCGCGTCGCGCCCTGCGCCGCGACCGGCTGCGATGCCGCGAAATCATCGTCGATCCGCCCACGCTCCCCGATCGCGATCACACCACCACACACCGAGCACCGCGCGCGGACTCCGGCGAGTGGAATCTTCGCCGGGTCGACTCGAAAGATGGATCCGCATTCCGGACAGACGACGTTCATCGCGCGATTCTCTTCTCCGCGGTGCGCGAACGCCGCGCGAGCTCAGTGCTCCGGCGCGCCGACGCCCGACTCGACACGATCCTGGCGGCGATCGACCACGTACACGGAACCGGGCAGCGTCTTCGCATAACTCTTCATCTCCGTTGCCAGCTCGCTCACCTGCGCGGGATGCGTGAAGCTCCGGCGCTCGGTCGTCACGACTCCAATGCTCAGCGTCATCAACGGCACGCGGTGGAGTTGTCCACGCCGGTCCTTGCCGAAAAAATATCCCGCGTGCCGATCCTGCTCCGAGTACTGGTACGGCGCAAGTGCATCGAAGATCTCGATGATCTCTCGCGAGATTTCCGCCGCGTCCCGCATCGGCACCACGAAGATAAAATCATCGCCTCCGATATGCCCGACGAATCCGTCGTCACCGCTCATGCCGCGCACTACGTCGTGGAGAATCGTCGCGACGATGCGAATGACGCGGTCTCCCTCGTAGTAGCTGTAGCGATCGTTGTATTCCTTGAAGTGATCGAGGTCCGCGTAGCATACCGCGAACGGCTCGCCGCCCGCGATGCGCCGCGCAATTTCGGCCTCGATTTCGGGCGCGCCCGGGAGCCGCGTTGACGGATGCACGTGCACGTCGCGATCGGCGCGGCGCAGCATTGCGTCGAAGCGGAGATTCGCCTCGCTGCCACGCATGCTCGTGGGAAAGACTTCGTCGGCCAATGCGTCGAGCGCACCATTCACGTCCGTCTCGTCATCACCGGTGAGCACACCGCCGGGCACGACGCCGGTGTACGAGTCGCTCTTCATCCGACGGCATGCGCTCAGCGCGACGGCTGGATTGCTGCGCGCGTCGAACACGACGACAGCGGGACGGCCGCGCAGCGCCCGAGCCATGAGGTCGGCAGCGTCTTTGGAGACGATGACCGGAAGTCCGCGCGCCGCGAGCCAACGGCGCACCGCATCAGGCGGCCGGTCGGCGTCAGGAGAAAAGAAGATGGCGTGGGGGTGGGCCACCCTGGGCGGTCCTCGGCTCTCTGCGCACCGGATCGCGACGCGAGTACGCGCGCGTCGCCGGTGGCGCGGGGAATTGGGGTTCTCTCCTCGACGATCTCCGCTCGACCAACGCAACTCCAAGCGGCACATACACTATGCGGCCGCGCGCATCGAGTCGAGTGGCAGTGCTGATGATTTTCTTTATGCCGTTGCGGAGCGACCTCGGCTAGACCGGAGTCGCCTCGTCGATGAGCATGATCGGGATGTCGTCACGGATCGCGTACCGGAGCCGGCACGCGTGACAGATCAGGCATTGCTCTTGTTCTCGATACTCGAGCTCGCCCTTGCACTTGGGGCAGACGAGCACCTCGAGCAATTGTGGCGCGAGACTCATGGCCGTGGTCCCTCATCGGTGTGCGTGAAGCCGAGTCGTCTGAGCGCAGCGGAATCGCGTCGCCAGTTGGGTAGCACTTTCACCCAGAGATCGAGGTAGACCGGTGCGTCGATCAACGCCTCGATCTTCTCGCGCGAGGCGCGACCGATCTCGCGGATCCTCGCCCCGCGCTGGCCGATCACGATGCGCTTCTGGCTGTCGCGTTCGACGTAGAGCACCGCACGAATGTACACCGGCCGGCGATCTTCGCGAAACTCCTCGATCGTGCAGGCAATGCTGTACGGGACTTCTTCCTCGAGCTGCTCGAGCGCGGTCTCGCGAATGAGCTCCGATGTGAAGAACCGCACCGACTGCTCGGCGATGTCGTCTTCCGGATAGAGGAACGGGCTCTCGGGCAGCGCGGCTCGCACGCGATCGATGAGCGCGTCGATGCCGTCGCCGGTGAGCGCCGAGACGAACAGCGCATCGGGATATTCGGCGCGCAGCGCAGTGCGGCGCGTTTCGTCGAGCGCGTCGATCTTGTTGAACACGGTGAGCACGGTCGCGCGCGGAGGTTTGGAGAGACCGGCGGCTTCCGCGAGCGGCATCACGTTGCGCTCACCCGCGTCGATCAGGTATGCGATGACGTCGGCGTCCTCGAGAGCGCGAAGCGCGGTTTGTCGCATGGCGCGTTGGAGGGCGTACTGCGGATCCAGGAGTCCTGGTGTGTCGAAGAGGACGATCTGGAGGTCGTCGCGCGTGAGGATGCCGAGGATGCGGTCACGGGTGGACTGGGGCTTGGGACTGACGATGCTGAGTTTCTGTCCGACGAGCCGGTTGAGGAGCGTGGATTTGCCGGCGTTAGGCTTGCCTGCCAGGGTGAGGATGCCGGCGTGGGTCATGGTGGTAGCGGAGACGACGAAGCCCCCAGCCGGGGAGAACTCTCGACTGGGGGCTTCAAAGGAGTGCCGGCGACGGCCTACTCTCCCGCGCCCTCTCGGGCGGAGTACCATCGGCGCTGTAGGGCTTAACGATCGTGTTCGGGATGGGAACGAGTGTGGCCCCTACGCTCTGGTCGCCAGCGAATGTCGGACGTTAGGCGAACGACAATCGGAGTTGGTGTAGGTCGCGGAATGGAGACATCAATGAAGCGTGATGCTCTGCTTGCAGAATGGGGAATTGGGAGTAGTCAAGCCACACGGGCGATTAGGACCGCTGCGCTCGGAGTGGGTCACCCCACGTCCACGTGCGGCCTATCGACGGAGTAGTCTTCTCCGGCCCTTTAGGAGGCTCAAGGCCTCGGGAGTGTTCATCTCGGGGGGGGCTTCCCACTTAGATGCATTCAGCGGTTATCCCCGCCAGCCATCGCTACCCGGCGATGCATCGGGCGATGCAACCGGGACACGAGCGGGCTGTCCGACCCGGTCCTCTCGTACTAGGGTCCGCGCCCCTCAACACTCCAACGCCCACGACGGATACAGACCGAACTGTCTCACGACGTTCTGAACCCAGCTCATGTACCACTTTAACCGGCGAACAGCCGGACCCTTGGGACCTTCTCCGGCCCCAGGATGTGATAAGCCGACATCGAGGTGCCAAACCGCGCCGTCGATGTGAACTCTCGGGCGCGATAAGCCTGTTATCCCCAGCGTACCTTTTATCCGTTGCGCGATAGCCGCTCCACACCGGGCTACCGGATCACTACGGCCCACTTTCGTGGCGG
>DATEKK010000118.1:0-5947 GCA_035277485.1 Gemmatimonadaceae bacterium
GCTCGGTGCTCGAGGGCAGCGTGCGCAAAGTGGGCAACCGGATTCGCATCGCGGCGCAGCTGGTGAACGTCGAGAACGGCTACGATTTGTGGAGCGAGACGTACGACCGGCAGCTCGAGGACGTGTTCGCCGTGCAGGACGAGATCGCGAAGGCGATCGTCGAGGCGCTCAAGCTTCGCCTAACGGAAGCCGAAGGGCCGCAGGTGGTCGTGCCGACCAGGAACCTCGAGGCGTACACGCTCTACCTCAAGGGCCGGTTCTTCTTCGTCAAGCTCTCCGAGCCCGCGTTGCGCAAGGCACTCGATCTCTTCCAGCACGCGCTGCTGCAGGACCCGGGATTCGCACGCGCCTACGCGGGGATCGCGGACGTGTGGTGCAATCTGGCGGACGATTGGGTGGCACCCGACGATGCGTATCCGCGCGCCAAGGCAGCGGCGGAGCGCGCGCTGCAACGCGATCCGGAGCTCGCCGAAGCGATCACGTCGATCGGCAAGGTGCTGTGCTGGCACGAGTGGAATTTCGCGAGCGCGGAGGCGCAGCTTGCGCGCGCGGTCGCCTTGAGCCCCAACTACGCCGAAGCGCATTACGTGCACGGGACCGCGCTGCCGTTGGTCGGGCGCCTGAACGATGCGATCCAGACGATGGCGCAAGCGCTCAAGCTCGATCCCTTGTCCGTGCACTACAGCGAGTGGTTGTCGCGGTTCCTGCTCTACTCCGGCGACTACGACGGCGCGATCGCGCAGGGATTGCGGACGCTCGAGATGGACGAGGTGTGCATCCGCGCGCCGCACTACATCGGGTCGGCGCACCTTGCGTTAGGCGATGCGGCGACGGCGCTCACGTGGTACCGCCGCGCACAGGCGCTCGAGAAATCGGTGCGCTCGTACGACGCGATGATCGTGCGCGCGCTGGCGGCGTTGGGCCAGCAGGACGAAGGCGAGGCGATACTGGCGCGGCTCGAAGAGGAATCGCACCACCACTACATGCGGTCGGAGATTCTGGCCATGGGATACGCCGCGGTGGGCGATCTCGACCGCGCGTTCGCCGCGCTCGAGCGCGCGTATCAGGCGCGCTCGGCCGGGCTCATCTACCTGCATTTGGACCCGGGTTACGCGCCGCTCAGAAGCGATCCGCGCTACGCGGACCTGGTCGCGCGGATCGGCCTCAGGTGAGTCAGTCGTTAGGCAGATGGCGAGGTCGTCAGGAGGGAAGAGGGAAGCGCTCGCTGTCGCTCGCTGGGGGAAGCGCTGCGCTGGGGGAAGCGGCGGCGACGCCGCCTGAGGGATCGGAATGACATCAGTTGTCGTGGGTTAAGAGTGCATCCCGCCGGTGAGCGCACTGAACTCCAGTCGCGCAGATCATTGCAGATCATTGATGTCGTTCCACTCCCTCAGGCGGCGTCGCCGCCGCTTCCCCCAGCGCCAGCGCTTCCCCCAGCGAGCGCAGCGAGCGCTTCCCTCTTCCCTCTTCTCAGCGCCCCGACGAATCCCCGCGCCGGCTCGCCTCGAACAAGAACCACGTGCGGCGCTCGGTCTCGTCGATCCAGATCTCGATCAGGCTCGTGGTCGCGACGTCGCGGTACTGCTCGCACACGTTGTGTGCTTCGCGGAGTCTCGCGGCCATGGTCTTGTTGTCCTCGCGAAGCTCGGCGAGCATGTCGGACGGCTCCACGTAGGGCGCGTCGTTGTCCGAGATGCGCTGGAGCCGCGAAATCTGTCCCGTCGAGCGGATGGTGTCCTGGCCTAACTTTCGAATGCGCTCGGCGATCGGGTCGGTCATGGCGAAGATCTGGTCCGCGTGCTCGTCGAGCAGGAGATGGTAGTCGCGGAAGTGCGGACCGCTCATGTGCCAATGAAAGTTCTTGGTCTTGACGTACAGCGCGAACACATCGGCGAGGATGGGATTGAGCGCGCCCGCGATGAGGCGGGTGCCCTCGTGATCGAGGTCGGTGGGGGTATCGAGCGCAGCCTCGCGGCGGCGCATGACGTTCGGGTCCTTGGCTCTGGCCGTCTTCATGACGCGGGTCCTCGATATATAGAAGATTGGGGCGGCGACGCGCGGCCCTCTCACGTTCAATCATGCGAGGGTCGCGCCAGACGGCACCAGGGGTCGGCTATCGGCCACAACCGTGGACGTGACACGGTGCGCAGAGGTTGGCCGTCTGCAGCGCCTTGACATTACGTGTTGTAACATATATCTCACGATATGCCGATGACACTCAAAGACGAGATCAAACAGACCAAGCCGTTCGCGCGGCCGGCGGACGAGGCCATTCTCTCCATTCTGCGAACGGCGGCGGTGCTCGAGCACGCCGAGAACGAGGCGCTCAAGGCGCATGGGCTCACGCACACGCAGTACAACGTGCTGCGTATTCTGCGCGGCGCCGGGAGGCGCGGGTTGTGCGGAAAAGAGATCGCCGAGCGTATGGTGTCGCACGTGCCGGACGTGTCGAGGCTGCTCGACCGAATGGAAGACGCCGGTGTGCTCGTTCGGACGCGCGATCCGGACGACCGGCGCCACGTGACGGCGCGCATCACGCCTGCGGGCCGCAAGGTGTTGGACGACGCGACACCCGAGCTCGAGCACGCCGTGCGCGCGCGCACGGCGCGGCTGAGCCCGGCGGACATTGCGGCTGTGATCCGGGCGCTGGCCGCGATCCGGGAACAATCGTGATTGTTGGTTCATTTATATGTTATAACAGTCGTTGTTACACCACTCAATTTTGGGTATTTCCATGCTGACCACGGCCGTCGATGTCACCACTGCCGCCACGGGCTTGCTCGTGGCCCGCATCGTTCTCGGACTCCTCATGGCCGCCCACGGCTCGCAGAAACTCTTCGGCTGGTTCGGTGGGCACGGACTCGCCGCAACCGGCGGCATGTTCGAGCACCTGGGCTTCCGGCCCGGCAAGATGTTCGCTACCGTCGCGGCCGCCACCGAGTTCGCCAGCGGTCTCCTCGTCGTGTTGGGACTCCTCGGACCCGTCGGGCCCGCGCTCATGATCTCCGTCATGATCGTGGCCGCGGCGAGCGTACACTTGAGGAACGGGCTGTTCGCGACGAGCAACGGCATCGAGGTGCCCCTGCTCTACGCGACGGGCGCGGCGGCTCTGGCACTTACCGGCCCCGGTGCGTATTCGCTGGATGCGGCGCTCGGCCTCGGCAAACTGTCGAGCCCGGTGGTCGCTGGCATTGCGTTGGCGGTTGGAATTCTGGGGGGCGTGGGCAACCTGATGGTGCGGCGGCCCGCGACTGCCTAACGGAACGTCGGACCCTTTGTCACAGCAAGGCGGCATCATGGAACTCAGCGGCATTCATCACCTGACGGCCATCTCGGCAGCGATCCGCGACAACTACCGCTTCTACACCCGTACGTTGGGCATGCGATTGGTGAAGCGGAGCGTCAACCAGGATGATGTGACGGCATATCATCTGTTTTACGCCGACGCGCGCGGCACACCTGGAACGGACCTCACGTTCTTCGACTGGCCCGTTCTGCGCGAATCGCGCGGTTCGCGCTCGATCACGCGCACGAACCTGCGAGTCGCCGGACTGCCGGCGCTCGAGTACTGGAGCCGGCATCTCGCCGAGCGCGGCGTGTCGGTCGGCGATGTGGTGGAGCGCGACGGCAGGCTCACGCTCGACTTCGAGGATCCGGAAGGACAGCGGCTGGCGCTGATCGATGACGCGGGGACCGGCGCGGCCTATCCCTGGGAGCGAAGCCCTGTGCCCGCGGAATTCCAGGTGCGCGGGCTCGGCCCCATTCTGATCAGCGTGCCTAACTTGGGGCCGACCGACGCGCTCCTGAAGCGGGTCCTGTCGATGCGACCGGTGCGCGAGTATGCGCATCCGGAGAACGCGGCGCACCGCGTGCACGTGTACGAGATGGGTCCGGGTGGTGCGGCGGCCGAGTTGCACGTGGCGGTCCAGCCGGGGCTACGGGCGGCGCGGCAGGGCGCGGGCGGCGTGCACCACGTGGCGTTCCGGACGCCGGATGCCGATTACGATGCGTGGGCGGATCGGCTCAACACGCTCCGGGTGGCGAACAGCGGAAAGGTGGACCGGTTCTGGTTCCACAGTCTGTACTTTCGCGACCCATCGGGCGTGCTGTTCGAGATCGCGTCGGACGGTCCGGGCTTCGGCTTGGACGAGGACGAGGCGACGTTAGGCGAGCGCGTGGTGCTGCCCCCGTTCCTCGAGCCGGAGCGCGAGCGCATCGTGGCCGCGCTGCAGCCGATCGACTGAGCGTTAGCACGGCTCAGTCCGCGATGGCAGAAGCGCGCTCATCGCCAGCGCGCGTCTGCGATCACGCATCGGTTGACTTTGCTACGAATTGTGGCAGCGCATGAACCTTGACGCGATGGCGCGAGAAAAACATCTTCGCAGCGTCAACGAGGGACAGCCTGCGGCGTCCCGTCACGAGGGCGAGACATCGAGCGGTCCCGACGCTGCGGCCCGGAGGTGGACCATGTCATCTCGCCTGTGGCTGTACCAGGGTTTGGTTGCTGCACTCGCCGTATCGACGGTCGTTGCCTGCACGGACATCAGTCGCCCAACGGATCTCGCAACTAACTCCGTGAATCGAAACGCCGCCGCTGCCTTACGCACGGTGAATGTGAACATCCTCGACGACTGTGACGGGCCGTCATACAACGCCGCGGTCGGACCGGGGACGTGCGATCGCACCGGCGGGATCAAGTTCAACCAATTCCTGTCGCTGCTGACCAAAGATCAGAAGGTCGACTCGTACCGGTTCGCGCCAGGTGCGTTCACCGTGCACGTCGGCCAGAACATCGGGGCGGTCGACCTCGGCGGCGAAACGCACACGTTCACACGGGTGGCCGCGTTCGGAGGCGGCCTGGTGCCGCTGCTCAACGACTTATCGGGCAACCCGACGCCCGCCCCCGAATGCCTCACGCTACCGAACTCCGAGTTTCTGTCACCAGGCATGACCGACATGGAGTCGGTGAGTGCGCCCGGGACGGCGTTGTTCCAGTGCTGCATCCATCCCTGGATGCGTGCGGTGGTGCAGGTCGTTCCTTGACCAACGGCCGGCGATCCGCCTAACGCAGGAGTGCGCCGCCCGGCGCGCTCCCGCGTTGGTGCATTAAGCGGCGCCGTTCGGAGCGACGAGGGCGTCGTACTCGGGATGCCGCTCGAGGAACGCGCGCACGAAGGGACACAGCGGCACCACGCGCAGGTGGTTGCGCGCAGCGCTCTCGAGCGCCGCACGCGCGAGCATGTCGGCGTAGCCGCGTCCGCGCAGTGCACGCGGCACTTCGGTATGGATCAGCCGGATACGATCACCACTGATGCGGTACGTCAGGATGGACATCTCGCCGTCTGCGTGCAGCTCGAAGCGCCGCTCGGCCTGGTTGTCTATGACTGATGGCTGCGTGGTTTCCATTCTCGTTCAGCTCGACTGAAGCGCGGCGGGCAATCAACCATTGTGCAGCAGCGTCGCCGCGTTGGTTCGCGAGGCACGGAGGCTGGGAATGAAGAAGGCCAGCGTGCCGGCGGCGCACACTACGCCGATCGCGATAATGAATGCTAACGGATCGCGCGGGCTCACGCCGTAGACGATTGCCCGCAATACCGCGCCGGCAGCGAGCGCCAGCGCGACCCCGGCGGCGACACCGCACGCCGTCACAGCGATGCCCTGCCTGAGCACGAGCGCTGCCACGTGCCTGGGCGTGGCGCCGAGTGCGACGCGTACGCCAATCTCGAACTCGCGGTACCGAACGAACGTGGCGCCCACGCTGTAGAGCGCGACGGCAGTGAGGAGCACGATCGCCAGCGCGAAGCCGCCGAGGAGCTCGGCCTCGAGGCGCTGGGCTGCGAGAGAGACATCGACGCGGTCGGTCATCGACGCGAAGTCGGCGAGGTAGATGCGCGCATCGAATTGGCGTACGGCGTCGCGTAAGGCGGGTACCATCGCGGCGGGATTG
>DATEKK010000119.1:0-10322 GCA_035277485.1 Gemmatimonadaceae bacterium
GGGCAGGCCGTTCTTGTTGGCGACGATGTAGAACTGGCACCCCGCCGACAATTGCTGCGGATTGTCGTCGCGTCCCGCTCCTACGGCGCCGTAGACATGGCGCAAACTGTCGTTGAACTCCGGCGCGAGCAGATACGGCGACTTCGAGAACCCTTCCGGCGTATCGGGACACCCGCCCTGCGCGACGAAATTCCTGATGACGCGATTGAAGGTGAGCGTGTCCCAGTAGTGCTCGCCCGCGAGCTTGATGAAGCTCGCCTTGTGCCGCGGCGTCTGATCGTCGAGGACGAAGAGAATCTCGCCCAGCCGCGTCTCGATGCGGCCCACCTGATACGTTTTCGCGGTGGGTGGCGCGCCCGAGAGCAATGGCGCGGCCAGGAGCAGTGTACAGACGAATCGGCGCATGGACCAAAGTTGCTATGCCGGGGCGCCTCCCGACAGTGGGAAGCGGCGGCTTACGCCGCCTTGGGGAAGCGCTTCGCTTGGGGAAGCGGCGGCTGGCGCCGCCTTCGGGAATTGGGCGCCATGGCGAGAAACTTGGACGCTTCCCCATTCCCCAAGGTCGCGACAGCGACCGCTTCCCCAAGCGAAGCGCTTCCCCAAGGCGGCGTAAGCCGCCGCTTCCCTCGTTCTCAGTCTCCGCTCGGGTCAGGCGCGGGTTCAGGCGCCCCGGCCCTCTGCGTGCGCCGCCGCCAGTGCGCGAACGCGGTCTGCAGCTCGTCGAAATACGTATAGAAGACCGGCGTGACGTACAGCGTGACCAGCTGCGAGAACGCGAGTCCGCCCACGACAGCGACGCCTAACGGACGGCGCGTCGCGGCGCCGGCGCCCCAGCCCACCGCGATCGGCAGCGCGGCCATGAGCGCCGCCATCGTCGTCATCGTGATCGGGCGGAACCGCACGCTCGCTGCCTGCACGATCGCCTCCTGCGGCGACTTGTGCCCGCTCCGCTCGGCGTCCAGCGCGAAGTCGATCATCATGATCGCGTTCTTCTTCACGATGCCGATGAGCATGATGATGCCGACGAAGCCGTACACGTCGAGACTCAGGCCGCACACCACGAGCGCGACGAGCGCACCGAAGGCGGCGAACGGCAGGCCGGATAGAATGGTGATGGGGTGCACGAAACTCTCGTACAACACCCCAAGGATCACGTAGATCACGAAGATCGCGAGCACCACCAGCAGCGCGAGGCCCTGCTGGGTGACCATGAACGCCTGCGCCAACCCCGAAAAGCTCGCGGCGATCGTCGAGGGCAGCACCTCCCGCGCCTGCGCTTCGACGGCTGAGACCGCGCTGCCTAACGAGGCCCCCGGGGCGAGGTCGAACGAGATCGTGACCGCCGGGAGCTGGCCGGCGTGGTTCACCGTCACCGGGCCGATGCCCGTCTTGAACGTCGCCACCGCCGAGAGCGGGAGGATCGCCCCCGACGACGACCGCACCCACAGCGTGCGCAAGGACGGCACGTCCTGCTGGAACTGCGGCAGGAGCTCCATCACCACCCAATACTCGTTCGTGGAGGTGTAAATCGTCGACACCTGCCGCTGCCCGAACGCATCGTACAGCGTGTTCTCGATCTCGGTCGCCGACACGCCTAACTGGCCGGCCCGGTCGCGGTCGATGTCCACCGTGACCTGCGGACTTGCGATCAGCAGATCGCTGGTCACGTTCGCCAACTGCGGCAGCGTGCGGAGGCGCGCCTCGAGCGTGCGCGACGCCTGGTCGAGCGTGTTGATGTCGCCGCTCTGCAGCGTGTACTGATACAGACTCTTTGTCGTTAGGCCGCCGATCTGGATCACCGGCGGATTCTGGACGTACACGGTGATGCCCGGCACACCGCTCGTCGCGCGCGCCAGGTCTCGCGCCACATCGTCGGCGCTCCGGTGGCGCGAGTCGACCGGCTTGAGGTCGATCGTCATCTGCCCCTGATTCGCGGCGGCCGTCGTGCCGACCGATGACGTGACCGACAACACGTCGGGATCCTTCGCGATGATCGCGGCAGCTTCGCCCTGCCGCGCGATCAGTTGGTCGTACGACACGCCTTGCGCGGCTTCCGTCGTCGCGGTGAGCTGGCCGGTGTCGTCGCTCGGGAACAAGCCCTTCGGCGTCACCCAGAAGAGCCACGCGGTCGCGACCAGCACGATGAACGAGAACACGAGCGTGCGCACGCGGTGGCGCATCACCCAATCGAGGCTGCGCTCGTATCCTTTGAGCCATCGATCGTAGATGCGCTCGGTGGCCATGTATAGTTTGCCGTGCGTGCGCCCGTGATCGCCGCGCAGAAACCGGCTCGACAACATCGGCGTGAGCGTGAGCGACACGAAGCCCGACACGAGAATCGATACCGCGATCGTGACCGCGAACTCGTGGAAGAGCTTTCCGATGATGCCGCCCATGAACAGGATCGGGATGAACACGGCGGCGAGCGACAGCGTCATCGACAGGATCGTGAAGCCCACCTCGCTCGCGCCGTCGAGCGCCGCCTGCATGGGCGGTTTCCCCATCTCGAGATGGCGGACGATGTTCTCGAGCATCACGATCGCGTCGTCGACCACGAAGCCCACAGCCAGCGTGAGCGCCATGAGCGACAGGTTGTCGAGACTGTAGTGGAGCAAGTACATCGCCGAGAACGTGCCGATGATCGACATCGGCAGCGCGAGGCTCGGAATGACGGTGGCCGACGCATTCCGCAGGAACAGAAAGATCACGAGCACGACGAGCGCGAGTGTGAGCTCGAGCGTGAACGTGACGTCGTGCACCGATGCCTGAATCGACGTCGACCGATCGTACAACAAATGCACCTGCACGCCCGCGGGAATGCTGCCCTGCAAACGCGCGAGTGCGGCCTTCACACGCTCGGCGACGGCGACGGTGTTCGTGCCGGGCTGCCGTTGAATGGCGAGTACGACGGCGCGCGATCCGTTGTACCAGCTGGCGGTCTTGGTGTTCTGCACGTTGTCGGTCACCTGGCCTAACTCATCGAGGTGCACCGGCGCGCCGTTGTGGTACGCGACGACCATGTTCCGGAACTGCTGCGCATCGGACAACTGCCCCGTGGCCTGCACGGTGAGTGCAGCCTTTGGTCCCCACAGAACGCCGGTGGGCAGATTCACGTTCTGCGCGGCGACCGCCGTCGCGACGTCCTCGAGCGCGAGATTGCGCGTCGCGAGCTGCGATGGGTCGAGCTGGATGCGGACCGCGTATTTCTCGGAGCCGAACACCAATACCTGCGCGACGCCGCCTACCATCGAGAGATGCTGCGCGATCGTCGTCTCGCCGACTTCGTCGAGCGTGTACAGCGGCACGACGTCCGACGTGAGCGCCAGCGTGATGATCGGCGCGCTCGCGGGATTCGTTTTCTGGTACGACGGCGGCAGGATGCCCTGCGGCAGTGTCCGCAGCGTCTGCGTGATGGCGGCCTGGACGTCCTGCGCCGCGGCGTCGATGTCGCGATCGAGCGTGAACTGCACCACGATCTGCGTTTGGCCCAAGCTGGACGTCGACGTCATGTTGTCGATGCCGGCGATGGTCGAGAATTGTTTCTCGAGCGGCGTCGCCACGGTGGCCGCCATGGTGGCGGGGCTCGCGCCCGGCAGCACCGCGCTCACGGTGATCGTGGGGTAGTCGACGTTAGGCAGATCGCTCACCGGGAGGCCGCGGTACGCGATGATCCCGAAGAACAGGATCGCCACCATGACCAGCGTGGTCATGATCGGCCGCTTGATGAACAGCGTGGTGAAATTCATGGCTCAGTCATCCGCGCCCGGGGACGGCTCGGGCTCGAGACGCGACGGGTGCAGGCGCTGGCCTAAGCGCCCGGGCAGTCCGGCGAGCCAGGTTTGCGCGTCATCGAGGTACGTGTAGAACACGGGCGTCACATAGAGCGTCACCACCTGCGAGAACGCGAGCCCGCCGACGACGGCGACGCCTAACGGACGGCGCGAGGCCGCGCTGGCTCCGACGCCGATGGCGATCGGCAGCGTGCCCATGATCGCCGCGCACGTCGTCATGATGATCGGCCGGAACCGCACGCTCGCCGCTTTCACGATCGCCTCGGCCGGCGAGGAATGCTCCGTGCGCTCGGTGGCCACCGCGAAGTCGATCATCATGATCGCGTTCTTCTTCACGATGCCGATGAGCATGATCACGCCCACATAGCCGTACACGTCGAGCTCGGCGTGCGTGAGCACGAGCGCCAGGAGCGCGCCGAACGCGGCGAACGGCAGCCCGGTGAGAATCGTGATCGGGTGGATGAGGCTCTCGTAGAGAATGCCCAGGATCACGTAGATCACGAACACCGTGATCAGGAGGAGCACGCCCAATCCCTGCTGCGACGACTGGAAGGCCTGCGCCGTGCCGGCGAAGCCGGTGGTGATGTCGGCCGGCAGCGTGGTGCGGGCGACGTCCTCGACCGCCGTGACCGCCGCGCCCAACGACTCGTTAGGCGGCGTGTTGAACGAGATGGTGACCGACGGCAGCTGCCCCGAGTGGTTCACCGCCGCCGGCCCGACGCCCGGCTCGAAGTCGGCGATGTCGGCCAGCCGCACGGCCTTGCTGCCGCTGCCCGGGACGTACAATTGCGCGAGCGCGTTGGCATCGAGCTGGTCCTTGGGCAGCGTCTGCATCACCACCCAGTACTCGTTGCTCGCCGTGTAGATGGTCGACACCTGCTGCTCGTTGTACGCGGTCGCCAGCGACTGCTCGATCGCCTGCGGCGTCACGCCTAACTGAGCGGCGCGGTCGCGGTCGATGCGAACCGTGATCTGCGGATTCTGATTGAGGAGGTCGGTCGTGACGCCGGTGAGAATCGGCAGCGTCCTGAGCTTGGCCACCAGGACATCCGTCCAGTGGTACAGCTCGGTGACGTCGCTGCTCTGCAGCGTGAACTGGTACTGTCCCTTGGACGACCGGCCGCCGATGCGAATGCTCGGCGGATTCTGGATGAACACGGCGAGCCCCGGAATCCGCGCCAGCTTTCTCGTCAACTCGGCGGACACGACGTCGCCCGACGGCCGCTGACCCGCTGGCTTGAGCGCCAGAAACAGCGAGCCCTGGTTCGTGGCACTCGACGGACCGCCCGCGCCCACCGACGTCATGTAGCCGGCGACGTTCGTGTCCTTGGCGACGATCGACCGCGCGATGCTGCTGAGCCGCACCATCTCATCGTACGACGTGCCCTCCGCCGCTTCGGTGGTCCCCGAGAGCAGACCCGAATCGTCCGGCGGGAACAAGCCCTTCGGCACGATGGCGAACAACACCGCCGTCAGGACGAGGATCAGCGCCGAGAACACGAGCGTGAGCGGCCGGTGCCGCATCGTCCACGCGAGGCTGCGCTCGTACGCGCGCAGCCACCGGTTGAACATGCGCTCGCTCCACTCGTAGATCCGGCCGTGATGCACTTCGTGTGGCGACGTGAGGAACCGGCTGCACAGCATGGGCGTGAGCGTCACCGACACGAAGCCCGACACGATCACCGCCGCCGCTATGGTGATCGCGAATTCACGGAACAGCCGGCCGATGAGGCCGCCCATGAAGATGAGCGGGATGAACACCGCCGCGAGCGAGAGCGTCATCGAGAGGATCGTGAAGCCCACCTCGGAGGCGCCCTCGATGGCCGCGGTCAGCGGCGGTTTGCCCATCTCCTGATGCCTAACGATGTTCTCGAGCATCACGATGGCGTCGTCGATCACGAAGCCCACGGCCAGCGTGAGCGCCATGAGCGACAGGTTGTCGACACTGAAATTGAGCAGTGCCATCACCGCGAACGTGCCGACCACCGCCATGGGCAGCGTGAGGCTCGGGATGAGCGTCGCGATGCCGTTCCGGATGAACAGGAAGATCACCAGGATCACGAGCGCGAGCGCCAGTACGAGCGAGAATTTCACATCGTGCACCGAGTTCTCGATCGACACCGAGCGATCGTACCGCACGTTCATCGAGACGTCGGACGGGATCTCGTGCTGGATCTCGGCGAGCACGGCTTTGACCGCGGTTGCGACGGCGACGGTGTTGGTGCCGGGCTGGCGCTCGACCGCGAGCACGATGGCGCGCTCGTCGTTGTACCAGCTCGCGGCCTTGTCGTTCTGCACATCGTCCAGCACGTTGCCTAACTCGCCCAAGTGGACCGGCGAGCCGTTGTGGTAGGCCACGACGAGGCGGCGGAACTGCGCCGCGTCGTTGAGCTGACCCGTCGCCAATACGGTATACGTCCGCGACGGCCCATAGAGCACGCCCGTCGGCAGCACGACATTGTTGGCCCGGATCGCCTGCGACACCTGCTGCATGCTCAGATTGCGCGCCGCCAGTTGCTGCGGATCGACCTCCACGCGGACCGCGTACTTCTGCGATCCGAACACCGACACCTCCGCCACCCCGTCCACCATCGACAAGCGTTGGGCGATCGTCGTCTCGCCGTACTCATCGAGCACCGGCAGCGGCACCACTTTGGAGGTGAGCGCGATGAAGAGAATCGGCGCCGCCGCCGGATTCTGCTTGCGGTACGACGGCGGGATGATGTTCGACGGCAAGTTAGGCAGCGCCTGCGAGATCGCGGCGTTCACATCCTGCGCCGCCGCGTCCACGTCGCGGTCGAGCGAGAACTGCAGGGTGACGCGCGTCGAGCCTAACGTGCTGGTCGACGTGATGTTGTCGATGCCCGCTATCGCGGAGAACGATTTCTCGAGCGGCGTGGCCACCGTGGCGGCCATCGTCTCGGGACTCGCGCCCGACAGACTCGCGCTCACCGAGATCGTGGGGTAGTCCACCGCCGGCAAGTCGCTCACGGGGAGCCGAGTGTAGGCGACCACGCCGAAGACGAGGATCATGACCATGAGCAGCGTCGTCATGACCGGCCGGCGAATGAACAGCCCCGTGAGTCGCATGGCGACGCGCGACCTAGGTCGCGCTCCTCCGCGTCACTGCGGTTTCCGTCTGCGCGACGTGCCGCCGGATCTCGAGGCGGTCGAGCCAGGCGACGCCACCGCGGCCGCGGAGCTCAGAATCGAAACCTTGGCGCCCGGCGTCAGGCGCGACTGGCCATCGGTCACCACGCGCTCGCCCGCCGTTAGGCCGGACGCGATGACCGTCACGTTGCCGGCCACGCGCTCCACCGACACCGCGCGCTGCCGGGCCATGTCCGCGCTGTCGACGACGTAGACGTACGTCCCCTGCTGCCCCGTTTGCACGGCCGTCGCGGGCACGGTGAGCGCGTTCTGTTCGGTGAACAGCAGCAGCGACGTTGACACGAACTCGCCCGCCCACAGCGTGGCCGACGTGTTCGGGAACGTGGCCTTGAGCGTGATCGTGCCCGTCGTCGTGTCGACGGCGTTGTCGATGAAGAACAGCGTGCCGGTGGCCGGCGGGATCGATGGGAGTTGTCGCGCCGCGATCGTATCGGATGCGTAGGGCGACGCGCCGTTCGGATCGCTGGGCGGTCCCGTCGTCGACGACGTCGAATCCGCCGCCGATTGCCTGCTCGGCACCGCCGTCACCGGCAGCTGCGACTGCGAGGCGTAGCGTTGGATGAGCGGCAGATCGGTGCCGGGGACGGCGAAACGAACCAGAATCGGTTTGATCTGGTTGATCACCACCAGCGGTGTGCTCTGCGCCGCGTGCACGAGGTTGCCTTCGCGCACGAGCAGCGCGCCGGTGCGGCCGCTGATCGGCGCGCGTACCGTCGTGTTGCGGAGGTTGAACTCGGCGTTGGCGACGGTCGCACGATCTGCCTTCACCGTGGCCACGGCGGCAGCGGCTGTCGCACGAATCTGATCGGCTTGCTCGTGCGTGACGAAATCCTGTTTGACTAACGAGTCGTACCGCGCGACTTCGCGCACGGCGTTCGCGGCGGTCGCGCTGTCGCGCGCGAGTGCGGCGACGGCCTGATCGTACGCCGCCTGAAACGGCCTCGGCTCGATCTGGAAGAGCGGCTGACCGCGCACGACATCGGCGCCTTCGCGGAAGTCGACGCGCGTGATGACGCCATCGACTTGCGGCGCGACGTTCGCAAGCTGGGTCGGCATCACGAGGCCGTTGGCGTCGATGTTGTAGGGCACCGCGGCGCGCGTCACCGGCTTGACCACAACGGGGACGGCCGCGCGGTGCGGAGCAGCCTTGGTCTTGGTGCAGCCGGCGGCCAGGAGCGCCGCGAAGCACACCGCGGCAGCGGCTCGCCCGATCAGCGCGTCACCGCCGCGATCCGGCGTCCTGCCTAACGCAGTGCGAACGGCGCCCGAAACGTCCGGCGCGGCACGACGGACGTCGTGGTCCTGGTGGGAGGGCCAGCGCATCGTGTAATGCATTCCGTGGCAAGGTTTCGGCCCGAGTCTCGTGGTTCTGAAGTAATATGCCGGAACCTGCTCTTTCGTTGGCTGCTCGCGTCGCTGTCACAACGCTGAAGCGCCGGGGCCTCCGCTGCTGTGTCTGTCGCAAATCGGACGGTTCGTGTCGCAACTTGGATCTGGACCTCGTCGTCCGGGCGATGCATACACATCCATGATTACCGACGTCTGCATTTTTGGCGCGGGGCCAGCCGCCGTCGCCACGGCGATCCGCCTGGCGGATCGCGGGCTCGCGGTGACAATACTCGAGCGCCCTCTGCGCGCTCCCGCATGGGTGGGCGAGACGTTCGCCGGCGGCATCCGCGCTCCGCTCGAAACGCTCGGCCTGTGGGACGAGTTCTGCGCCGCGCATCACGTTCCGAGCTACGAAATCCGCTCGGCGTGGGGAACGCCCGAGCGCGTGGCGAGCAGTACGTTGGTCACGCCGTACGGTCACGCATGGCACGTGGACCGCGAACGCTTCAACCGCGATCTCGTGCGCGCGGCCACCGCACGCGGATGTGCGCTGCGCACGTACCGGTCGCTCGCGCGAGTCGCGCGTTGCGCCGGCGGGTGGGACGTGCACATCGACGGCGATGTGCTGCTGCACGCACGCTTTTTGGTCGACGCAACCGGTCGCTGCCGCGCGCTGGGCCGCCGGCTGGGTGCCCGCCGGCGCCATTTCGACACGCTCGTTGCCGTGGTGCGCCGGGTGCCGAGGCATCCGGATCCGGCGTACGGACACGCGATCGTCGTCGAGACGTGCAGCGCCGGCTGGTGGTACGCCGCGCCGACGCCTAACGGTCACGTGCTCGCGTTTCTCACGGATCACGACCTTCTGGATGCGGGGCAGCCGCGCGGGGACGCGCACGTCGTCGCGGCGGACAGCGCGGTATTCGATGGCGACGCGCCCGCCGGCTGGCTCGCCGTCGGCGATGCGTTCGCATCGCACGATCCGTTGTTCGGCACGGGCGTCATCCACGCACTCGGGGATGGCATCCGCGCCGCGGACGCCATCGCGGCCCACGCGGCCACGGGCGACCGGGGCCCGCTCGACGCCCTCCACGACACCCGCCTAACGGAATTCGAGCGATACCTCGAAGGCCTTCGGCACTGGTACACCCGTGAGCGCGCCTGGCCTGCTTCACGCTTCTGGTCGCGGCGGATGGCACCGCCCGGCCTCAGTTAGGAGACCACCATGGCGACGTTGCAGCACGTCAAGATCTATCCGTCGATCGGCATCGCCCGCATCGGCAACAGCCCCGAGTGGTACATCGGGCCGGAGATTCCGTTTCCGCAACCCTTCCCGGTCCCGTCGGACGGCAACTACAAGGACAGCCAATGCCGCATCCGGCGACAGGCCCAACGATTCCGGCTCTTCGGTTTCTACGACGACGCCAGCGTCGCCGAGCTGACGCAGGCGGACGGCGACATCACGTGGACCGTTCACGTCGCGAACGCGAAGGCCACCAAGCCGCAATACAACGAGGGCCTCGTCATCGATCCCGGTCCGCGCACGATCTCGGGCCCGAACGCCTCGGCGACGTTTGCTAACGGAACGTATCAGGGCGTCGAAGTGCCGCTCGGAGAGATGCAGACCGACGACAGCGGCCGGTTGATCGTCATCGGCGGGTTCGGCTTCAGCTCGTCGCCAACCAACCAGCCGGTGAACAGCTACCTGGATAATGCGGGCTGGCACGACGATGTGTCGGATGGACCGGTGGACGCCAGCATCGTCGTCGGCGGCACGACTTACACGGCCGAAGGCGGCGCATGGGTGATCTGTCCGCCTCCGCGTTTCGCGCCGCAGGTCCAGTCGGTGACCACGTTGTACGACACGCTGCGGCAGATCGCGATCGACAACTCCCAATTGCCGTCGCCAGGCACGGCCGGCTATCCCGCCGTGTCGTTTGTCAACGATATCTGGCCGTTCCTGCTGCGCGGCATCAATGCCATGCGCGTCTCGGCTGCGGCGTTCGGGCCCGGCGACCACGCGACGCTCAAGAA
>DATEKK010000120.1:0-17881 GCA_035277485.1 Gemmatimonadaceae bacterium
CCACATTCCGCGCGACGAGCAGGATCAGTTCGCGCTGCGGTCGCACCGGTTGGCGGCGGCGGGCACGCAGGACGGTCGGCTGACGTCGGAGATCATGCCGTTGTACGTGCCGCCCGCGTACAACGCGTGGGCGACGAGCGACAATGGCGTTCGCACGGACACGAGTTTGGAGCAGCTGGCGGCGCTCAAACCGGTGTTCGACCGGCGATACGGCTCGGTGACGGCCGGGAATTCGTCGCCGCTCACCGACGGCGGCGCGGCCGTGATCCTCATGAGCGAGGAGAAGGCGCGTGCGTTAGGCATGGCGCCGCTCGCCTACCTGCGGTCGTACGCGTACGCGGCGCTCGATCCAGGCGAGCAGCTGTTGCAGGCGCCGGTGTTCGCGGCGCCCAAGGCGCTCGAGCGTGCCGGCCTAACGCTGGCCGACATCGACCTCGTCGAGATGCACGAGGCGTTCGCCGCGCAGCTGCTCTCCAACCTGCAGGGCTTCGAGAGCACGGCGTGGGCGGAGCGCGCGGGCTTGTCGCAGCCGATGGGCGAGGTGGACCGCTCGCGGCTCAACGTGATGGGCGGCTCGATCGCGATTGGACATCCCTTCGGCGCCACCGGCGCGCGCATTACGACGACGTTGGCGCACGAGCTCAAACGGCGCGGCGGACAGTTCGGGTTGATGACCGTGTGCGCTGCCGGGGGGATGGGGTTCGCGATGGTGTTGGAGAACGCGGCGTGAGCGCCGCCACGGATACGGCGCAGGCGGCGCCCGCGCTCTCGGTCGACATCCAGAACGGCATTGCCATCGCGACGCTCGATGTGCCCGATGCGTCGGTGAACGTGCTCGACGCAAGCGTGGTGGCGGAATTCGGGTCGTTCTTCGATCGCGTCGATCGTGAGGCGGCGATTCGCGCGGTGGTGCTCATCTCCGGCAAGCCGGAGAATTTCATCGCCGGCGCGGACATCGAGCAATTCACGGCGCTGCACAGCGCGCAGGACGGCGAAGAGCTGAGCCGGCGCGGCCAGGCGCTCATGAGCCGCCTCGAGCACTTGCGCGTCCCGATCGTGGCGGCCATACACGGCGCGTGTTTGGGCGGCGGGCTCGAAGCGGTGATCGCGTGCTCGTACCGCATTGTCACCGACCATCCCAAGAGTCTGTTGGCCGCGCCGGAGGTCCAGCTCGGGATTTTTCCGGGTGCGGGCGGCACGCAACGGTTGCCGCGGTTGATCGGCTTGCGCGCGGCGTTGGACATGATCCTCACCGGCCGCAACGTGCGCGCCAAGAAAGCGCTGCAGTTAGGCCTGGTGGATGAGATGGTGCATCCGTCCATCCTGCGCGACATCGCCATCGATCGGGCGCGGCAGCTCGCGGACGGGAAGATGTCGCGGTCGCGCGGCCGGGCCTCGCGGGGGCTGTCCGCGACGGTGCTCGAAGACAATCCGTTAGGCAGACGACTGGTGTTCTCGCGGGCGCGGGCGGGCGTGCTGGCCAAGACGATGGGCAATTATCCGGCGCCGATCGCGGCCATCGAGGCGATTCGCGCAGGCTACGAGCATGGCCGCGACCGCGGGTACGCCGAAGAAGCGCGGTTATTCGGTGAGATGGCGGTGACCGATGTGTCGCGGCAGCTCGTCTATCTCTTCTTCGCGACCACCGCGCTCAAGAAGGATTCGGGCACGCCGGTGCCGGTGGCGCCGCTGCCCGTGCGCAAGTTAGGCATCCTGGGCGCCGGGTTCATGGGCTCGGGCATCGCGGCGGTGGCCGCGATGCAAGGCGCCATCGTGCGCCTCAAGGACGCCGAGTACGCGCGCGTGGCCAAGGGGCTCAAAGCGGTGAACGACGTGCTCGCCGAGCGCCTGCAGAAAAAGCAGATCACGCGCAGGCAGTTCGAGGACCAGATGTCCCTCGTCGGCGGCACGACGGACTACTCCGGTTTCTCGAATTGCGATCTGGTGATCGAGGCCGTGTTCGAGGACATCGACCTCAAGCACCGCGTGCTGCTGGAAGCCGAGCAGGTGATGCCGAGCGATGCGATCTACGCGTCGAACACGAGCACCATTCCCATCTCGCGCATCGCGGAAGTGTCGAAGCGTCCGGAGCAGGTGCTCGGCATGCACTTCTTCTCGCCGGTGCACAAGATGCCGTTGCTCGAGGTGATCGTGACGCCGCGCACCGCCGCGGTGGCCACGTCCACTGCCGTCGCGTTCGGCAAGAAACTTGGCAAGCACGTGATCGTGGTGAACGACGGGCCGGGATTCTACACGACGCGCACGCTCGCGGCATTCCTCAACGAGGCCGGGTATCTGTTGGACGAAGGCGTATCGATCGACGCGCTCGATCGCGCGTTGGTCGACTTCGGATTTCCCGTTGGGCCGATCACGCTCATGGATGAGGTCGGACTCGACGTGGGCGCCAAGGTCGCGACCGTGCTGCGCGATGCGTTCGGCGACCGGCTCACGCCGTCGCAATCGTTGTCGCGTGTGGTGGCATCGGGCCGGTTGGGCCGAAAGGGCGGGAGCGGGTTCTATCGGTACGACGGTCCGGGCGGTAAGAAGACCGGCGTCGACGAAACGGTCTACACGTTGCTGCCGACGGGCGTGAACCGGACGGAGATTCCGGTGCTCGAGATGCAACAGCGATGCGTGCTGGCCATGGTGAACGAAGCCGCGCGCTGTCTCGAGGAAGGGGTTCTTCGCTCGGCGCGCGATGGCGATGTGGGCGCCGTGTTCGGCATCGGATTTCCGCCGTTTCGCGGCGGGCCGTTCCGCTACGTGGATTCCGTAGGCATCGCGCACATCGTGCGGCAGCTCGAGGTGTACCACGGGCGATTCGCGCCGCGCTTCGAGCCGGCTCGCATTCTGCACGACCGCGCCGCGCAGGGCGGCGGCCGCTGGCTCGATTGACTGGACTGGCGGTGAACGCGAGGACTAGCTTATGCGCCACCATGCGTCCGTAAGGCGTTCCCCGAACCGCATTCTCCGTCCCGGATCACCAGACGACATGTTGCGTCGAACCTTCCTTTATCTGTCGAACCAACCGCGGCTGTTCCAGTTCGTGCGCCACAACGGCATGGCCAAGCGATTTGCTTCGCGATTCGTCGCGGGCGAGACGCTGGATACCGCGCTGGCGGCGGTGCGGCAACTCAACGCGCGGAAGATTCGCGCGTCGCTCGATCTGTTAGGCGAGAGCGTGACCACCGAAGCCGAAGCGCGCGCGGCGAGCCGGTCGTACCTGCAGATGCTCGACCGGATTCACGAGGCCGGCCTCGATGCGAACGTGTCGGTGAAGCTCACGCAGATGGGGCTCGACATCAGCGAGGAGCTGTGCGTCGACATCATGCAGCAGATTCTCGAGCGTGCGCGGAGCTATCGGACGTTCGTGCGGTTGGACATGGAAGGCAGCGACTACACGGAGCGGACGCTGCGGCTGTTCGAGGACCGGCTGTATCCGAGTTTTCCCGAGCACGTCGGCATCGTCCTGCAGAGCTATCTCTATCGGACGAAGGTGGACGTGGAGCGTGCGGTGCAGCTCAAGTGCCGCGTGCGGCTGTGCAAGGGCGCGTACAACGAGCCGGCGACGGTGGCGTTCCCGGAGAAGCGCGACGTGGACGCCAACTACGTGAAGTGCATGCAGCAGCTGCTCCTCGAGGGAAATTATCCGGGAATTGCGACGCACGATCCGGCGATTCTGGCACAGGCGAAACGCTTCGTGCGCGCGCAGGACGTTGGGCCCGAGCGATTCGAGTTTCAGATGTTGTACGGCGTTAGGCGCGACTTGCAGGATCAGATCGTGCGCGAGGGCTTCAACATGCGGGTGTACGTGCCGTTCGGCACGCAGTGGTATCCGTATCTGATGCGGCGGCTGGCGGAGCGTCCGGCGAACGTCGCGTTCATCACGGGCAACATGGTCCGCGAGCTGGTGGCCGGCCGGCATTGATGCGACTGACGGCGGTGCGGGTGCATCGTGGGTAGGTTCCTTCCTCCCGATCACTCGAAGGGCGACGAGCGGACGCTCGGCGGCTACATGGCGGTGCACGCGCGTCCGGCGGCGTTCGAAGGGCGCGACGGCCGGTCGTACAGCGTTTCCATCGAGACGGACGAGACGGGTGATCCGGATGCGCCGGTCGGGGCGTATCTGCTGTTCGTGCAATGGAGCGCCGGGGAGCCGCGTGTGAGCGGGCATCTCGAAACCGATTTTCTCGAGCGGTCGCGCACGGAAGACGATGCGCGCGCCCGCGTGGGCGCGCTGCCGCTCGAGCGCGTGCGTGCCCTGCTGGACGCGCTGATCGCCGAGCGATTGCCTAACGCAGAGCGTCCGTGGTGGGAGGTGATGCGCGACGAGGACGGCGCGTGAGCGCGCCGCAGTCCTCGTGAAGGCGGTGGTGCTGCGCGGGACGGGCGGTGTGTGGCGCGCGCGCGATGACGTGGGTGCCGAGCACGACGTCACGTTGCGCGGGCGGCTCAAGCAGGGCGAGTCGCTCAAGCTCGTGGTGGGCGACGAAGTGGAGCTCGAGCGCGATGCCCGCGATGGAACCTGGGCGATCGCGGACATTCTCCCGCGCCGATCGCGGCTCGCGCGGCGCGCGCCGGGCGGGGCGTTCGGCGAGCGCGTGGTGGCGGCCAACGTCGATCAAGTGGTGGTCGTATTCGCCGCGGCGCACCCGACGCCTCACGCAAGAATGCTCGACCGGTTTCTCGTGATCGCGGCGGCGAACGACGTGCCGGCGCGCATCGTGATCAACAAGGCGGACCTGGTGCCGGGCGACACCCTCGCTCCGTATGCGGCATACGCGGCGGCGGGCTACCCGCTGCAGGCAACGAGCGTGCCTAACCGAGAAGGCCTCGATGCGCTGCACGCCGTGCTTCGCGGGCGCGTGTCCGTGCTCACCGGCCCCTCGGGTGTGGGCAAGTCGTCGCTGCTCAACGCGATGTATCCGGACCTCTCGCTTCGCGTGGGAACAATCAACGCCTCCGTGGACAAGGGCCGGCATACGACGGTGGGCGCCACCATGCATCCGCTGTCCGACGGCGGCTACGTGATGGACACGCCGGGCCTGCGCGAAGTAGGCCTGTGGAACGTGTCTCCGGCGGCGCTCGAACGCTGCTTCCCGGAATTTCGCCCATTCATTCCGCGGTGCCGGTTTCGGGATTGCCGGCACCACGACGAACCGGACTGCGCGGTGCGCGAGGCCGTGGACACGGGCGGCGTGGCGCGCGAACGCTACGCCAGCTACCGGCGCCTGATGACCGACCTGGACGTGTCCTTTCCCAACCAGTGACCAAGACAACAATGTCCGACCGTACACGGTCGATTCCCCTGCGCGAGGCGCTCCTGTCCCGTCTGGGGACGCCCTGGGCTCGCGTCGTTACGCTGTTCGCGCGCAGCGATTGGGACGAGGGCGCGCTGCTCATGGCGTTCGCGTTGGTGATCGGGGTAGGCGCTGGGTTAGGCGTCGTGGGGTTCTACCACTTGATCGACGCGGCGTACGATTTCTTCATCGCGTTCATCGGCGACCGGCTGGGGATCACGTCGCACGTCGCCTATCGCCCGGCACTCACGGCGTTAGGCCTGTGGGCGGCGTGGGCGCTCGTCCGCCGGATCCCCGAGGGGCAGAATGTCGCGGACATCCAGTTGTCGGTCGCGAAGCGGGGCGGCGTGCTGCGCGGACGGCCGATCCTCGTGCGCACGTTGGCGTCGGCGGTGACGTTGGGCTCGGGCGGGTCGGCGGGCAGTGAAGGGCCGACGGCTGTGCTGGGCGCCGGCGTCGGGTCGCTGCTGGGACAGGGGCTGCGGTTCCAACAACGCCGGCTCAAGATCCTCGTCGGTTGCGGAGCCGGCGCGGGAATCGCCGCCGCGTTCAATGCGCCGTTCGCCGGCGCTTTTTTCGCCCTCGAAGAAGTGCTCGGGTCGTTTTCGATCGGCGCGTTCAGTCCGGTGGTCATCGCGAGCGTGGCCGGAGCGCTCACCGTCCGGCCGTTCCTCGGCTCGCACCCGGCGTTCCACATTCCATCGTACGGTCAGATCCGGCCGGCGTCGATCCTTTTGTTCTACCCGGTGTTAGGCATCGTCTGCGGGATCTGGTCCGCGTTTTACACGCGGACCTTCTTTGCGACGGCGAATGTCTTCGCCCGGGCGCACGGACCGCGGTGGCTGCGGCCGATCGCCGGCGGGCTGATTGTCGGCCTCATCGTGTACGTATCGGGCGGTCTGCTCGTGGGGAACGGGCACCTGGCGATCCCGACGCCGATCTTCGGGGGCATCGCCTGGTACTTACTGTTAGGCATCGCGCTCGCCAAATCGGTGGCCACGTCGGTGACCCTCGGCTCGGGGGGCTCGGGCGGCGTGTTCACGCCGACGCTGTTCATCGGCGCTGCGTTAGGCGGTTCGCTCGGGCGCATCGCGAACCTCCTCTTCCCCGCGTTCGGGCTGCATCCCGTCGCCTGGGCGCTCGTCGGCATGGCCGGACTCGTGGCGGGCGCCAACCGGGCGCCGATCACTGCGATCTTCATGGTGTTCGAGATGACCAACGATTATCAGCTCGTGCCGCCGCTGATGCTCGTGTCCGTCATCGCATTCGCCGTCGCCAGACGGTTCGCTCCGTACGGCCTCTACGACGGCTGGCTGGCCCGGCGCGGCGAGCACCTCGCGCACGGCGCCGATCGCGCGCTCATGCACCGTATTCGCACCGCCGAAGCGTTAGACACGCACCCGATCGTGGTTCGGCCGGCGGACACGCTGGGCGACGTCATCGCGGCCGCGGGCCGCACGCGCTATCCGACGCTGCCCGTCGTGGACCGCGACGACATCCTCATGGGCGTGATCACGTACGAGGGCTTGCGCCAAGCGATGTTGGATCGTGGCGCGCTCGCAGGCGTGGTGCTCGCCGCCGACCTGGCGGCTCCGACGGAGGTTGTACTGCCGTCCGACTCCCTCGCCGAAGCGCTGCGCAAGATGAACGCGCGCGCCATCGACGTCATCCCCGTAGTAATGAGTGAGGCGCATCCCCGGATCGTGGGCGTATTGAGCCGTGCGGACGTGCTCGGCGCCTATGAGCGGGAGCTCATGCAGGAAGTGTAAGCGCTGGGGAAGCGTCGGCTCGCGGCGCCTGGGGGAAGCGGGAAGCGCGCGCCGGAGACCGCGCTGCGGGAGGGGGCACGCGGCCGGCGCCGGCAGCCGCAGCACGCAACCCTTCCGTCCCACGTCGTGTCCCAAGGACAAGTCAGTACGTGGGATCGCTTTCGCCCACGACGTTGCGACCGAGGTTCGGTGGACGAAACGGATCTGCTAACCAGAGCCCGAGCCGGCGATCCCGCGGCCGAGCGCGCGTTGTACGACGCGCACGTCGACCGTGTCTATCGGTTGGCGTACCGGTTGGCGGGGAGCGACGATCTGGCGCAGGACTTCACGCAGGACACGTTCATCCGCGCGTTCGCCCGGTTAGGCGACTTCCGGGGCGAGTCGAGTTTCGGGACGTGGCTGCATACCATCGCGCTCTCGGTGTCGATGAACGGGCTGCGCAAGGTGAAGCGGTTCCGGACGCGCGAAGCGGATCTCGACGAAGCGCGCGACCACGGGTGGACGGGGCGCCGGGCGGAGCCGGACCTGAAACAGCGGCTCGCGGCGGCGATCGATGCGCTGGCGCCGGGGTTCCGGGCGGTGTTCGTGATGCACGATGTGGAAGGCTACACGCACGAGGAAATCGGCAGTGCGTTAGGCATACAGCCGGGAACGTCCAAGGCGCAGCTCTCGCGGGCGCGCGCCAGGCTCCGTGAGGCGCTCTCGGATTTCGCAGGAGAATGGACCGCATGAGCGACGACAAGTTTGACGAATTCCTGCAGCGGGCGGCGCGCTCGTACCACGAGCCGCCGACCACGCCGCGCGAGGACATGTGGACGCGCATCGAGACCGAGCGCCGGGTGCGGCGGCTCGCGGTGCCGACGCAACGGCGCCGGTGGTGGCTTGCCGCGTCGGCCCTCGCCGCCACTCTTCTGTTAGGCATCGCGTTGGGCACGTGGATGGAGGGGCGGAAGACCACGGGACGCCCGTTGGCGCCCGTTGTGGCGAGCGGCGGGCGGCCGGCGGCGCCGGCGGAGTCCGCCGGCACGGCGACCGAGTCGCGGCCTAACACGCCCGTCGTCGCGGCCCGCCCGCCGGTGTCTCACGCGGCCGGCTCGCTCACGTTCGACGCGGCCGCCGCCGACCACCTGGGCCGCGCCGAAGCGCTGCTCACGACGTTCAACACGGAGTCCGCGCACGGCGACCTCGACCCGCAGATCGGGACGTGGGCCGGCGATCTGCTCACGACGACGCGGCTCCTGCTCGATTCCCCGCGTGCGCGCGATCCACGCACGCGCAAACTGCTGAGCGATCTGGAAGTGGTGCTCGCGCAGATCGCGCAGCTCAAGTCCCAACCGGATTCGCGGTCCGATGAGCTCGAGATCATCGAACAAGCGGTCCGCAGCCAAAACATGATGACCCGACTGCGCGATGCGACGCCTCCAGGGAGCGCCGCACCCGCCTCTGGCTCCTGAGGAGACCCTCGATGCCGACCTTCTTGATGGCGATGTCGTTCTTCTTCGTGATGGGTGCGCCGCTCGGCATCGTCTCGATGCCTAACGTACCGATCGTCGCGCCGACGCCGGCGCGCGCGTTCGCCACGCAACCGCCTGCCGCCATGTTTCCGGGCGACTCCGCGGACTCGCTCTATCGCGTCGCCCGCAAAGCGCTGAACGACGGCGACTACCGCCGCGCGGCGGCGCTCTTCCGCCAGATCGCGGACGACTATCCGAGCTCGCGCTACGCCGGTGACGCGCTCTACTGGCAGGCTTTTTCGCTTTACCGGCGCGGCGGATCGGGCGACCTGCACTCCGCGCTGGACGCGCTGCAAGCCCAGCGGACGAAGTATCCGTCTGCCGCCACGCACGGCGACGCCGCAGCGCTCAGTGCGCGAATCAACGGCGTGTTGGCCCAGCACGGCGACCCCAACGCCGGCCAGCGAGTGGTACGCGGGGCCGACAGCGCCGTCCACGGCTGCCCGAGTGAAGACGATGACATGCGCGTGGCCGCGCTCAACGCGCTCATGCAAATGGATGCGCAGGAGGCACTGCCTGTGTTGCGCAAGGTGCTGGCGCGCCGGGATGCCTGCTCGGAACCGCTGCGCAAGAAGGCCGTGTTCATCGTCGCGCAAAAGGAAGACAGCGAAAGCGCCGACATTCTCTTGAGTGTCGCGCGCAGCGACCCGTCGAACGACGTGCGCGAATCGGCGGTCTTCTGGCTGGGGCAGGTGTCGGGCGAGCGCTCGGTCTCGCTGCTCGATTCGATTCTCATGTCCACCAAAGATGAGAATCTGCAGGACAAGGCAATCTTCGCGCTGTCGCAGCACGGCGGCGAGCGCGCGGGCAAGATCCTGCGCGACCTCATCACGCAGCCCAACACATCGGACGACGTGAAGTCGCGCGCGATTTTCGCCCTGGGTCACTACCGAGGCGATGCGTCCGATTTCGCCTATCTCCGCGAGGTGTACCCCAAGCTCGACAAGCCGGATCTCCAGGAGCAGGTGATCCAGTCGATGGCGCAGAGCGACGACCCGGACAACCGCCGCTGGTTGTTAGGCATCGCCCAAGACGCCCATCAGGACGTGGAGATCCGCAAGAAGGCGTTGTTCTGGGCGGGCCAGGGCGGTGTGCCGATTGCCGACCTCGCGTCGCTGTACGATCGGATGACCGACGAGGCGCTCAAGGAGCAGGTGATCTTCGCGCTCTCGCAGCGCGACGAGCGCGAGGCGACGGACAAGCTGATCGACATCGCGCGGCACGACCGCAACGTCGAGCTGCGCAAGAAGGCGATCTTCTGGTTAGGCCAACGGGATGATCCGCGCGTCCGCAAACTTCTGGAGGACCTGATCACCAATGACACCATCTGATCGCATGACGCGGGCGGCGTGCGCCACGGTGGCCGTGCTGGCCACCGTGCTGCCCGCTCTCGCGCGCGCCCAGACCATTGCCGACCGCGTGCGCGGCGCATCGGGCGACGTCGAGATCCGATTCGCTGCGCGACCCGGCGTGTGCGGCGACGGTGAAGGGTCGGTGAACGTCCGGTCGCGACACGACACCGAGAACGAGTATTCCTGGCATTGCGAGCCCGGTCCCGTACGGGTGCGGCTCACGGTGCGCGACGGAACGGTCCAGGCCATCCACACCCTGGTCGGCACGCGCCGGCGCGAGATCGCCGGCCTAACGGACCTGGGCCCCGTCGGCGACCGCGAGGCCGTGCAGTACTTTCTGTCGCTGGCCCGCAGCGCCGACGTGCCCGTGGCGCGAGAGGCGGTCACGCCCGTCGCGCTCGCTGACTCGATGACGGTCACGCCCGATTTGCTGACCCTGGCGAACGAACGCTCGCGCCCGATCGAAGTGCGCAAGAACGCGCTCTTCTGGGCGGGGCAGGTGGATGAAAGCGACGTGAGCGCGCCTGTGCAGCGCATCGCCGATGACACGAGCGAGGACCGGCGTCTCCGCGAGCAAGCGGTGTTTGTGTTGTCGCAGCTCCCTGATGGCGCCGGCGTGCCCGGGCTCACGCGCGTCGCGCGGTCGAACGCAGAGCCGTGGCTCGCGGCCAAGGCCACGTTCTGGCTGGGCCAGATCGACGATCCCGGCGCGAGCCAGACGCTGCGCCAGCTCGTGACCGACCGCGGCGTCAGCGAGGAGGTCAAAGCGCAGGCCGTATTCGTCCTGGGGCAACACGATTCGCCGGACGACCAGGCTTTTCTGCGCAGCCAGTTCGATGCGTTAGGCACGAAGAAGTTGCAGGACCGGGTCCTCATGGGCGTGGCGCAACACGGCGGGCCCGGCGCGAAGGCGTGGCTGTTGGGTATTGTCACGGACAGCGCACGATCTGTGGCGGTGCGGAAGCAGGCGCTCTTCTGGGCCGGACAGGGCGACGCGCTCACGACATCCGATCTCGCGGCGCTGTACGGCCATCTGCATGACAATGCGATGCAGCGCCAAGCCATCTTCGTGCTCTCGCAGCGCGACGACTCGGCGGCGACGGATGCGCTCATGCGCATCGCGCGCACCGATCCCGAACCCGATTTGCGCAAGCAAGCCATGTTCTGGTTGGGGCAGAAGAACGATCCACGCGTCGCGAAGTTTCTCGCCGACATCCTCGAGCACTGAGGACGAGCCATGCGATACAGCATCGTGGTCATCGCGGCATTTGCGTTAGGCACCGGACGCGCGGCCGGCCAGTCGCTGGCCCAGCGCGTGCGTGACGCCGGCGATGGCCGCGTGCAGCTGCGTTTCGCGTCGCGGCCGGGCGTGTGCGGCGATGGACGCAGCACCATTTCGGGCGGCGACGACAACGTCATGCGCGGCAATTGGTCCGCGAATGACGCCGGGGAATGGCGCCGTCGCTGCGAGCCTAGCCCCGTGCGGGTGGTGCTGCGCACCGCGAGCGGCTCCGTCGAACGGCTGACCGTGAACATCGGCGGCAACGACAGCGGCGCCGACGTGCACGATCTCGGTATGGTGTCCGCGCACGACGCGGTGGATTACCTGCTCGACCTCGCCGGCGGCACATCGCACCGTGTCGGCGACGATGCGGTGTTGGCGGCCGTGCTGGCCGACAGCACCACGCCGTGGCCGGCGCTCGTCACGTTGTCGCGCACCGCGCCATCGCACGACACGCGCGAGAGCGCGACGTTCTGGTTAGGCCAGGCCGCTGCCGCGCGCGTCAATGGAACGACGTTGTTCGGCGAGCACCACGAGGCCGACGAGTCGGATGACGAAGAGGTCAAGGGCGAGGCCATCTTCGCGATCTCGCAGCAGCCGCACGACGAGAGCGTGCCCGTGCTCATCCGCGTCGCCCGCACCAGCAAAGATCCAGTGCTCAGGAAGAAAGCGCTCTTCTGGCTCGGCCAGAGCGGCGATCCGCGCGCCGTCGATCTTTTCAGCCAGATCCTGAGCGGCGCCGAGCGCTGATGCGCTCTTTCGCCCGCGCGCACCCGACACCAATTTACCGGCCGCGTCGCGAGTCTCTTGGGCGCGCGCCGGACCTCCGCTCCGGCCGCGCGTCCGCAGCGTGTGCCTTCGGGAGGACGTCATGGTGTCGAGACGGAAGTTCATCGGTGTGTCGGCGGTCGCTGTCGCCGGTACCGCGTGTCACGCCGCTGCCGCACGCACGGGTCCTGAGCCTAAGAACGAAGCGGGCACGCTCCCGCCGGCGTTAGCCTCGCTCAAGTCCGCGAAAGGACAAGCCCAACCGATCACCGTGGACGAACGGCGCGCGCGCATCGAGCGAGCGCGTGCGCTCATGCACGACAACGAGCTGAGCGCGATGATGCTCACGGGCGGCACGTCGCTCGACTACTTCACGGGCATCCAGTGGGGCTTGAGCGAGCGGTTGCTCGCGGTGGTGATTCCCGCGCGCGGGGCTCCGTTTCTCGTGACGCCCGCGTTCGAGCGTGCGCGCGCCATGGAGCAGGTGGCCGCGGGCCCGCTCGATACCGGCACCGACGTGATGACGTGGCAGGAGCACGAGAGTCCGTACGCGCTCGTCGCGCAGGGCCTGCAGTCGCGCGGCCTCGCGACCGGCCGGTTAGGCATCGAGGAGACGGTGCGGTACGTGTTCAGCGATGGCGCGGCGCACGCGCTGCCGGCCATGTCGCTCGCGAGCGCGACGCCGGTGACCGCGGGGTGCCGCATGGTGAAGACGGATCACGAAGTGGCGCTCATGCGGCTGGCCGCCGCGATCACGCTGCGCGCGTATCACGCGACGTGGCAATCGATCAAAGAAGGGATGACACAGGAGGACGTGAGCGCGATGGTCGCGGCGGGACATCGCCGGCAGGGCTTCGACGGCGACGCGTCGGTGCAGGTGGGAGAATACTCCGCGCTGCCGCACGGATCGCGCACGCCGCAAACGATCCGCGACGGCACCATCGTCATGATCGACGGCGGGTGCAAGGTGGAGGGCTACACGTCCGACATCACGCGCACGTTCGTGTTAGGCACGCCGACCGACGAGATGCGAAAGGTGTTCGACATCGTGTACCACGCACAGACGGCTGCCTTACAGACCGCGCGGCCCGGGCTCGAGTGTCAGGCCGTCGATGCCGCCGCGCGCAAGGTCATCGTCGACGCGGGCTACGGTCCCGACTACACCTACTTCAGTCATCGGCTCGGCCACGGCATGGGGATGGATGGGCACGAGTGGCCGTATCTGGTGCGCGGCAACAGGCTCGCGATGCAACCGAACATGATGTTCAGCGACGAACCGGGCATTTACATCCCGGGCAAGTTCGGGGTGCGCATCGAGGATGACATGCACATCACGTCCGACGGCGCGGAGCTGCTCACGCCGCGCAGCCCGTCGCTCGAACAACCGTTCGGACCGGCTGCCTAACGGACTGGCTGCGGCCGGCGGGCGGCGGCCACGCGGCGGCCGAGGGCGCGGATCACGAAGCGCAGGCGGTCGGCCCACGGCAGGCGGCCGAAGTTGGTCTTGATCACGCCGCGGGTGAAGTACGTTTTGTGGGAGTAATCGATCGCCACGTCCACGACGACGGGGCCGCCGCGCTCGGTGATACCGGCGGCCTGGTCGACCACGTCGGCGATCTCGACGTCGCGGTCGAGCCGCAGGTACTGGACGCCCATGCCGCCGCACAGCTGCTCGAGGCCGTAGTTGGGCAGCTCGCTGGCGCTCTTCCTGCCTAACGCGAGCGACTGGAACTGGGCGATCTGCGCGAGCTCGTGGTCGCGGAGCACGATGACGGCGACGGCGACCTCGAGGTGCGCGGCCGTGAGGAGCTCGAGTCCCGTCATCAGGAACGCGCCGTCGCCGGTGAGGGCGACACACGGCGTCTCGGGGCGCGCGAGCTTGGCGCCGATCGCCGCGGGCACGCTGTAGCCCATGCACGAGTAATCGATGGGCGCCAGGAAGTGGCCGGCGCGCTCGAGGCGCAGGCATTCCATGGCGAGGAACGTCCCGTTGCCGCTGTCGGCGCTGTAGATCGTGGCGGGACCGAAGCGGCGTTGCAAGGCGTCGAGGAGCGCGTGCGGCGTGACGCCGGTGGTGGACGCACTCTCGCGCCACTCGCGTTCGACGGCGGCGTGGCCGTCGCGAATGGCCGCGCGCAGGGCGACGTCGATCGGGCGGTGCGTTAGGCGGGCCAGGAGCGCGTCCACGAATGCCCGCGCGTCGGACACGATCGCCAGATCCGTCTCGACGTTGCGCTCGAGCGCCGTGTGGCCGATGTCCACGTGGATGAGCGGGCGGCGCGGTTGGGCGCCGTAGCTGCCGGTGGCGACTTCGCCGAAACGGCACCCGATGGCGAGCGTGGCATCGCACTCGCGGGCGACGGCGCGCACGAACGATGGCGCGGCGTCGCCGAATCCGGGCCACAGCGCGAGCGGATGCGATTCGGGGAACACACCCTTACCATGAATGGTGGTTGCGACCGGTGCTTCGAGCGTTTCGGCGAGCGCGACCAACTCGGCGCCGCGCGCGCCGAAGCCGAGGTAGAGCATCGGCCGGCGCGCGCGGGCGAGGAGCGCCGCCGCGCGCTCGACGAGCTCGTGCGGCGGCTGCGGCGGCGGTGCGCCTAACGACAAGAGCGGCGACGCGTCGCCTTCGTGGGCCAGCAAATACAACTCCGCGGGCACTTCGACGAACACGGGGCCGGGCACGCCGGCGCGCGCGATGCGACACGCTTCGCGTATCGTGCGGTAGAGGTCGGAGCCAGTCTCCGGCCGCATCACCGATTTGGTGACCGGACGCGCCAGCGCCAACTGGTCGATGTCGTGTAGCTGGAACGCCATGCCGGTGTCGCGCCGCACGCCGCAGCCCAACACGAGCATCGGGACGGTGTCGAGGAACGCTTCGGCGATCCCGCTCAACGCGTGCGTGAGCCCGGCGCCGGGTACGAGCGCGGCGCAGCCCAGGCGTCCCGATGCGCGCCAGACGCCGTCCGCCATGAACGCTGCGCTCTGCTCGTCGGTGACGAGGACCGGTTTGACGCTCGACGACTGCGCGAGCGCGTCGTACAGCTCGATGGTGTGCGTGCCGGGGATGCCGAACGCGAACGGGACGTCCTCGTCCTCGAGCGCGCGTACGACGGACTCGGCGCCGGTCGGCATCGCGAGAGTGCCTAACGCAAGGGCGGCGGCAGCACGGGCGGCGCGGTCAGAAGCCCGTGAGCAGCGCGCGCGACACGTGCGTCGTGTCGCCGAGGTAGGCGAACTTGACGTCGTGGATGTAGCGGCGCGCCGCGCGCTGGACATCCTGCGGCGTCACACGCTCCAGCTCGTTCGCGAAGTTGTCGGCCGCGTGCCAGTCGCCGCGATAGAGCTGCGCGCGCGCGAGAAAGTTGGCCTGCTGGTCGTTCGTCTCGTTGTTCAGGAAATACTCGGTGAGGAACTGCGCGACGATGACGTGCAGGTTGTCCGTGTCGACCAGGCCGTGCTGCAGCTCGCGCACCTGCTCGCGCATGATCGTGAGCACGGAATCGGGATACACCGTGGTCACGTACAGACCGCCGGCCGCAACCGCGCGCTCGAGGAACGGCGCTTCGACCGCATACGTGAGATTGCGGCGCGAACGGACCTCGGCGAAGAGTCGCCCGCTCAGCACCGCGGTCGCGACGCGGAGCGCCTGATAGTCCGGGCTCGTTGCGGCCGGACCATTGTAGTAGCCCAAGATGTAGTTGGTGGGCAGCGATCGCTGCTCGAGGACCACGGGCGATGGCGTCCCGGGAACTGCCGGATCGCCCGATGTGTCCGACGCCATGCCGGCCGGGATTGCGGTCCACGTGTAGCCGCCGGCGGGCAGCGTGCCTAACGTGCGCTGGACGTCGCGCGCGACCTGCGCGCTGTCCACGTTGCCCACCACCACGACGAGCATGCGCGACGTGACGAGCGCGGTGTCGCGAAACCGGCGCAAGTCGGCGGCGGATATGGATGCGATGGAGCGCTCGGTGCCGGAGGCGGCGATTCCGTACGGTGTGCCGGAAAACGCGACGCTGTCGGCAAGATACTCGACCCAGTCGTCGGGAGAATCGCGGCGTTCGCTCACGCCGCTCGCGACCTGGGCGCGCGTGAGCTCGACGTCGGCGGAATCGAGTGTGGGGTGCATGAGGCGGTCGGCGAAGACCATCCACGTGCTGTCGAACGTAGAGCGGATGCCGCGAAATCCGAACATCGTCCAGTCGGGCTGGGGCTCGACCACGATGCTGCTGCCGAGCTCCGCGGTCTTGAGGCGGAGGGCTTCGCGCGAGTAGTGCTGCGTGCCGCGCTCGGACACCCATAGCATCATCGGCGCGATGCCGACGGTGGAGTCCGTGAGGCCGCGGGTGCCGCCGAGCAGGTAGAGATTGACGGCGACGACATCGTTGGCCGCGTTGCGGCGGAGGATGACGTGCACGCCGGAGACGTCGAAGCTCGTGGTGACCGTGTCGGCCGGGGGCGCGTGCGGCCGCGGCACTGCCGCGGCCACACCGCCCCCGGCCGACGCGAGCACACCCGCGATCGCGCACGCGATCGCGGCCACGCGCGCCGTCATGGCTCAAGCGCCGTCTTGGACGGCGCGGCGGGGTGGAGCAGGTCGGCCGTCGTTAGGCCGACCTGCTGCCGGTCCTCGGGCGAGATGAGCACGCCCACCACGCGCGGCTTCCCGGCGATGTACGTCCGCACGTACCGGCGCAGATCGTCCGGCGTCTGCCGCGCCATGTTGTCTACGTACCCCAGGTAATAGTCGAGACCCGCCACCGACCACCAGAATCCGAGCTGGTGCGCAAAGCCCGATGCCCGCTCGAGGCCGAGCGCGGTGCCCACCGCCCGCTGCTGCTTCTGGAGGGCGACGTCCGATGCGCTGAAATAGTCGGGCGTGTCGAACTTCGCGATCTCCGCGTTGAGCGCGGCGAGCGCCGGGCGCAGTTTGTCGGCCGTGGTCTCACCGCTGATGGTGATCGGACCCGTGTGGTCGAGCGTGTAGTAGTTCACCACCACCGAGTGCCACAGTCCGCTGTCCACGAGACGGCGCTGGAACCGAGACCCGTCCTGGTTCATCACGTCGGAGAACACGTCGGCGGCGTACGTCGACTGCGGGTCCTTGCGTACGCTCGGCCCCAGCCACTGCTCCTGCACGAACACGGTGCTCACGGGCTCTTCGACGATTTGGGCCTCGTCGTGCGGAAGCGGCGGAACGTCGGGGATCGGATACTTCGTGAACGGATCGGGACCGCGGGGAATGCCGCCGAATGCCCGTTGGGCGAGCGCGAACACCTGGTCGGGCCGGACGTCGCCGGCGACGATGAGCGCCGCATTGTTGGGCAGGTAGTAGCGGTGCTCGATCTCGCGCATCTGCGCCGGGGTCACGTGGAGAATCACGTCGCGGTTGCCGATCATGTTCTTGCGGCTGTACGCCGAGCGCCAGAGCAAGTGGTTCATGTCTTCGGTGAACTTGAAGAACGGGCTCGATTCCTGGCGGTCGTACTCGCCTAACACAACCTGGCGCTCGCTCTCGAGCTCATCCGGCCGGAAGAGCGGCGCGCGGAACGCGGACGCGAGGAACGAGAGGCCTGCGGCGACGCTGTCGGACGGCAGCGTGATGTAGTAGTTCACGACCTCCTCGCGCGTGCTGCCGTTGAACACGGCGCCGAGCTCCGCCGCCCGCTGGACGAACTGCTCGGGCTCGGGGTAGTCGGCGTTGGCCTTGAAGAACATGTGCTCGTACATGTGGGCGAGGCCTTCGTACTCGGGCGTCTGCGTGAACGCGCCGTTCTTGACGTCGATCTCGACCGTGGCCAGCGGGACGCCGTGGTTTTCGATGACGATCACCTCGAGTCCGTTCGGCAGCACGGTCTTGTGGATCACCTTCTCGAGGGTGGCGCGCATGCCG
>DATEKK010000121.1:0-9498 GCA_035277485.1 Gemmatimonadaceae bacterium
TTGGCCGGAGAGGTCCGTCGCCCACGAGAATGGCCCGGATCGCGGGCACGCGAGCCCGCGCGGTGTCGATCGCGGCGACGAACGTGAGCGGGTCCTTGTGTTGGACCAATTGCGACACCTGCACGACCACGGGCATCCCTGCCGCGGCACCGAGCGACGCGAGAGTCGATGCGCTTGCAGGCGCGATCGGGTGGGACTGGTCCGAGCCACCGCGGACGATGGTGATGGACTCCGGCGACATGCCGCTCGCGACCATGGCGTTCTTGGACGCGCTGGAGATGGCGATCAGCGCATCCACTCGACTGTACTTCCAGCGCGTGCCGAGGTTCGCGCGCGGACGGAAATCCGAGTGACGCGTGATCACCAGCTTGGCGTTGGTGCCGAGGCAGCCCATGGCTCCCAGGGCGACGCCGTGGGCGGTGTGCGAGTGTACGATGTCGACGCGTTCGCGCCGGATGACACGACGCAGCGCCCAGGCCGCGCGCGGGTCGAGCTCCATGGCCGGGGCGACCGGGAAAACGGGAATGCCGAGGGCGCCGGCCCGTTGGGCGAGCGGCTCGTTCGGCCGCGCCGCGATCAGTGCCCGGTGTCCAAGACGCGTGAGGACCTGCGCGTGCCAGAGCAACTGTCGCTCGCCGCCGCGCCACCCGCGTTCGGTATCGAGCTCGAGTACCGTTAGGCGTCGCGCGGTGCCGGGCGCGGTGGTCACGCGGGCGACGTCTCGAGCAGTTTCTTGTACACGGCGATGGTGCCGGCAACGGTGTGCTCGATCGCGAAGTCGCGCGAACGGGCGAGACCGGCGGCAACGAGGCGCGACGCGAGATCCCGATCGGTGAGCAGCCGCGCGATCGCCTGACCCAGCGCCTCAGCGTCGCGCACCGGCACCAGCAAGCCGGTGCGTTCGTTCTCGATCACTTCGGGGACGCCTCCGGCCGCGGTCGCCGCGACCGGTCGGCCGAACGAGATGGCGTCGATCACGACGCCGCCGATGCCTTCGGCGCTCGCGTCGGAGCTCAGCACCACGACCTGCGCGGCGCACATGAGCGAATCGGCGTCGGATCGAAAGCCCGCGAGGTGCAGCGTGCCGGCGAGACCGAGCTCGCCGATGAGCGCTTCGACCGGGCCACGGAGCGGGCCGTCGCCCACGAGCAGGGCCTGGAGCCCGGGGACGGTGCGCCGCGCGACGTCCACCGCGCGCACGAACGTGAGCGGATCCTTCATCTGGGTGAGGGCGCCGACCATCACGACCAGCGGTCCGTTAGGCACACCGAGCTCGGCGAGCGTGGCGCGGCTCGCGGGTTCCACGGCGCGCGCGAGGTCCACGCCGCTGTACACGACGTCCACGCGATCACGGCCGATGCCGGCGTCGAGCAGGGCCGGCACCGCGGCCTGGCACACCGCGATGAACCGGTCCGCGCGGCCGTACTTGATGCGGGTGGCGGCGCCGCGCCGGAGCGGCGACGTGACGCGCCGCGCGAAGATCACGCGCGTGCCGGTGCCTAACGCAGCGAGCGCGGACAGCGCCATGCTGTGCCCGCACTGCGGGTGCAGAATCTGGACGCCTTCGCGCGCGACTGTGCGCCGCAGCCGGAGCACCGTCATGGGTCCCCACTCGGCGATGAGCGGGTCGATCGGAACTACCTCGAGACCGAGGGCGCGCGCGCGTTGGGCGAGTACGGCATGCGGGCGGAGTGCGAGCAGCGGGCGGCCGCCGGCGCGTCTCAAGCCCTGCGCCATCCAGAGGATCTGACGCTGTCCGCCGCGCCATTGCGTGTTGAGGTCGACGTACATCACGGTGAGCGGGCGTCCGTCGGCCCCGAGCGTAGCTGCGGGGAGTGCGGTGTCGGTCACGATTCGGGAGTGCGACCGGTCGCGATACAGCGAGGCTTCGGTAGATGCACGTGGCATCATACCGAAGCCTCGACTGCAATTCCAGTCTCGCGCCGATCGATCGGCGCGTGTCGTGCTTTAGTAGCAGCCCACTACTGCGCCGGCCGATCGGACGGACGACGCGTGTCCTTGGCCCGATCCTGCTTGGGCGTGCTCACGCGCTGGTGCGATTGCGCTTCACGCGGTTGCACTTCACGTGGTTGCTGAGTCTCGTGCGGCTGCACTGCGCGAGGCTCCTGCATCGCGCGCGGTTGCTGCGCCACGCGAGGCTGCTGCACCTCACGCGGTTGCGCTTCGTGCGCCACGCGCGGCTCGATGGTCACCCGCGTGCTGGGCGCGGGCTCGGGACGTGCTACCCGAGTCGGCGCCGCAGCGACCGGTGGCCGCACGACCTCGGAGCGAGGCTGCTCGACCACAGGTGGACGGGTCACTTCACTGCGCGGTTGTTCGACCACCGGCGGACGCGGCACCGCATTGCGCGGTTGCTCGATCACCGGCGGACGCGAAACCGCTGGCCGCGCAGGCGCCACAACCGGTGCATGGGGTTCGACTCCCACGCGTGCGTCTGGTTTGTTCTGCTGCTTCGGCGTCACGGCGATGATGCCTGGACGCGAGGCTGCGGGTTCCGGTTTAACGGGCCGCGCCTGGACCGGCGCTGCGCGCATGGCGTGGCTGTCGTTGGACGGCGTGGCCGGCCGTGTCACCGTCACCGGGACGCGCGCCGGCTCCGAGCGGATGGCCGTCACCGGCGCACGCGTGACGACGTGCTGATCGGCCGTGCGCATCGCGACGGGCCGCGTGAACGCGGCCGCCGGCGGCCGCACCGTTAGGCGTGCATCGCCCGGCGCTCGGCCTAACCGACTGGCCGGGGTCGGCGCGACGAGCGCGGTGTGCCCAACGACCGTGCCGGTGAGCGCGTCGCGCGGCGACACCACGGTGGCGACGCGCGCGATCGGCTGCGCGCCCTCGAACACCCGCCGCGGCACCGCGGTGATGCCGCCATTCACACGCTCGTTCACGTAATGGATGTTGGTCACGTTGATGTTGCGGACGTTGATGTTCGTGATGTGCACGTTGGTGATGTTCACGTTGCGCACGTACCCGTCACTGACGCGATACGACGGCACGTACACTTCGCCCGGGGCGAGCGGGAACCACGCCACGCCGCCGTCGCCGCCGAAGCGGAGCGACACCGAGAAGCGCGGGCCGCCCACGAACGCGACTAACGCAGGCGCATAGACGGGTCGCGCGACGATCGCGCCCGGCACCCACACCCAGCTGTCGCCATAGTACGCCCAACGACCATAGTGGAACGGCGCGAAACCCCACGGCGCGTCGTCGATCCACGTCCACCCCCACGGCTGCACGTACGCCCAGTGCCCGTAGCGATACGGCGCCCAATCCGCGCGCACGTGCGCCGGCACCCACACCTCGCCGTAGAGCGGCGTGGACCGCCACGTGCCGTACGAGTCGAGATCCTCGTAGCCGGTCATTTCGGTGGACACGTACTGGCGCGACACCGAGGCGTCCTCGCGCGCATCGCGCGCCTGGCTCCAGGTGTCGAGATCATCGTACGCCGGCGCCGACGCGAGATCGTAGGTCGCGTTGTTGGTGCCGGTGATCGATGCACTCTGTCCCGCCTGCACGGTGAACGACTGCGAGCTGGTGGCGACGTTCGCCAGACCGCCGCGCACCGTCACGACGCTCGTCTGTCCATCGGCCGAGACGTCGACCCGGTACTGGCCGGGCTGCGAGAACGTCACGACTCCGTTAGGCGTATCGAGCTCCACGGCGTCGTTGGCGTACAACTCGCGGATGCGAATCTCGACCTCGCCCTGGTCCAACCGCGCCTGGAAATGCGTGTCGTCCAGATTCGTCCAGCCGAGCGCGGTCTGCGGACCGAGTTGCATGGCGGTCGAGCCGACGTGCAGCTCGGCGCGCGAGCTCTGGTCCGTCCAGATGTTGTCGCCGGACGTCATGGGATAGTTGACGGATGCCTGAACCCAGTCATCCGCCGTAGAGGGGCGGAGCGACACAGAGCCTTCGATGTAGCTCACACGCGCAACGCGCGCTGGCGGGTCCGCGTGCAACGGGACCGCGGCCGTGAAGGCCAGAGCAAGCGCGCCGAACGTCGACGCAAGGTAACGCATAGGTATCTCCGGTTTCGGATGCTGCATGGCACGAGACCACTGCCACGCATTGCCTCGGGCAACGACCATTCCCGACGCGGCATCCGGTCCGGGCGGCGCGTGCCAACGCGCCATCTCGCGGTGAATCAAGCGGTTGGCCGCGCGCTCAAACCGGCCGCGCGGCCGCCTGCCTAACTCCTCTTGTCGTTCATGGGGTACGAACCATGTCCCTTGAGAAGGACGATGGATCGCGCCGCGAAATCAGTGTTTCGCGATGCGAAAGTCGATGAATCCAGGGTCGGGGCGTGTCGCGACGAGCTGCGCGCGCACGCGATCGCCGACGTCGATGTGCGGCGGCGGATTCACGACCATGCCTTCGGCCGGCGGATGCACCAGGCGCACGAAGGTGCCCTTGGGATTTGCGCCGGTGACGATCGCGTCGAACGTCTCGCCAATGCGTCCGGCGAGCATCACGGCCGCGGCTTGCTTGCGCGCGAGACGCTCGACTTTGCGGGCGGCATCTTCGCGCTCGGTGCAGCGCTGGGCGATCGCGTCCAGCGTCGCATCATCGTATGGCGCCGGTACGCCGGACACCGCCGCCTTCACCAGGCGCTGCATCACGAGGTCCGCGTAGCGCCGGTTCGGCGCCGTGGAGTGCGTGTAGTCCGAGACGGCGAGGCCGAAGTGCCCGGCGCCGGCCGGTCCTCCGTTAGGCGAGGTGACCGCGTACGAGCCCGGGCCGAGCAGCTTGACGATGGTCAGGGAGAGGTCGGGAAAATGGACGGGATCGGCGGCGCGCCGGCGCGCGAGGAATTCGGACAGCGCCACGCTGTCGGGCGCGTCGGGCAGCGTGTCGCCCGCGGCGCGCGCAACCTGGACGATGCGCGGCCAGCGCTCGGGCGTGCGAACCACGCGCAGCAGCTCGGATCGATGACGCGCCGCGAGGAACCGGCCCATCGCCATGTTCGCGGCAATCATGAAGTCTTCGATCAACCGGCGGGCTGCGTTGTCGCGCACCAGCGCGAGGTCGGTGACGGTTCCGTTAGACACCACGGGCGTCGCCTCGATCGTCTCGAGCTCGAGGGCGCCATGGGCCAAGCGCTGCGTGCGCAGTCGCTGCGCGAGCGCGTGCTGCGCGTGTAATTGATCGGCGAGCTCCCGATTCGCTGCGACGGCGGGCGGCGCGGCACCGCGTCCCTCGAGCCAATCGCCGAGACTCGGATACGCGAGCTGCGCGCGGTTGCGCACGAGCGCGGTGTACGCGTCGTTGCGCGCGATGGTGCCGTCAAGGGCGATGTCCGCCTCCACGACGATCGCGTACCGATCCGCATCCGCGCGCAGCGACGTGAGGTCGTAGCTGAGCGGCTCCGGGATCATCGTGAACGTGTGCACGCCGAGATAGACGGACGTCGCGTTCGCGGCCGCGGCCCGGTCGAGCGGGGAACCCGCGGCGACGAGCGCGTCGACGTCGGCGATGGCGACGCGGAGTCGCACCGTGTCGCCGTCGAGCGGCTCGACGAACTCGAGCTGGTCGAAATCACGCGTGTCGTCGTTGTCGATCGACGACCAGAGGAGCGCGCGCAGGTCGCGGCGTCCCGTTGGATCGTTAGGCGCAGCGTGCGCGGTGATGCCGGCGAGCTGGTGTGCGGCATCGGGCGGCAGGTCCGGCGTGAAGCCGTTGTCGAGCATGTCTCGCCGCGCGGCGGCTTGCAGATCGAAGGCCGCGCGGCGCGTCGTCGCCCCGGTCGTCATGCGGCGGTCCGCTCCTCGTCGGCTGCCGCGGTATCCGGGCTCGGCTCGCTGACGACGAGCACCGAGCACGGGGCCGCGCGCAACACGCGGTCGGCCACGCTGCCTAACAACGAACGACGGACGCCGCCGGCGCGGTGGCGGCCCAGCACGATCAGTTGGGCCGACAACCGCTGGGCCGCGGCGACGATCTCGTGTGCCGGATCGCCGTACGCGACCTCGCCGCGCGTCCGCGTCCGGTCGAGCCCGTGCGTCACGAGCTCGCTCATCCAGACGTTCGCGTCCTCGAGTGCGCCAACGCCTAACGACGGAATTTCCGGCTCCGGGGAGCCGGTGACGATCGCCGCCAGCGACACGAGCCGGCCCAACACCGTTTCGCTCACCACATGAAACCCAGTCACGGCGGCGTCCAGGCGCGCCGCCAGGAATGTGGTCCACTCCTGCAATCCGGCCGTCAGGCCCTCTTCATCCATCGCCACGAGGACGGTGGCCGGTTTGGCGGGCAACGGCTCCCTCGCCAGAAGCACCGGCGCCGGCGCGCCCCGCGCCACCCGCTCGGCCGTGCTGCCTAACTGCTTGAACACGCCGCCGCGTTCGCCGTGCGCGCCGGTGACTATGAGATCGGCGCGATACTCCATCGCCACCGAGCCGATCACATCGTCGGCGCGTCCATCGCGCACTTCGAGCCAGATGCGCTGCACGCCCAGCGACGCGCTCAACTCGCGCAGCTTGCGGTCCGCGCCCGCGTGTGCGGTGCTGGCGAGCGTTTCGCGCGGTGGAAACCGTCCGCGCAAGAAACTCGCGGGCTCGGGCACGTCCACCGCGTGCACGAGCACGAGCTCCGCATCCGATGCGAGCTCTCGCGCCGCCCAGCGCAGCGCGGCCACCGACGGCTCACTGAAATCCACACCCACCACGACCCGTTGCACGCGCATCGCTGCCTCGGCTGAGAAACGTCCCCCTGCCCCCACCGGGTGACGCGGCGACCGGATCACCGGCACCGCGCCGCCTCCTTCATTAGGCCTCCGGACTCTGCACCTTGTAGACCCCTGCCGCCGCCGCGCCGCCGAGCAGTCCACCAACGATGTACAACCACACATGGGACATCGTGCCGCCGCCCGTGAACAAGCTCGCGATGGCCGGACCGGTGCCCACGGCCGGATTGAACGCGCCACCGGATACGCCGCCCGCGGCGTACACACCGACCGTGATCGTGAAGCCGATGGCGAGGCCGTAATAGGAATTGCCGGAGGTCTTCGGGTTGGTGGCCGTTTGCAGCACCACGAGACACAGCGCGAAGGTGAACAGGAATTCCGTGACGAGCACTTGCAGCACGCTCGCGCTTGGCGCCGGTGCGACGACGAACGACTTGCCCATGATGAAGTAGGAAATGAGACCGGCGATGATCCCGCCTAAGAGCTGCGCGATCCAATATGGAATGACCTGGGAGCCGCTCAGTTTTCCGCGCATCCAGACTGCGAGCGTGACGGCGGGATTGTAGTGACCGCCCGAGATGTGGCCGCCCATGTAGACCATGATCATGAGGGACGATCCGATCGCCAGCGGCGCGCCGGGCGTGCCGTTCAACACGGTCAGGCAGACTGTGAAGACGAGAAAGAAGGTACCGATGCACTCCGTGAGGTACTCGCGCATGTGGTGTCTCCTCGGTTGACGGCGACGACTGAGAATCGGGCGGGGCCGGCGGCAGCTGGCCCCGGCGACAACTTGCAGCGCACCTAACATAGCGCGGGTGCGTCGCGAGCGCCGCAGGGCAACGGGCCGAGCACGATGGCGCTTACTGCTGGGCTCGCCAGTCTGGATGCCGTAGGTAGCGCTCGGCTGGCTATCCGTCCTCGCGATCGGTTGCCGCCGAGCCGGCTGGGCGCCGTCGTTAGGACCTAACGAACCGGGTGCGTCGTCGCGAGCGGGCGGTGGACGGCGTTCACTTGACACGGCGTCGAGATCGCGCATATCAGCAGGGCGGCTCGCGAGCGCGCGCGGATTCCCCGCCGTGCCCGGGCCTCGTCAGCCACCCACCGTCGCGAGGTTCCGTATGCACATGGTTCCCCGTCGTCTGCGCCACATGGCCCTTCTCCTCGCTGCCGCGGGAGCGGCGGCGTGCGACGGCCCCACGGCGCCATCGTTAGGCAACGTCACGGCCGACGCGGCGGCGATCGCATCCCGCCGGCGCGTGATCGTGATGAAGACCGGCGCCACCGGGATGGCCGACCTGGTCGCGCAGGTGCGGTCGTTAGGCGGACAGATCGTGCGCACCGAGCCCGACATCAACGTGGTCACGGTGCGCGGGTTGAGCGACGCCGCCGCGGCGTTCATCGCGAATCGCAACAATGTGGAGGGCGTGCAGGTGGATACCGCGATCGCGATGATTCCGCCGCGCGAGGAGATCCAGGGACAGCCGATCGAGGCGGAGAGCGACCAGACCGGCGCCTTCTTCTTCACGGCGTTCCAGTGGAACATCCGCCAGATCAAGGCGGACCAGGCGTATCTCGCATCGAATCAGGGCAGCGGCACGCTCGTGTGCGTGTTGGACTCCGGCATCGACCCCAATCACATCGACCTGCAAGGGAAGGTAGACCTCGGCATCAGTACCTCGTTCGTCGCGTCGGAGCCGGACATCATCGACCGCAATTTTCATGGAACCTTCGTGTCCGCGCTGATTTCGTCCAACGGTCTCGGCATCGCGTCCGTGGCGCCCGATGCGAAGCTCTGCATGATCAAGGTGCTCGGCGCGAACGGGATGGGCACGTTCTCGGATCTCATCTCCGGCATCGTGTACGCGGCCAACCACCATGCGAACGTCATCAACATGAGTCTCGGTGCGTTAGTCAAGCTGGAGGGACCGGACGACGTGCATCTGGTAGACGCGCTCAAGCGCGCGATCAACTTCGCGATCGCGCACGGAACGGTACCGGTTGCCGCCGCGGGAAATGACGCGGCGGACCTCGCGACGGCTGGACCGCACGTGATCGAGGTTCCCGCGGAGATTGCGGGTGTGATCTCGGTCGGCGCGACGGGACCGGTCGACCAGCAGAATTTCGACCGGATCGCATCCTACTCCAACGTTGGCTTCCCGGGCGTGGACGTGTTCGCGCCGGGCGGAGATTTCGTGCAGGGCAGTGTGCTGGCCGACGCGATCATCTCGGCGTGCGCGGCGACTGCGATCCCGCAGTGCGCCGGCGAGGCGACGTACGTGTTCGCCGATGGGACGAGCTTTGCCTCGCCGCATGTTGCGGGCGAGGCGGCCGTGATCACGTCCGACGCCGCCGGCGACAAGAGCGTCGGGCACATCACGGCGTGCATCAAGACGACGACGGACCACCCGACCAACAAGGTGGTGGATCCGCTCTACGGGTACGGCCGCATCGACGTCCTCACCGCGGCGGGCTGCAAGAATTGATTGTGGCTGCCTAACGGAAGGCAAAAAACAACCACGGGACACGGTCTCTCCTCGGCGAGAGGCCAATGCCCCGTGGGTCCTACGCACACCCCGCGGCCCTAGCCCGAAGTGGCTGGGGCCCCGGCGGTGGGCCGTTACACTTTGCTCGTGCTCCAGAACGTCGCGCGCAGCACCGACTGCTCGAGCAGATTCGTCTCCGCATCCAACCGCCCCAGTGCGCGAATCACGGCGAGTGTTGCCCACGCCTCGGCGTCGAGCGCCTCGTCGTTTTCCCACATGAGCTCGCGCGTGACGTAGCCGTGCAACCGCGCG
>DATEKK010000122.1:0-18177 GCA_035277485.1 Gemmatimonadaceae bacterium
CATTCGGCGCCATTCGGGATCTCGCCCGATGATTGGGCTTCCATCGGCGGGAACGTCGTGCGGATCGGCAGCATCTAAAGCATCCGCGCGAGCGGAAACCGGCCGCGCTTCGCCAGCATGGGCTTCCATCCGTCGCCTAACTTTGCCACCCGCGCCGGCACGTTGTCCATGCGGAAGTCGTCGATCGCGATGCCGCGCTCGACTTCCGCCCATGAGACCGGCGTGGACACGGGCGCGCCGGGACGCGGACGCACCGAATACACCGATGCCAGCGTCCGCCCCCACGCGTTCTGGTTGTAGTCGACGAGTACGCGCTGGGCTGGCCGGCGCGCGACGCGATACTCCGACGTCAACAAATCCGGCTTGAGCGACGCGAGCGACACGGCGAACGTCTTCGCGAACGTCCACACTTGCTTCTGTGTCGGTCCGCGCTCGATGGGCACATAGATGTGCACGCCGCGCGATCCTGTCGTCTTGACCAACGGCTTCATCCCCAGGGACACGAGTCCGTCACGCACGACGAGCGCCGCGTCACGGACGTGGTCGAACGTCGCACCCGTCGTGGGATCGAGATCGAAGTGCAGCACGTCGGGCCTGTTGGTATCGTCGCACGTGGCGTACCACGGGTTGAGATCGATGCATCCGAGATTCACGATCCACATCAACGAGGCGAGATCCTGCACGATCGGAAAGTCGATCACGTTCCCCGATCGATGCGCGATCTCGCACGTCTCGATCCAGTCCGGCCGCGGCGATGGCGCGCGCTTCATGAAAAAGGTTTTCCCCGCAATGCCGTTCGGGTAGCGCTTCATGACCATCGCGCGGTCGCGCAGATGCGGAATGAGCGCCGGCGCGACTGCGAGGTAATAGCGAAGCAGGTCGCCCTTGGTGCGGCCGTCGTCCGGCCAGAACACCTTGTCCAGATTGGTCAGGGCGACTGTTCTGCCGTTGACGCTGAGCTCGGCGTCGCCGCGGTCGGGGATGACGACGTTAGGCGCGCGCGCGGGCATCAGTGCTCGCGCACGAGCTTGGGCGGCCGGCGTCCGTGGCGCACGGCGCCGGCCACCGGCACGTAGGTGAGCTCGCGCTCCGCCCGCGTGCTGCGGAGCAGGATGCCACCGCGGCTCATGTCGCCGCGGCCGACGAACGTCTCCGGAAAGAGCAGTCTCGCGCCGAATACCGTTAGGAGCGGATCGACGTACTTGCCCGTTGCAATGCTCCCCAGGAGCACGACCTCGGCGCCGTCGTCGATCTCGGCGCGAATGCGTTCCGCATCGCGCAGCAGCGGCGTGCGAAATCGGTCATCGCCCAGCGAGAGATCGATCTCGGCGAAGCTCGCGAGCTCGGCGCGCGTGATGCGTCTATGTGGCGGGAGCAGTCCGCGCGACGTCGTGATGACGTGCACCGCTGACACCGACGACGATGCGCGGCCGAACATCTGCGCGTAGGCGTGCTTCCCCCGAAAGTAGAGGCCGCTGAGAAAGCTGAACACCTCCGCGAGCGCCGCGCCTTCGGGCGTGCCCAGGGCGCGTGCTAACGGAAACGTCGCGTCCGGGTTGAACAGCAGACGCGCCCGCGCGCCATCGAGCCGCGCCGGCGACAGGAAAAAGATGCGCGCGGCCATGTCACCGAATCATAACGTCAACGGTTTTTCGTGTCGGGACAGGGATCGTTCGGACTGATCGCCTCCGCGCCCTTGCCGAGCAGGTAGCGATCGCAGATCGGCGTGGCAGAGCGAAGGATGGCCCACAGGAGGTCGACGTCGTCCACGCGTGGGCTCGCGGCGTAAAGTCCCTCACTTTCGCCTCCGATCGTGTCGGCCGGTACCGCGAACAGCGACACGCCACCTGAGTCGGTTTGAACACTGACGATGTACGATTGTCCGCCTAACGGGAGGCGACAGGCCGTGCTGTTACCGAGGCCAAACCACCCGCGCATGCGTGCGAACACTTGCCGGCCGCGCCGCCATTGGACTCCACCGTGAAAGAACCTCGTCGTCGAATCGAACACGAAACCTGGAGGCAGCAGCGCGTTGGCGGCCTCTCCATCCGGCAGGCGTGCCGGCCGCCACTCGGCCGTGTCGACGAATGGCGGCGGCGTACACGGCTTGGTATCGCGGATCCACTGGGCGCGCGCGGTCATTTCGACGGCCATTTGGTCTCGCCGCCGGCGCAAGATGCTGTCTTGTGTCGGCGTGAGTCCACGCTGGGCGTGAACGCGGAGCGTGAGACCTGCTACGAGCATGACTACGAACGCAATGCGACGCACCAAGCCCCCTTTGTACGGTAACGAGTGCCTCCCATCACGTTGTCGACGCTCGGCGCGTGCGCGCAGCCGTCAAGGCGTGACGGTTCGCGTAGCTCCCTCTTTCGTTAGGCGGTACATGAGCACTGCCGCGCGCTTGGTCTGCACCGGCAACATGCGGAGGTCGGCCGTTTCTTTCTCGCTGTGATCGTCGTGGCCCGACAGGCCGAGCGCGTCGATTGCCATCGGCACGATGTTGGCGACGAACGAAACGTCAGCAGCGCCGGCTCGCGACGGGTCCACTGCGACCACAGGGCCGAAACCGAGGTCCTGGCTCGCGTGGTCGTACATGGCGAGCAGCCGCTTGTTGCCTGCCGTCGGCGCCATCGGCGGATAGCCGTCAGCGAACTCGAGGTGGGCCGTCGTCATCGGCAGCGTCTGCCCGACGATCCGCTGCATCGCGCGTTGGGCATCGGCGAGCTGCGCCGGGCTCAGGGTGCGCAGATCGCCCGAGACTAACGCAGAATCGGCGACCACGTTCGTCTTGCCCGCGGCGGTACCGGCACTCTGCGTCGAGTCGAGCGATACCGCGGTGCCGCCCACGATGATGCCCGGGTTGAACGTGAGATAGCGCTGCGTCGAAAGCTGGCGATAAAACTGGTCGAGCACGCGCGCCGCTTCGTAAATCGCGCCGGCGCCGTACTCCTTGGTGAAGATCTGCGACGAGTGCGCCGTGTGGCCCGTCGTCGTGAGCGTCCAGGAGATGTCGCCGCGTCGCGAGATGACCGCCGTGCGCGGATCGCCCGCGCCGTCCTCGAAGCCTAACGCAGCCGTAGCGCCGTGCGCGGCATCCGTGAGCGCGCGGCGTGCAGCCGAGAGCGGCGAGCCGGCATCTTCTTCGTCGCCATCGTAGACCACCACGACGTGCATCGAGTCGAGCGCGCCCGCGTCCTTGAGCGCGCGCAGGGCGTAGAGCGCGATCACGTCCCCGCCCTTCATGTCGATCACGCCGGGTCCGCGCGCCGTACTGTCATCCAGGCGCACGAATTTCTGAAACGGGCTCGATGGATCGAACACCGTGTCGAGGTGGCCGATGATGAGAATCTTCGGACCTGGGCCCGGATGCTCCGCGACGAGGTGACCCGCCCGGTGAAATGCCGAGCCATCCACCCAACGCGTCGTGAAGCCGAGCGAATCGAATTGTGCGCGCAGGATGTCCGCCACCTTGCGGACGCCGGCGTGGTTCGTGGTCCCGCTATTGATGTCGACGAGACGTATGAGCAACGCCAGTGCGTCGCCGTTGTGCGCGTCGACCGAGCGCGTGATGGCGCGCTCTGTGGATGATAGCTGCCCTGAGCTGTTCGCTTGCGCGCCGGCTTGCGCAGTGATCGATGGCGCGAGCGCGGCGAAGACGAGCGGCGCAACGCCGCGAGCGAGAATCGGGATACGCATGGGCGAAAGGTACAATGGTGGACGCCTTTGCCTAAGGCGCGCGATACGAGGCGGCGTGCAGCGTTTCAGGCATCCGGGCCGCGACGAACACGCCCGATGCGAGCGTGATTACGCCGATCGACACGATCGACCATGGGATCCCGAAGGCGTCGGCCACGAGGCCGGCCAACACGGCGCCGACGGCGTAGCCGAGGTCGCGCCACATGCGGTAGACGCCGATTGCGGCGCCACGCCAGGATGGATGTGCGACGTCGCCGATCGACGCCAGGAGCGTCGGGTACACCAGTGCGGTACCGAGGCCGAGCGCGATGCCGCACGCGATCCACCACGCGAATCCCGTGGCAACGACCATTGCGAGCAGCGCGACCCCTTGGAGCGCCATGCCGGCGGCGATCAGCCATTTTCGCCCAACGCGATCGCTCCATGCACCGGTCCACAGTTGGGCGACGCCCCACGTGGCAGGGTACACGAACGCGAGCACGCCGATCTTGCCTAACGAAAGGCCCGCGGCGGCGAAGAAAATCGGGAACAGGCCCCACGCGAGTCCGTCGTTCAGGTTGTTGACGAGACCGGCCTGGCACGCACTGAAGAGCGTCCGATCGCCGCCGGCCGTGCGCGTCAGCAACTGCCACACCGTTGGGCCGTTCGCGCGCGTCGGCGCGGCGCCCGGATGCAGCGCGAGCGCGGCTTCGAGTCGCGCGTGCGGTTCGGTCTCCCGTACGAACGCGAGCGAAAGGCCGAGTCCTAACGCAACGAACGCGATTCCCAGGTAGAACGGCTCCGGGCGCAGGCCGACGCGCCCGGCGATCAAGCCGGTTACTAGCGCGGAGACCGCGACCGCGAGATACCCCGCGCACTCGTTGAGTCCCATCGCGAACCCGCGTCGGGCCGGCCCGACGAGATCGATCTTCATCACGACCGTGGTCGACCAACACAGGCCCTGGTTTATGCCTAACAGAACGTTGGCGGCGACGATCCACGACCACGCCGGCGCCCAGATGACGAGGAACGGCATCGGCGCGCCGGCCAGCCAGCCGGCGACGAGAATCGGCTTCCGTCCGAAGCGGTCGCCCAATCGGCCGGCGAGCGGATTCGCAACGGCCTTGACCAGGCCGAAGGTGGCGATGAACGACAGCGTCGCGCTGCGCGAGACGATGTGGAAATCGTGCTGGGCGATGAGGGGGAGCACGGTCCGCTCGAGGCCAACCATGGCGCCGACGAACGCATTGACGGCAACCAAGAGCCAGAATTGTCGCCAGTTCTCGTGCAGCCCGAGGCGGACAGGCTGCATCGCTTCCGCGCGGCCGGCGTCGGTCACCGTAGAAAATCGTGCGCGGTGAGCCAGCCTGGTTCCGTCAGGCGCCGGCGGCGACCGGCAGACCTGCGTCGCGCCAGGCAGGCCAACCCTCCGCGGAGCGCCGGGCCTTGAACCCTCGGTGCCGCAGGAGCGTCACCGCCTCGAGCGCAAACACGCAGTATGGGCCGCGGCAATACGCGACGATCTGGCGGCGCTTGGGGAGCTCGCGCACGCGGTGCGTGAGCTCGGTGAGCGGCATCGAGATCGCGCCGGGGATGTGGCCCGATTCGTATTCGTCGCGCGGCCGCACGTCGATGACGCTCACGCCGCCATCGCGCACGAGCGTACGTAGTTCGGGCAGCGTCACGGGTTCGAGCTCGTCGCGGCCGTCGAGATATTGACGTGCGACCTGTTCGACCTCGGCGAGGCGTTGGTGGCCGAGGCGCTCGAGGTCGCGCACGAAGCGCGAGACTTGGGGATCGGCGAGGCGGTAGTAGATGTACGTGCCGTCGCGGCGGGTGTCGACGAGGCGCGCCTGACGCAGGACGCGCAGATGGGCGCTGGTGTTCTTGATGGTCGCGGCGGCCTGAGCGGCCAGTGCCTCGACGGTCTTCTCGCCTTGGGCGAGCAGATCGAGGAGCTCGATGCGGACGGGGCTCGAGACGGCGCGGCCGATGCGCGCGAACTGGGCGTAGAGGGGGTCTTTCAGATGGCGATGCGGCATGAGTCCTTGCGTGCTATTCGTGTATTCTATAGAATAGCGGTCAGGCGGCGATGGTCAAGCCGCCCGGGCACGTACACGAGGGCTCGCATGACACCCGTGACGCAGCACCTTCCGCATGTCGCGCAGCCCATCGACGGTCTCGATGTCGCGGCGCTGCGCGACGCCATCCGCGGCGAATATGCCGCGGTCGCGACGCACCCCGAACAGGGATTCCACTTTCACACCGGCCGCCCACTCGCCCGCATCCTCGGCTACCCGGACCGTTGGCTCGAGGGAATTTCCGACGCCACCATCGCCTCGTTCGCCGGCACAGGCAACCCCTTCCGCATCGGCCTACCTGAGTTAGGCGCGCACGTCGTGGACGTCGGGTCCGGCGCCGGCCTGGACAGCCTGATCGCGGCGCGCCTGGTCGGGCCGGCCGGCCGCGTGATCGGCGTCGACATGACGCCCGCGATGCTCGAGCGGGCGCGCGCGGGTGCGGCCGACAGTCGCCTCGCGAACGTCGAGTTTCGACTCGGCTTCGCGGAGTCGCTCCCCGTGGATGACGCGTGGGCGGATCTCGTCATCTCGAACGGCGTGCTCAATCTCTTTCCCGACAAACTCGCGGGCCTGCGCGAGATGGCGCGCGTGCTCAAGCCGGGCGGCCGGCTGCAGATCGGCGACATCGTCGTGCAGAAGCCGGTCGACGCAGGCGCGAAACGGAACATCGACCTCTGGAAAGGGTGAATCGCCGGCGCTCTGCTGGATGCGGAGCTCTCGGCGACGGTCGTCGCGGCCGGCTTCGTCCGGTTCGAGATCACGTGGCGGGGCGACGTCTTCCGCGACGCGCCGCAGGCGTCGAGCGCCGCCCAGTTCGGCACGTTAGGCATCAACTTCAGCGCACACAGGCCGGCGAACGACGACGAGTGGGAAGCAGAGCTGCGCATGCTCAGTTGCGCGACCTAAGACACGACCCGACGGCAGGCGATGCACCGGTAGCGGGTCCGCCTTGCTCGAGATTTCAGCACGCGGTCCACCAAAATCGTACTAACGCTACGCCCGCCCGGGGGGTGGAATCACGGCGCGCGGAAATGCGCATTGATCCACGTGGCGATCGTGTCGAGCGCCGCCGGCGCGACCGTCTCCTCGATCGTGGCGTATTCGCTCGGCGCTCCCGTGGTCGCCGTCTGGAAGAGATGATTGAGCTTCGGCAGCTCCTCCACGCGATAGTCCCGGTTGCCGCCGGCGCGCAGCGCGGTGTCGATCGCCGCGAGATCCTCGCGCGCCGGGACCTGCAGGTCGAGCGACCCGCCTAACGCAAGAACCGGCACGTGCACCCGGCGCAGCGCCGGCCGCGGATCGTACTGCAGGAAGTAGCGAAACCACGGCGACAGGAGCTCCGGCATCGCCTGGCCGATCTGCGCTTCCGCCGCGGCGCGCCGATCGTTCGACACCGTCGCGAGGATCGAGTCTTTGGCGACAGCCAGCCGCGCCACGGCGTCGAGCGAGTCGCGCGACCCTGCGACGGCCTCCACGAGCAAGCGCTGGCTCTTGGTCGCGCGGTCCGCCGCCTCTTCCGGGGTCCCCATGGCGATGGCGATCGCACGGCCCTGCAGCAGCAAGATCGAATCGCCGGGGACACCGGGTCCCGACATGAGTACCAGGAACGCCACATCCTTGCTGCGCGCCGCAACCATCGGGCCGATCAGGCCGCCTTCGCTGTGTCCCAGGATGCCGACGTGATTCGACGCGATGCCCTTGACGTGCATCACGTAGTGAACCGCGGCCTCCGCGTCCTGCGAGAAGTCCGCACTCGTCGCCTTGTCGAATGACCCGGTGGACTTCGCCACGCCGCGATCATCATATCGGAACGAGGCGATCCCGTGACGCGCGAGGTAGTCGGCGATGACGAGGAATGGACGGTGCCCCATGAGCGCTTCGTCACGATCCTGCGGACCGGAGCCGGTGACGAACACCACCGCGGGGAACGGGCCGCGACCCGGCGGCATGATGAGCGTGCCGGCAAGCCTAACGCCCGGCACGGACTCGACCGTGACATCGGTCGTGGCATAGGGAAATGGCGGCGTGGGATCTTGCGGGCGACGCGCGGGCACCGGAGCCGCGGCTCGGCCGAATGCCAACGGCATTGATGCTCCGCCCTGCCTGAACACGCCGCGCAACGAATCGCCCGAGGGCGCGAGCACGCCGCCGTATCCCATGTGCCAGTCGGGCACGTCGACGGTGAGCGAGTCGCCGGCCGCGACGATCGTCGCAGGCGCAACGGCCCCGCCCTGGTCGATGCTGCGCATGCTCCCGGTAAGCGCGCCCGCCGAGTCGCGCACGACGAGCTCCAACCGGAGCTTCGTGCCGCCGACGCCCAACACTCCCTCCCAGGTTCCAGCCGCGCGCGCGCCCACCGCGCCGCCAGCGTTAGGCGTAGGCGGCTGATCCTGCGGGTGGACCGGGGCGGCCGTCATCGCCCACACGAGTGAGACGGCCGTGACCACGGCAATCGGCGAGCGCATGTTCGAGTCTCCTTGGGAGAAGCGCGCGATGACGGCTCTCGTCACGCTCGCGCGCAGGCGCCGACAATATGAAGGCTTCTTCGGCGCGGGCGCAATAAACCCGGTCCGTGTTATCGGTTAGGAACGACCACGCCGGCATTTGCCCGAATCGCCCATCGCCCCGGCCCGTACGCCGCGATCATGAGCAACCCGCCCATGATGCCAAGGTTCTTGAAGAACTGCGTTTGATTGGCGCCGGCTGCCATACCGTTCATTCTCCAGAAGTCGTGGAGACACACACTGACGATCGCCAGATACACGAACATCACCGCTGCCGCCGGCTGTGCCCATAATCCGGTTAGGAGCGAGAACGAGCCGAGCAACTCGATGACGAGGGCGGCGGCCAGCAGCGGACCAATGAACCGCATGCCGTGCGCGGCCATGTACGCAGCCTGCCCGTCCCAGCCCTGAATTTTGCCGTTCGCCGCGATCGCGAATTCCGCGACGACCAACACCCGCGCGACTAACGGAACGAGGCCCGTCTTCAGAGCACCGGTCACTTGGACGCTGCGCCGGCGTCACGCGGCCGGTTCTCCCAGATCACGTTGATGATCTTCCAGGAGCCGTCCCATTTGATGAGCTCGAGAAAGTCGACCCAGGTCGTGGCGTCGATGCGCACAACGGCATCGTTTCCGAAAGCACTGAGAACGGTCACCGAATCGCGCCACTGCTCGCGCGGGATCTTGCCGACGGCGGCGCGCGTGGACTGGATGAGCTCCTCGGCGGTGAGGTCCACCAATCGGCTGTGCCCTTCCTTGTCGGTGTAGACGAGGCGCTTGGCAAGATGGGTGTGGAGCGCGCGCTCCATCCGTGCCGCGTCGCCAGAGTACCAACCATCGATGTAGTCGAGCGCGGTCTGGCGAATCGCGGCGCTGTCTGCAGCCGTCTGCGCCGTGACGGGGCGTGCGGCGACGATGAACGGCGCCAGCGTTAGGAAAGCGAAAACGATACGCATCGAGGCCTCATCGGAGAGGGTTGGCGAAATGAGTAGGCGCATACCACTCGGTCCGGTCTCGAATTGTGACGGATCCGCCTATGGCAGTGACGACTCGGCACTGCGATCGCGCGAGCGCATTCCCGCGCGGCCCTCGTGTCGTAGATTCCAGCGTGGCCATTCCCCCGACGCGCATGGCGTCAACGACAGGTTCGTACTCGCGCCGCGATTGGGCGATCGCCATCGGTGTGTGGTCGGCGCTCGCCGGGCTGTCCGTACTCCAGACCGCGCTGTATCTCCAGCAGCGCGGGCAGACTATCGAGTGGCGGCCGCTCGTCATCGGACGCGCGCTCGACTGGTACACGTGCGTGGCATTGGCCCCCGTACTCGTGTGGCTCGTGCGGCGCTACGCCGTCGTGCCCGGCCGTCGCGCGCTCGGCGCCCTGCTCATCGTGCTCGCCGCGGCGGCGTTCGTGCCGCTCAAGTACGCGGTGCTCGTACCGCTCACGCGGCTCCTTGCGCCTCCGGCACCGCGCACCGTCAGGACGGCCCTCGTCGCGAACTTCTTTACCGAGATGCTGTTTCTGTTAGGCATCGCGCTGGCCATCTATGCGGTCGAATTGTACCGGCGCGTCCAGCAGTCGCAGCTCGAGCAGTCCCGCCTCGCCCGCGAGCTGGCGCACGCGCGGCTGGATGCGCTCACGCAGCAACTGCAGCCGCATTTTCTCTTCAACACACTGAACACGGCGGTCGCGCTCATCCGCCGCGACGCCCGCGCCGCCGAAGACATGCTCACGGACTTGAGCGAGATGCTGCACAGCGCGTTAGGCACTCCCCAGCCGCAGCAAGTGCCGCTCGAGCGTGAGCTCGCGGAGCTCGCCCGATACGTCCGCATCATGCGCCATCGATTCGGCGAGCGCTTGGTCACCGTGGTCGAGGCAACGCCGGCGGCGCGCCTTGGTCTCGTCCCATGGTTCATGCTGCAGCCGCTGGTCGAAAACGCCATCGAGCACGGGTTGGCCCGATGCGACGGGTCTGGATGCGTGCGCATCACCGCGACCGCGGATCAACAACGACTGAAGATGGAGGTGCACGACTCGTGCGGCGACGGAGCGGACGCATCGGAACGCGAGAAGGGCAGCCGCGGCATCGGGCTGTCGAACACGCGACGCCGCCTCGAGGTGCTGTACGGCGCCGACTTTGCGTTAGTCATGACGCCGCACGCCACCGGGACCAGCGTAATCATCGACGTACCATATCGGACCGCCTGAATGACACCGCCCCGGCGCGTGCTGATCGTGGATGACGAGCCGCTCGCCCGCACCCGGCTGCGAGATCTGTTGGCCGAGCGCGATGATGTCGTGGTCGTTGGCGAATCCGCAAACGGTCAAGCAGCCGTGGTGGACACTGCGCGGCTCGACGCGGACATTCTGCTGCTCGACGTTCAGATGCCCGCGATGAACGGCTTCGACGTCGTCGATGCGATAGCGGACACCGCCCAAGAATTTCGCGGACCGATCGTCATTTTCGTGACGGCGTACGATCACTACGCGGTGCAAGCGTTCGATGCGATGGCGCTCGACTATCTGCGCAAACCGGTCTCGCGCGTGCGTCTCGATGCCGCGCTCGATCGTGCGATCGATCAACTCGAGCTGCGCGAGCGGGCAGCCGTCGCGGGAAATCCAGACATAGCAGACGACGCCGAGTCGCGAGCCACGATGACGGCGCTCCGGCAGCGCACGCAATCAGAGGCGTATGCGACGCGCTTTGCGGTGCGTCGCGGCGATGAGGTGCGCTTTCTCAAGCCGGCGGAGATCGATTGGGTGGACGCGGCCGAGAACTACGTGCGCGTGCACGTTGGCGGTGCGGCGTATTTGCTGCGGACTCCGATTGGCGCGTTCGAGACGCGGCTCGATCCCCATCAGTTCATGCGCGTCCACCGATCCGCCATCGTCAACCTGGATCGCGTGCAGCGGATCGAGCCGTTCACGCACGGCGAGTTCGTGATCATTCTGACGGGTGGGACCCGGCTGCGCTCGAGCCGCGCGTACAGCGAGCGATTGCGCCGGCTGGTGCGCAACGGCGTCGGCTGAGCCGGCCAACGCCCCGGCCGCCGGGCCGCGCTGAAACTTGCCAAAGCACTAGACCGTCTATATAACTAGGCAAACTAGTGCTACCAACCATGACCAAGCCCGCTCCGCTCCTCCAAGGCACGCTCGACCTCATCGTCCTCCAGATGCTCCGGTCCGAACCGACCAACGGCTACGACCTCGCGCAGCGCATTCAGGCCGTCTCTCGCGATGTGCTGCAAGTCAACGCCGGATCGCTCTACCCGGCGCTTTACCGTCTCGAGGAGCGCGGACTCGTGCACGCCGCCTGGAAGGAAACCGATACCGGCCGGCGGGCCCGCGTCTACTCGCTCACCGCCGCGGGCCGCAAGCAGCTCGTCGCGCAACGCGCCGAATGGGAGCGGTTCGCCGGCGCGCTGTCCACCATCCTCAAGCGAGCCTAACGCCATGTCTCTCGTCATCCGCATGATGCGACGCGTGCGCGCGGCCCTGTTCGTCCGGCGACGCACGCGCGAAATGCGCGACGAGATGCGTGCGCACATCGAGCAGGCCGCCGAGCGGTATGAGGCGCGCGGGCTGTCGCGCGCGGATGCGCGCATCGCGGCGCGCGGCGAGTTCGGCAACACCACGGTGATCGAGTCCGCCGCGCGCGAGGCGCGCGGCGGGCTCTGGATGGAATCGCTCGTCACGGATACGCGGCTCGCGCTGCGCGGGCTGCGGCGCACACCGCTCGTCGCCGTCGTCGCGGTGCTGTCGATCGGCATCGGCGTCGGCGCAACGACAGCGATCGTCGCGATTGCTAACGCGCTACTGCTCGAGCCACCGGCCGGCGTCGGCCACGCCGACCGTCTGGTCACCGTGGGCAGCACACGCCACGGCCGCGGCTTCGACACGTTCTCGTACCTGACATACACGGACTACGCGCGCGCACCAAGCCTTGCGTCGCTGGCCGCACTCGACCTCGAGCCGAGGGCCTTCAGCCTCGTCGACCACGACAACGGTCAGGCCGCACAAGGCGGCGTCGTGTCCGGCAACTTCTTCGACGTGCTCGGCGCACGGCCGGCGCGCGGCCGCTTCTTCGGCGCGGGCGACGACACCGACCGCAATCCTGCTCCGGTGATCGTGCTCGGCGACCGGTATTTTCACAAGCGCTTCGGCGGCGACCCGAGCATCGTTGGCCGCACGGTCGATCTCAACGGGTCACCGTTCACGATCGTCGGCGTGGCGGCTCCTGGATTTCAGGGGCCGTTCGTGTTGGCGCCTGATTTCTGGCTTCCGCTGCACGCATGGGCGCAGCTGTCTCGTTCGCACACGTTGTTCACGGAGCGGGAATCGCTTTGGCTCATCGGCGTTGGGCGCCTGAAGCCGGGCCGGGTCGCGAGCCAGGCGGAGATCGAGCTCGCCTCGATCGCCGCGCGGCTGCGCAACTCGTTTCCCAAAGAGCCCGATCTAGACGGCGTCCGCGTGGCCCCACTCTCGGTTATTCCGGGCGACGGGCACGCCGTGGTCGGCGCCTTCATGCTCGTGTTGTTCGTGGTCGCGGGACTTGTGCTCGTGGTCGCCGCGGCCAACGTGGCCGGCATGCTGCTCGCGCGCGCCGTGCGCCGTCGTCGCGAGATCGCGCTCCGGCTTGCGTTAGGCGCGTCGCGCGCCCGTCTCGTGCGACAGCTCGTTACCGAAAGCATGGTGCTCGGCCTCGCCGCCGGCGCGGCCGGACTGTTGCTCTCCCGGTGGCTGGTCGCGGCGCTCATGTCGCTGGTGCCCAAACTCCCGGTGCCGCTCCTCGTGCATCCCGCCATCGACGCGCGCGTGCTCGGCTTCGCTCTGTGCCTGACGCTGCTCGTGGCGGTGCTCGTCGGCACGCTGCCGGCGCTCGAGAGCGTGCGGCCCGACCTCGTGCCCGCGCTCAAGATCGACACGGGCGCCACGGCCCGGCGCCACCGCGTGCGCAGCGTCCTGCTCGTCTCGCAACTCGGCGTGTCGATGCTGCTGCTCGTGGTGGCGGGCCTGTTCGGCCGGTCGCTCGTTCGCGCGCGGGCGGTCGACCCCGGCGTCACGACGCACGGCATCGACATCGTCTCGCTCAACCTGGAGCTTGCGGGTTACGACTCGACGCGCGGCGTCGCGCAGGCGCAGGCCCTCCTGGAGCAGGCTCGTGCGCTGCCGGGCGTGGCGCAAGCGGCGCTGTCCGCGATGCTGCCCCTCTCCGGCAGTGCAATGGGCTTCGGGCCGCTCGAGATCGATGGGCATCCGGCTCCGGGAGACGAGAAAGGCTGGACGGCGGATTGGAACGTGGTCACGCCCGGCTACTTCGCAACGTTAGGCGTACCGCTCATGGCGGGGCGCGCGTTCACGGACGCGGATCGCACCGGCGGCACCGACGTCGCCATCGTCAACGAGACGTTCGCGCGGCGCGTGTTCGGCACGACGAACGTCGTTGGGCAGACGCTGCGCAACGACAAACGTGTCATCACGGTGGTGGGCGTCGCACGCGATGCGAAATATCGGTCGCTGGACGAGCCATCGCTCAACTACATCTACGTGCCGCTCGCGCAATGGTACCAGCCCGGGACGAATCTGCTGGTGCGTACAAGCGGCGGCCGCAGCGTCGGCCCCGCGCTCCGGCGTCTCGTCGCCGGATTCGACCCGCACCTTCCGATCCTCGATCAGCAGACGATGGAAGAAGCGACGGCGATGTCGCTCTTTCCGCAACGGCTCGCCGCGTTGGTGAGCGGCGCGCTCGGCGTCGTTGCGCTGGCGCTCGCGATGCTCGGCATCTACGGGGTGATCGCCTACACGGTTGCGCAGCGGACGCGGGAGATCGGCGTGCGCGTTGCGTTAGGCGCGACGCGCGGCACGATTGTCGGGATGGTGCTGCGACAGGGCCTCGTCCTCGCCGGCGTCGGCATCGCCATCGGCCTGGCGGCCGCGCTGGCGGCGACGCGACTCGTGGCCGATTTTCTGTTCGGCGTGCCGCCCACGGATGTGCTCACGTTCGTCGGCGCCGCGGGGCTGCTCGTGATCGTGGCGCTCGCGGCGAGTTGGGTGCCGGCCAAGCGTGCAGCCGCGAGCGATCCTATGATCGCATTGCGGTCGGAGTAGCGGTCGCCGCGCACACTGGAGCGCCCAGATGCCATGGATGAGTTGCAGTTGACGTCCGGGAGCATCGTGAAGATGTTCGAGCATCACGTTCACCGGACGTCGCGATCGATGCACACACTGCGGGGGCGCCGCGCACTGCTAACGGTCATGGCTGCGGGCTTGGTCGCAACGGTGCCCACTCCCGGACATGTCGCGGCGACCTCGGCTGTCACACAGCCGCTCCTCGGCGACGAAGGGCCGATGCCCGAGTTGAAGGGCGCCAAGGGTTGGCTCAATTCTGCGCCTTTGACCACCAAGTCGCTGCGCGGGAAAGTCGTCGTGGTCGACGTGTGGACGTACTCCTGCATCAACTCGCTCCGCCAACTGCCCTACCTCGAGAGTTGGGCGGCCAAGTACAAGAACCAGGGCCTCGTGGTGATCGGGGTACACGCGCCCGAATTCGGCTTCGAGAAGGTGCCCGCGAACGTCGACAGCGCCGTGCACGATCTCGGTGTGACGAACCCGGTCGTGCTCGACAGCGACCACAAGATCTGGGACGCGTTCCACAACATGTACTGGCCGGCGGATTATTTCATCGACGCGAAAGGACGCATTCGTCACCACCATTTCGGCGAGGGCGACTACGAGGAGTCCGAGCGCGTGATTCAGGAACTGCTAAGAGAGAATGGAGCGAGCGGCGTGGCCGACAGCTCGGCTCGCCTAACGGGCACGGCGATCGAAGCGCCGCCCAACAGCGAGTTCCCATGGTCGCCGGAGACGTACGTCGGGTACGCGCGCGCACAGAACTTCGCGTCTTCCGAGCACGTGGCGCAGAACCACGCCGCCACGTACAGCTTGCCCGCGACGCTCGGCCTGGATGAATGGGCACTCGGCGGCGCGTGGAATGTCGGCGCCGAGCACGCCGTGTTGGCTGCCGCGCCCGGCAGGATTCGGTTCCAATTCCGCGGTCGCGACGTGCACCTGGTGCTGGGGCCGCCGCCTAACGGAACGCCCGTACGCTTCAGGGTCACGGTGGACGGCGCCCCGCCGGGCGATGACCACGGGGCGGACGACGCCGCCGACGGGTCCGGCCAAGTGCGTGAACCGCGCCTGTATCAGCTCATCCGGCTCCGCGAGCCCGCCCAGGGCCACACGTTCGAGATCGAGTTCCTCGACCCCGGCGTGCAGGCGTTCGTGTTCACCTTCGGTTAGGCAGGCGGAGTCGGACCCGCAGCCGGCACCTGCCCGCCCGGCGTCAACTTGTCGATCGCGCCCGGCAGCACCTGCGACAGCTTGGCCGCCAGCTCCTCAGGCGGCACGCCGATCTTGGCCGCCAGCTGCGCCATCAGGTCCGGCCCGACGGCCGCGTGCACTTGCTGCGGCGAGATCGGCTCGTTAGGCCCGGTGCCGACCCAGGAGCGTACGGTGGATCCGAGTCCCTGCGATTGCAGGTGGTTGATGACGCCCTGCACGCCGCCGTGTCGTTCGATCAAGCCGTTCACGACCGTTGCCATTTCGGCTCCCACGATGCCGCCGAGCACTCCATCGAACAGTCCCATCGCGCCACCTCGTTCATGTGAACCGGTTTCGGTAATGTGAGGGTCTCACCTTCGGCTATTGCCGTTCAAAGACGTAGATCCTCGGATCGTCATCGCCGGCGATGTGCACCGTCATCGTCAGAGTCTTCAGATCGCGGGACAGAGCGAGCTGCCGGGTGAGTGTGATCTTGCCGCTCGACTTGCCAAGTATTTCCACCGTGCGCGCGTCGAGCCGCCGCGCCGACAGGGTCGAGCTCGCGCCCGCCTTGCGATGATCCTTGCCGTCGAAGGTCACGCTGATGGTGTCGGTTCGACCTGGAATGATCACGGAAAGTCCATCGCTCTGGTAGGGACGGACTTGAAGCACGATGACCGCATCGAGTGGTGCGATCGTGCCAAGCCACCTCCCCGCAAATCCGGATCCGGCTGCCCGCCGCGCGTACGCATAGTCCGCAGTGGACGGCGAACCATTTGGTGCAAACTGCGTAAAATGGTCCCGAAGCGTATTGCCGTCCTTGGAGAGCGTCCAGATCGCCGTGAGGAGCGTGCGTCCGTCCTTCTTGCGGGCCACCTTCCAGTTAGGCCCGGTGGCGGCGACGGACAGCGTGGTACCCGCGGCGGCACGCTGGTCGGTTCCGTCGACGACGATCTTCTCGACGCCGCCGCCGAAGTCGAAGTCGTACGTGTTCGCGCCGACGTTCGCCACTTTCATTTCGTCGCTGAGCCTGATGAGCGTCCACCGGCCGATGAACGGGTCGTCTGACGCGTACGACGCGGGCGACGCCGCCACCCAAGCCGCAAGGCACGCGGCCATCATCGGCCTGCTGAACGAGAGTCGAACTGGCATGCGGCCTCCATCGCTGAGATGACTCCGGCTCTCGATGCTTCGTTAGGCGGGCTACTGCAGTCTCATCTGCCGGAGCAGCGCGCGAAATCGCGGGTGGGCACGGAGCGGCGTGAACAGAAACGAGCCCTTGATGCTGTACGCCGAACCGGCGCGTTCGGCTACCGCGCGCTCGAGCCAATCCAGCGCGCGATCGTGGTCGCCGAGGCCCACGCACACGTACGCGAAATGAAACGGCGACACGTACGTCGTCCGCGCGCGCTCCTCGAGCTCGCGCAAGATCGCCTGCGCCTTCTCGGCGTGGCCGGCCATGGCATGCGCGTGACCCAGTTGGCCAAGCCAGAGCGTGTTGTTGGGCGATGCGGATACCGCGCGCTCCAGTTGCGCCAGACCGGCCTCTTCCCGGCCGCTCAAGAAATACGCCCAGCCTAACGTTGCGCGCGCGCGGTCGTAGTCGGGGTCGAGCTCCACGGCGACCTCCGCGCGGAGCACCGCCTGATCGTAGCGGCCGGCACGCAAGAGCGTCGTTACCACATCGAGGCGATGCGCCAGCGGGTCCAATTCGTTGGCGCGCTGGTGCATCGCGATGGCTTCGTCGTAGCGCTCGTGCGCCGCGCAGAGCCGACCGTACAAGTCGAACGCGTCGGCGTTGCTCGGCCGCAGCTCCAAGGCGCGCTTGAATTCCTGCTCGGCGGCCGCCCAATCGAATTCCAACACCGTTTTCAGGTAGCCCATCGTGCAGTGCGCGGCACCGAGCTCGGGATCGAGCTCCAGCGCCGTGGCCGCGGCTTCCGCCGCGCGCTTGTACGACACGTCGGGCCCGATGACACCGTTCTCGGCGAGCTCGATGTAGGCCATGGACAGGTGCGCAAACGCGAGCGCGAACTTGGGATCGCGCGCGATCGCCCGATCGAAATACTCGATCGCGCGTGTGAGCGAGTCCGGCGTGTACTTGATGAACCACTCGCGACCCTGCAGGAACAGCTGGTAGGCGAGGACGTCCTTCGTCGGCGCCTTACGCACCCGCAACTGCTCTTCGCGCGACAACTCCGCTTTGAGTGCTTGCGCGATCTGCAGTGCAACGTCGGTCTGGATCGAGAAGATGTCAGTCAGCTGTCGGTCGTATGTGTCCGCCCACAGGTGTCGTCCAGTTTCCGGATCGATGAGCTTCGCCACGATGCGCACACGGTCGCCGGCGTGGCGAATGCTTCCATCGAGCACGGTGGCCGCGCCGAGCGTCGCACCAATGTCCTTGAGCGTCTGCATGCGCAGCTTGAACGGCATCACCGACGCGCGCGAGATCACTTTGAGCGCGCGAATCTTCGAGAGTTGCGCGATCACGTCCTCGGTGATTCCGTCGGCGAAATACTCCTTCTCGGTATCCGCGCTCAGATTGATGAAGGGCAAGACCGCGACCGATGCCGACGCCGTTAGGCCATGGTCATCCAACG
>DATEKK010000123.1:0-16942 GCA_035277485.1 Gemmatimonadaceae bacterium
ACGCGGCGCACGGCATCGGTGACGACGCGGCGCTGCTCGACATCCCGGCCGGACACCAACTCGTGGCGAGCGCCGACAGCGCGGTGGATGGCGTCCACTTTCGCCGCGACTGGCTCGCGCCGCGCGAGATTGGATGGCGAGTCGCCGCCGCGGCACTGAGCGATCTCGCGGCAATGGCGGCGGCCCCGCTCGCGATGCTCGTGTCGTTGTCCATTCCAAGCTCGTGGCTCGCCGACATCCCCGATCTCGCCGACGGGCTGGGCGACGCCGCGCGCGCAACCGGCGCGCGCATCGCAGGCGGCGATCTCACGTCCGCGCGCGAGCTCTGTATTGCGATCACCGTGCTTGGCTCTGCCGCTCATCCCGTTCGGCGCAGTGGCGCGCGGCCGGGTGACGTGCTCTATGTCACAGGCCGGTTGGGCGGACCGCTCGACGCGCTCGCCGCATGGCAGCGCGGCGATGCTCCATCGCACATCGCGCGCGACCGATTCGCGCACCCGGTGCCGCGGCTGCGCGAAGCACGCTGGCTGGCCGAGCACGGCGCACACGCCGCGATCGATGTGTCGGATGGTCTGCTGAGCGACGCGGCACATATTGCCGCGGCCTCGCGTGCGCGACTCTCCATCGTGCTCGACAACGTGCCCACGTTGGGCGGACTCTCGCCCGATGCGGCCGCGCGGAGCGGTGAAGAATACGAGCTACTGGTTGCGTCGCCGCACCCGCTCGATGTCGGCGAGTTCGCGAGGCATTTCGATAGTCCGCTCACCGCGATCGGACGCGTCGAAGCCGGCCATGCGGAAGTCGTCGCGACGCTGCGCGGCGCGCGCGTTGCGCCGGGCGGCGGGTTCGATCACTTTTCGTGAGCATGCGTGCCCTGATTGTCTATCCCACGATGGTTCTCATGACCATCGTGCTCGGCGTCCCCATCGTCGTGCTGTCGCTCTTCGGCGTGCACATCGCTCCGGACAGCTTTCTCGGCCGCGCGCCCCGCGTGTGGTCGAAGGTGGTGCTGCGCGTATCCGCTGTGCGCGTTACCGTGCGAAATCCGGAGCACATCGGCGCGCCCAACGAAGCGCGCATGTACGTGTCCAACCACGTGAGCTGGTTCGAGATCTTCGGGCTCGCGTGCGTGTTGCCGCATTACCGTTTTGTCGCAAAGAAGGAGCTCGCATCGATTCCCGTGTTCGGTCGCGCGGCCAAGGAAGTCGCGGCGATTTTCATTGACCGCAAGAATCGGAAAGCGGCGTTCCAGACGTACGCCGAAGCCGCGGAGCAGATCAAGCGCGGCACATCGGTGGCGGTGTTTCCGGAAGGCACGCGCGGCCGGTCGTACACGCTGCGTCCATTCAAGAAAGGGCCGTTCGTGCTGGCGATCGCCGCGCAGGTGCCGGTGGTGCCGGTGGTGAGCTGGGGCACCAAGGAAGTGCAGGGCAAGGGACAGCTCGCCATTCACAGTGGATCGTGCGAGCTGACGTTCCTCGAGCCGATCGCGACGACGGGTCTCACCTATGATGACCGCGACGCACTCCTGCGCACGGTGTGGGAGCGCATCGCGCACGTGCTGGTCGAAAAGGGTGTGCCGGCGACCGGCGCGCCGATGGAGTCCGCCGCCTAACGGAACCGCGCGGCGTCACACTCATCAACGGACGACATGTCAGAGATCATCGAGATACGGGCGCGGGAGATTCTCGACAGCCGCGGGAACCCGACCGTCGAGGCCGACGTGGTGCTCGACAGCGGCGCCATCGGCCGGGCCGCGGTGCCGAGCGGCGCATCGACGGGCGAGCACGAAGCCGTCGAGCTGCGCGACGGCGACCCCAAGCGCTATGGCGGCAAGGGCGTGCTGCGCGCGGTGCAACACATCGAGGAAACCATCTTGCCGGCGCTGCGCGGCATGGATGCCATCGGGCAGGTCGAAATCGACCATACGCTCTTGGCGCTCGACGACACGCCGAACAAGGAACGGTTGGGCGCCAATTCGATTCTCGCGGTGTCGATGGCGGTGGCGCGCGCGGCCGCGGCGGATGTGGGACTGCCGTTATTCCGCTACCTGGGCGGCCCCATGGCGCGCACGCTCCCCGTGCCGATGATGAACGTGCTCAACGGCGGCGCGCACGCCACGAACACGGTGGACTTCCAGGAGTTCATGATCGTTCCGTTAGGCGCGGAGACGTTTGCCGACGCGCTGCGCATGGGCGCCGAAGTGTTCCATTCGCTCAAGAAAGTGCTCGTGAAGCGCGGCCTCTCGACCGGCGTGGGCGATGAGGGCGGCTTCGCGCCCAACCTCAAGAACGATGAAGACGCCCTGGCCGCGCTCATCGAAGCCATCGAGGGCGCCAAGTACGCGCCGGGCAAGCAGGTTGCCCTCGCGCTCGACCCCGCGGCGAGCGAGCTGTTCGACAAGAACGGCCACTACGTGTTCAAGAAGAGCGGCGCGGGCACGCTCGATGCGCATGCGATGATCGATCTGTACGCGCGCTGGCTCGACCAGTATCCGATCGTCTCCATCGAGGATGGGCTGGCCGAGGACGATTGGGATGGGTGGGCGGCGCTCACCGCTGCGTTAGGCGACCGCGTGCAGCTGGTGGGCGACGACATCTTCGTCACCAACACGTCGCGTCTCGCCCGCGGCATCGAGAGCCACGTCGGCAACGCGATCCTCATCAAGGTGAACCAGATCGGCACGCTCACCGAGACGCTCGAGGCCATCGAGATGGCGCGCTCGGCCGGCTATCTGTCGGTGATCTCGCATCGCTCGGGCGAAACCGAAGACGTGTTCATCTCCGATCTCGCGGTCGCCACGAGCGCGGGCCAGATCAAGACGGGATCCGCGTCCCGCGGCGAGCGCGTGGCCAAGTACAATCAACTGCTCCGCATCGAGGAAATGCTCGGAGAATCGGCCGAGTACCCAGGCGGGGCGATTTACGGATTGTGAAGACTTGGGGGCGATTCGCGATCGGGCGGATCGTCACGATTGTGGCCATCGCCGGCGGCGTGCTGTTCGCGCTGCAGGGTGGCGAGTTCGGCACGTGGGACCTGTTGCAGCAGCGGGCGCGCAAGCAGCGATTGCTCGCGCAAATCGACACGCTCCGTCATCAGATCGATTCGCTGGAGCGGGTGAAGAAGGCGGTTGAGACCGACCCGGCCACGCAGGAACGGATTGCGCGGGAGCAATTCGGGATGGTGCGCGGCGACAAGGAGATTTTGTACCGGTTCGCGGAGCCCGCGGATACGACGGGCAAGCCTGGATACAGCGGAGTCAAGCCTTGACGCCCCTGCCGGGTCGCACGATATTGCGAGCACTGACGCGGGGTGGAGCAGCCTGGTAGCTCGTCGGGCTCATAACCCGAAGGTCGCGGGTTCAAATCCCGCCCCCGCTACTCGAACGAGAGAGGCGCCCAATTGGGCGCCTTTTTTGTTGGGCGGACAAAGCACGACAAAGCCGGACACGACCGGACGCAGCACGCAACGAATGTATTTGGTTTGCCGTTGTTGTTTTTTCGTCCGGTCCTCTCCGGCTTTGTCCCTGCTTTGTCCGCCTTTAGGCAACGATCAACGCGGTCACCATGCCGAACATGCCCTGACTGGACTCCGCGTGCGGCAGGATGTGGCAGTGGAACGCCCAAGTGCCGGGATTGGTGCACTTCACGATCACATCCCATCGCTCGCCGGGTGCCACATTCAACGTATCGCAGCGCCATGGTTGCGGCTGCGGCCAGCCGTCCTTGTCGATGACCGTCATGTGCATCCCGTGCAGGTGCATGGGATGGATCATCATGCCCTCGTTCATGAAGCGAATGCGGATCGTTTCGCCGCGCCTCGCCGTGAGCGGCTCGGTGGCGGGGAAGCTCTTGCCGTTGAAGGTGTATCCATGCGCGCCGTCGTTGAGGATGAACACGTAGTCGTGATCCACGCGCTCGATGGGCCGCGGTGATCGTGGCGCGACGATGAAAGCGCCGAGCAGCCCGAGACCGACCTGCTTGGCGGAGTCGTGGTGCGAGTGATACATGTGGGAGCCGGCGTTAGGCACTGTGAACTCGTACGTGTGCGTGTGGCCGGGCTTGACCGGCGCCTGGGTGATGAACGGGACGCCGTCCTGATCGTTAGGCACCTCGAGGCCGTGGAAGTGGATGGACGTGGATTCCTCCAACCGGTTCGTGAGGACGACGCGCACCCGATCACCGGCCGTGACGCGAATTTGCGGCCCCGGGATTTGCTCGTTGTAGGCCCACGCCTCCGCCGTGCGTCCGGGTTCCACTTCCCATTGGATCTTTGATGCGGTCAGCTCGAATACTTTGACGCCGTTCTCGCTGCGGGGTGTGAGTATTTGGTTGCCCAGGCCGCGCGTCTTGGCCGGGAACGCCTTGATGCTTTTCTCGTGCATCGCGTCCATGGCGTCGGCCGCGGAGAGCGGCGGCGCTGTCGGCGGCACCGCGGCGGGAGGTGCCGATGTGGCCGGTGCATTGGCTGAGGCCTGGAGGGCGCTCGCGCGTCGGCACGCGGCAAGTGCGCTCGCGGCGAGCGCGGTGAAGGCCGTGTTTCGGATGAATGTGCGACGGGTACCGGTGCGGCCTGACAGCCGCTCGGGGTTTGGCAGGGTCGGGGTGTGCGGCATAGTCCGGGTTCGCTCGCTTGAGTGAGGGCGCACTGCGGGACCAAACCTGGGATCGTCTGAGACACCGCGCAGTCGGGCATTGACCCGTCCCCGATCAGGGACGCTCCGACATGCTGGCCGCGGTCTGTGGGGGATTGCCGGACACCATCGCCCGCGGTGTGAGCCGCCTAACGCTCGCTGGCCCGTCGCGGCCGTCGCGTGGAGCGGCCCGCCGCGAATACGCGCGCGTAGTCGCGGACGATCACGCCGTAGCACGGGCACGCTTCCTTCTCGAGTCGCGCCCGGCTGGTGACGGTCACATGACCACGGCTGTAGGTGATGGCGCCCGCCGTTTGCAAGTGTCGGGCGGCCAACGAGACAGTGGGCCGACCCACGTCGAGCATCTGGCCGAGGAACTCCTGCGTGAGCGCAAAGCGGTCGGTGCCTACGCGGTCGTGCGCCATGAGAAACCAGCGTGCACAGCGCTGCGCCACCGAATGGCGTAGATTGCACGCCGCGCACTGGGCGACCTGGCCTAACAACGTGTCCGCGTAGCGCAGCATGATCCGTCGGAGTCCAGCGCCGCGGGAGACCGCCCGCAGGAACGCCGCGACGCTGAGGCGCCGCGCGCCGTCGGGCACCTGCGACACCGCCCGGCCTTGCGCTGTCGGCGCGCCGAGAAAAACGCTCAGGCCGACCATCCCCTCGTTGCCGATAATCGCGACCTCGACGCCGCCATCTCCGGAGACGGGCGCGAGCAGCGACACCACCGCGTTCTGTGGAAAGTACACGTAGCGAATGGGGGCGCCGGTCTCGAATAACACCTCGCCGTGGCCCAGGGTCACGTCCCGCAATCCGGGCAGCAACCGTCGATACTCCGCCTGCGGCAACGCCCGGAGCAATTGATTCTGCTCGGGCTCTCTCCGTGCGCCGTTCGCGCGCATGCTCGTCCTCGGTCCACCAGCGGTGAATCACCTGACGGCAGAAGACGAGGCCGAAGCGCCGAATCTGGATGTCGTGAGATGAACGGCGCGCGCTCGTGGCGCGCGCGCCGGCGTGCTCGTTAGGCGGACGCCACTCTGGCGCGCGCCGGCTTGATCGGGCCCGAGACCGGAATGACGTCGGCATCGGGCTCTCTATAGTGGTGCAGATACTCGTTCGGATCGTGCTCGAGGCCCCCCGGCGGCAGCGCATGCCACAGCGGACCGAGGTCGGCCCGGATGCGGTCCATGTACGGACGCGGGACGCTCGTCGTGTCGCGGTCGAAGAAGCGACGCACGCTCGAATCGGAATCGAGCAGCGAACGCACGTGAGCGTGGTGTTTCACTCGGCCGTACCGTTCCGACGACGTCCCGCGGATGACGTTCATCAACTTCGGGATCATGCCCTCGTTGGCATGGAATCGTTTCGCAATCTGCGGCCACGAGTACGCGTACCGCTCCAGGTCGAGCAGATGGTCGTAGAACACCGACCATGCATAGTTCTTCGGCACGACGTTCATGGACTGGCTGGCGTCCAGAAAGTGGAACGGGAAGGGCAACACGCGCCCCGTGCGCTGCAGCTCCAGGTTGAGCGGCGCGGCACTGCCGAAGGCCGACAGGAGCGAGAACGCCGGGAACGCCGCCGGGGCCAGATCGAGAAAGCGCTTCGTGAGCTCGAACGGTTCGGGCCCTTCGTCGGTATCGAGGCCGAGCACGAAGTTCGTCTGCACGTAGGGGACGTAGCGCAGCACCATGTTGACGTGGTCCGCCACGCGTCTGACTTTGTCCATGCCTACGTCGCGGCCCGTTTTCGTCTTGTTGCCGAGGGCGAACCACGATTCGATGCCGGGCAGAATGGCCTTGAAGCCGTTCTTCTTCAAGCGCGCGAGGTGGGGCTCGGACAAGAGCGACAAGCTGCTCTCGGCGAAGAAATCGATGCTGTCAGGGGGCGCGGCGTCCTCGATGACGCCCATGTAGTCGTCGAATCGTACGCCGAAGTTCGGATCGTGCCACCCCACACGCGGCCGCGCGATCTTGCCTAACAGAAACCGCAGGTCGTTCCGGATCTGATCGAACGCGAGCGGTTGGTAATCGACGGTCGAGTCGATGCAGAAGGGGCACGTATACGGGCAGCCCAGGCTGCCGAGCATGGGCACGATCTTGAGGATCGGCGTCTTGCGCAGCGTAGGCTCGATGAATTTCCAGCGGTCTTCTACGCTCGGCAGCACATCCGGTTGCCGTGCGGCCCCGAGCTGTACTCCGACCGCGCGCTGCGGCCTGCACTCGCGCAGCAGATCGTCGATCACCGTGCGGTCGGTGAATCCCAGCACATAGTCGAAGTGCCGCGCCGCATCGTGCGGATAGCATCGGGCGTGCGGGCCGCCGAGGACAGTTACCGTGCCGCGGCGGCGATGCACGTTGCTGATGGCGTACGCCGTGTGAGCCGCCTGCGTGAACGCGCCGATGAACAGCACATCGGTTTCGGCGAGCACCTCGGCGGCCAGGTCTTCGAAGCCCGTGTAGCACACGAAGCGAACGTGGTGCCCGGCTTGCTCGCACCAGACGGCGACAACCTGCGGCATGATGCTCGCGAGGTTGGCGTTCATAAGGCGCGCGTAGAGCGCTCGGGTGGGGCGCTCGGTGGTGAGATCGAGCACGGTGATGCGCAAACGACGCACACTCAACTCCTCGCTTTCGCGACGAGAGTGAAAGTGCGTCGTGGAACGGCGGCCGTCGGCGCCGGCGCACAAACGAGACTTCGGCGGTGGAAGCAGCGGCACAAGCGCTCGAGCGCTTATGTCACGTAGTGAACATAGCGACCCGGCCTCGAGACGGATAGGGTGCGCATCGGTGCAGGCGTGCCGATCCCGATCGTGTCGGTGAGCGCCCCGTGGCCGCCGCTTCCCGCTTCCCTCAGCGCCGTGCTTCACCCAGCGTCGCGCTTCCCTCGTTTCAGTTAGGCATATCGCCGCGCGTCGAGAATCTGCCCGGTCATGGTGCCTTGCACGCTATCGCGGTACGCCTTGGCCACAGTCGAGGCGGGTAGCGTGTCGGTGATCGACATGCCCATTGCCTGCACGGTCTCCGTGATCCACGGCGGGCTCACGGCGTTGATGCGCAGTCCCGATCGGAGCTCGAGCGCCGCGGCGCGCACGAATCCTTCGATGCCGGCGTTGATGAGACTCACGGACGCGCTGCCCGGCATGGGTTCGCGCGCCAACACGCCGCTCGTGAGCGTGATCGACCCGCGCTCGGTGAGCCACTCCTGAGCGAGGCGCGCGACGTTCACCTGGCCCATCAACTTGTTCTGGTTGCCGAACACGAAGTCATCTTCCGTCAGTTCGCCTAACGGACGAAAGCGTGCCGCGCCGGCGGCGCATACCACCGCGTCCACCATCCCGACGTGCTCGAACAGCGCCCGGATGGATTTCGAGTCGGCCAGGTCCACCGTCAGATCGCTCGTGCGATGGTTGACGCCGATCACCACGTGCGTCGGCGAGAGCGCGGCCGATACCGCCTTGCCAATGGTGCCGTGGCTGCCAATGAGCAACACCTTCATCCCGTCCTCCCGTGAATACGCGCGGCTCCGAGCTCAGGGTTCGGACCGGCTCCCCGGCGACGCCGCCATGGGCGCGGGCTCGGGGCGCTCCGTTAGGCGCGGCCGCGTCGCCTCGCCGGAGACCACCCGAACGGGCGCGTCGGCGCCGGCCGCGCACGCCCGCTCCAATTGCCGCGACTCGACCGCCAGATCCACCTTCACGATGTCCGGGCGGAAAAAGAGTGCCACCGTCCAGTCGATCATGATGCGAACGCGGCGCGACCAGCGCGGCATCTGGAAAAGGTAGTACGTGCGCCAGGTCCACCAAGCGGGAAATCCCGTGAGCGGAATGCCCGTGACGCGGCCGATCGCCTGAAAGTGACCGAGCGCGGCCATGACGCCCAACTGCGAGTACACGAACGGCCGCGGCTGCTCGCCATGGAGCACGCGCGCGATGTTCTGCGCGAGCGCTTTGGCTTCGCGCACCGCGTGTTGGGCGAGCGATGGATACGGCTTGCCGCTCGGATCGGGAATCGCGGCGCAGTCGCCCAAGCCCCAGATCGAGGGGCGCGATGCACTGCGCATCGTGGCATCGACGATGATGCGGCCGTGCCGGTCCTTCTCGATGGGCAGCGCCGCGACGAGCGGATTCGGCTCGATGCCCGCCGAGAGCACAATGGTGGACGCGTCGATGACGTCGTCGGCCATCGTGACACGGCCCTGGTCGATGCTCTTGACCGGCGTCTGCGTGCGGATGTCGACACCGCGCTTCGTCAGGACTTTCGCCGCGTGCGCCGCGAGCGGCGGGTCCACTTCGCCCAAGATGCGGGGCCCGGCCTCGATGAGATGGAAGCGGACGTCGTCGCGGCGGATGTTGCGGTACCAGCGCACGATCTCGTCGACGAACGCCGTGAGCTCGCCGGTGAGCTCGGTGCCCACGAGTCCCGCGCCGATCACGATGACGGTGAGGAGCGCGCGTTTGCGCTCCGGGTCGGTTTCGACGTCGGCGCGCTCGAAGCGCTCGATGAGGTGGTTGCGCAGCACGATGGCGTCGGCGACCGTCTTGAACGTGAACGCCTGTGACGATCCCGGGATGAGCCGCTCGTTGGTCTTCGCGCCTAACGCAAGCACCAGGTGGTCGAACGCGAGATCCTGCACCGTGCCTTCCGGCACGGTGAGCGACACGGTGCGCCGGTCGAGGTCGATGCGTTGGACGGTGGCCTCGATGAAGCGCGAGCGCGTGAGGAACGGGCGGATGGGCTGCGAGCAATGGCGCAGCTCGAGCGTGCCCGAGCAGGCTTCGAAGAGGAGCGGCGTGATGAGGAAGAAGTTGTCGCGGCTCACGAGGACGATTTCGACGTCGCGTCGTTTGCCGATGAGCTTCTCGAGGCGCCGGGTGGTGATGACGCCCGCGAAGCCGCCGCCCAGGATGACGATGCGAGTGGGAACGCCCAAGGTTGGGGGCATGGCGGTGGTGTTGGGCATGGCTCAATCTCCGCGTATCGACGACAGGCGCGCGCAGAGCAAAGGCGGCTCGTGCGCGCACGATATTCTCGCAAACTGACGAGGCCGGGGCCGAGATTCCAGCGCCCCCTCAGGCCGCCGGGTGTTCGCGCGCGCGACGCGCCTCGTAACTCCGGAGATGCACGAACGCGAGGCGAAGCAGGGGGCACTCGCGCGGATCGGGCGCGAGGCGAAGCAGCGCGCCGATCACGTGATCGGCTTCCGTCCGTCCTCCGGACTCCATGTCGCGCAGCATAGACGCCGCGAGCGTCGAGCCGGCTGCGGTGAAGGTGACGCGACCCCGCTCCATGGCCGCCGGCCGCATCGGTACGCCCGCGTGCTGGGCAATCGACGCGCACTCGTTGAGCAGCGCCGCCGCGACGTCCACGCCGCCGGCGGCGACGATATCTCCGACGGTCGCGCGCATGAGGCACGTGAGGCTCGCGACGGTGGCGATGAATACCCACTTCTCCCACATCTCCTGCACGATGGCGCCGCTTGCCCGCGCATCGAAGTTCGCACCCGCGAACGTTTGCGCGATGCGCTCGATGCGCGGTGAATGCGCGCCGTCGCGTTCACCATATACGAGAGTGTGATTCTCGTTCAGGTGGACGATCTCGCCGTGCGGGCCACGCGTGGCCGAGATGAAGCACAGGCCGCCGAGGACATGCGGCGCGCCGAAGCGTGCATCGAGGGTGTCGAGGTGGTGCATGCCGTTGAGACACGGGAGGATCATCGTGTCGGGACCGACCGCGCGTGCGAACGATGCGATGGCATCATCCAAGTCGTAGGACTTGCAACTGAGGAGGACGAGATCGTAGGTCGCGCCGAGGGTGTCGGCGGTGACCGTCGGCGCATCGCGTTGGGTGTTGCCCAACGGGCTCTGGATCACGAGACCCGTGCGCGCCAACTCGGTGGCGCGTTTGGGGCGCACGAGGAACGTGACGTCGCGGCCCGCGTCGAGAAGTCTGCCGCCGAAATATCCGCCGACTGCGCCGGCGCCGACCACGAGGATGCGCATGGGTGCGTGTCCGTTTGCAGAGTGCGCGGGAAAGGTATTCGCCGGAGCGGGGTCCCGTGCGCACAGGCGAGGCGGTGTGTCGCGCGCCGGTGCGATTCGGCTACGCGTTGCGTGCGGATTTTGCGCTGGCTAGGTTTCGAGACTGACGGTAATCGAGTAGGGCAGGGTAGCTCAGCTGGTTAGAGCACGGCACTCATAATGCCGGGGTCGCGGGTTCGAGTCCCGCCCCTGCTATCAACGGGCCAATCACTTACGCATGATTGGCTCGTGTCGTTTCTCGGCACGCGACCCACAGCGGGACCCATTTCGGCCGCCTCCTGGTCCTTCTTGATTGAGGCGGCACGAATGGCGCGATTTTGCCTGACTGAATCTGCTTGACCGGACGCCCGACCAGCGTGGCATGTCGCAGTCTGAGCTTGCGCGGCGATCCGGCGTGAGCCTAATGACGATCAATAGCATCGCCGACAATCGTACGACCCAGATCAAGCTCGAGACACTCGACCGGCTGGCGCGCGCTGAAGGTCGCGCCAGGCGAATGGATCAGCAGCGATAAGAGGCGGAAGGCGAATAACGGGCCCGGCGTAACACGGAAGCCCGCGCCGCTGCGACATGGAGTTCTAGCGGCGTCTGACGGGCTAACGGTCGCAGGAATTGGCGGCCAGGCGCAGCTTGCGACGGCGAGCGCTGCGCGTAAGTCCTAGAGAGCAGCACCACTTCCCCCAAACGGGAACGGTCCGAATTGAAATCCGACGCCTCGCAGCTCTGACGTGCGCCACGACTATTAGCTGCATTCCGACCACGCCGCCAGCCGCTCCCGTCACGCGTCCTCCGACTGCCGTGCGCGCGAGCTTCGGCCGGACGTGGGATGCGGTGATCGATGCATTCGCGGACCAGAATGTGCCGATCTAACCATCGAGCGAAGCTCAGGGTTTGTCGCGACGGATAGGCTCGCGGTGCCTCGCTCCGATACTGTCGACGCAGACTGTGGTACCCAGAACATGCTGAAGCGCATCCCGCTTGACGCGACGTACAACATCGTGGTTCGCGGCGATAGCGCCTCGTCAACCGTTCGCGTGACCGTGCTCTGGGTGTCGGCTGAGTTTTCGAAACCTGCGACGACCATCGATTGCAGTACTACCGGCCGTTGGGAGTCTGATCTCGAGGGAGCTGTGAAGGCGAAAGCGGAAACGGTGGCTGCGCGTTAGGCCGTCCGTCTCACCTATCCGCGATCGGCTGATGGATGCCGAGGAATGAGAGTCTATCTCTTCATCGATGGCGGATACGTGCGAGCGCGCATGCGCACTCAGGTCCTGCCGCTACTCAATCCAAGCCATCTCGCGACGCGTCTGGTTGACGCGCCTGTGGTACGCGTGTGGGCGCCGGGCACGCCTAGCGCGCCCGCTCGCGTGACCTACTACGATGCACTCCCCGAGGACGAGCAGCCGCCGAATGACCGAACGGAGATGTTCTGGGAGGTAGAGGAGGATCTGCCTAACGTACAACTCGGGTTCGGGTCGCGGCGCGGCCTGGGGCGGGAGGTACGACAGAAAGGTGTCGACACCCACATCGCGGTCGATATGCTTGTGGGCGCGTTCTCGAGAATCTACGACCTCGGGATCCTCGTTGCCGGAGACGCGGATTCGTACCGGTACTTGACGAGGTAAAGCGCCGCGGCGTGTCAGTTGTCGTAGCCGGCTGGAATGACTCTATGTCGCCCGAGTTACGGCGTGCCGCCGATCGCTACCTCGTCGTGGAGCCGTCCTGGGTCACGCCGATGCCCGTCAATGGGACGTCAGTCGAGGCGTGATGACGCTCGTCAGGCGCGCAATCCTCGCGCCCGCCCCGGCGCCGAGCAGCGACAGGAGGCGATGGTGAGCGGCCCCGCCGAAGATTCCCGTCGGAGCCGCTCTCGTTCCGCCAAGGTGAATTCGTGCGGCGCGGTTATGCTGTCACTGGCAGGTTGCCGGCATTCTCCTCGCGACCTTCAACGAGCGCAGTATCCGCCTTGGGCTCCTGCCATGCCTCACCCTTGCTGTACGTCACTTGCACCTTCTGAATGTTGCGCGAGTCAGGATCGGCTTGCCATGGGAGACGCTTCACGCCGGGAGGAAGCGGGATCTCGTCGTCATAATCCAGATACACTTCCAGGGACGCGCGCAACGAATCCCACAGGTTCCGAGTAAGCTCCGGAGCTGATGCACCCACAGCTATGGCGGATGGGATCTCTGCAACGCGCGCAGTCAGGGACTGCTCGTCGACATCGTGGTCAACCTTAACCGTCCAAGGGAGTCGGAGCAGCGCCGCAAGTTGCTGTTCGCGGGTCCATGGCATAGCTATTCGTCCCCTTTCGGCAACAAGTCGTTCTCACGCAGAATGCGAATCATATCCTTAACGTACACCTGGTTCATGTGGCCGTGCCCCCGATCCAGGAGCCCGATGATCACTGCTGGCTTCCCCGGCGCCTTGAGTCGCCACTTACGGTGGCTCGTACCGGAACCGGATGCAAGGGTGAAGCCGAGGTGAGCCAATACCGTGGCCGCGTCGTCGTAAGTATACTGGCTGGGTTTCCCATCTGCGGCCATTTGGTCTAACAACTTTCGCCACTTGGACATCGGGCCGCTTACGACGCAGGCGCTTCAACGACGTAAAACGGCGCCTCGCCTGCCTTCTGCCCATCGACGATGACCTGGAAGGTGTAGTCACCCACGGATGGAAATGGCATACCCGTAAGGCCAACGATCACCAGGGCGCTGAACGGACGCCCAGGACCGGCTGGCTTGAACTGGACGCGACCGAATCCAATTCGGTGCACTTCGGTCTCGTCCTCGGTTCGCACGCTTATGTCGATTTCGTGGTCAGTGCCCGTTGCAATGCTGGCCTCGACCTTTGCGATGAAGTGGCACTGCGCCAGCGTGATGGGCGTCGTCGGGTCCACGCGATACAGCATGTCAAACGCGCCAACGATGATTGGCTTACCCCTGTCGGCGAACCCGGCGTAGTCGCAGAGGTGCGCGAAAACCACCTTCGGCGACAAGTCCGGTAAACCGTCAGTCGCCACAGTGCACACTCCCTTGTGTTGGCGCGTTAGGCGATTTGTCAGGCAAGGCGGCTCCTCGAGCTGCTGTCAGGCGAGCGCTGCCGCGGAGATCGCGACGTGAGCGGAGTGAAACTTCCTCGGCCAACGCCTTGGGCACAAGGTGGCGCGCCCCAAGCGCTGATCGTGCGATTGTCGGCGGCGGCGGCCGCGCGCGCACGCTTAAGGTCCTCGAGGGAGAGGGCAAACTGGACGATCGAGCTTTCGGAGCGGGGTTAATGCTACGACGCCGCGCGTCGTATCGCCAGATGCGGCTAAACGGCTAACGGGCTAACGGTGGAGTGATGATCGTCGGCGCGACCCCTTGCGCGGCGCCTTCTCCCGGCTACTGCCGCGAGGGACCGCCGTACATTCGCGCGCTGGCCGACCGATAGTTCGCCGACTGTCGCGTTTGGGTACACGACGGCGCAAGGTGGGTCTTGCCGGCGCCGTGACGCGGTGTACATCGTTCTCGTCCCCGCTCGAAGAGCTGTCTACAAGCTCATGACGATAGTCGCCGCAGTAAAATCTCGGGATGCGTTGGTCCTCGGAACGGACAGCGTGACGCAGGTTGTCCTTCAGGCGTCCGGCCAGCCGCCGCAGAGCGTCAAGGCGTACAGTAACGCTACAAAGCTGTTCAGGTTAGGCAGCCACAACATTGCTGTGGCAACGTTCGGAATCGGTAACATTGACCATCGGTCAGTGGGCGGCATTGTGCTTGACTTCGCAGACACGCTGCAGGCGCCGGTTCAGCCGTCAATGCAGGACGTTGCAGAGGGCCTGGCCAACTTCGCCGGTGCCCTGTATGACCGCTCTTTTTCAGCGGTACCGCTCGAGCAGCGACCTGTGTTGGGTTTTCTGGTTGGCGGTCACTCGGCAAACAATCCGCTCGCCGAGGTTTGGGACATCCGCTTTCCGACACTCCCGGGCACGCCTTCCAGGTCCGCGCAGCTAAGAAAGCCGGACGAGTTTGGTGCGAATTGGCGTGGCATCGAATTGCCGTTCTCGCGCTTGCATTTTGGCGTCGATCCGAGACTGCTCGAGACGGTTGTCGGCCTGGGCGTGGACGCGGCTACAGCGACCGCAGCGTTAGGCAAGTTTCAGTCGCCCGTCGTCTTCGACTCAATGCCGATACAGGATACGATCGATTTTGCGAAATACATCTTGAGCACAACCATTTCGTTTTCCACCTTCGAAATTGGTGTCCCGGCTTGTGGTGGGCCTCATCAGATAGCCGTGATTTTGCACCGGAAGGGCTTTGAGTGGGTTGAGGAACCTCGGTTCCACGTCTGAGGCGACGACAAGGAGGATTAGGGAGATGCCTGACATTAATTCGCAATTTGCGGACACCACATCATCGCTGAGCAATCTCGGATTGAAAGCGGCGGTCGTAGACTTGAACGTGCCGCAACTCGTGGACCCAGTGATCCGCGCTGGCGACGCCGGCGTGAGTTCCACCGGTGCGTCTTCGGATGATTGGGCGCCTTTCGGTATGCATCTGCGAGAGGCACTGCGCATTCTGCGCGGCCAACGCCCCTAGGAGTTCAAGGCGTGGCAGGCCAGGCGATGACCGAGGTTGATCGGCGAAAGCTGATTACGCTGTACGCGCAGATCGGCGTTTCATTCTGCATGCTACTCTTAGCCTTCATCGTGTTGTTGAGCGGGCACTATCCAGAGAGCTTAGAGAAGACTGCGTTCACCATGATCGGGCTTGTCGCTGGATACTGGTTCAGATAGGGGCCGTTAGGCACGGCGAACGGCGCCGAGGAGTCACCGCAGCCGGTGGGTGGCCGCCGCTCACGAGGACGACGCACGGTCAGTGCGCTCCTTTTCACGACCACGCGGCCCGGTACTTCCGATCAGAAGTGAATGCCAGTGTTGATCTTTGCGCGACGTTGCACGTCCGTGGCTCGCGCCTGGGTCGCTTCCCGACGTCCGCCGGTCGCTGATGTCGACGGGGATTGTGCAGGAAACGGGATGCCGTTCGCACGTGTATCGGAAGCCATCGCGGCCGGCATGAGCGCCGGCAGGAGCTCAGCGAAGTGCTTCTCGGCATACTCCTGGGTCAGCGGCACCGCGAACGCGACTTGATCCGCGGCGGTTTTCACATGTAGCTCGCCGCCATGCATGCCGATCGAGAGGCCCATGTGCTTCGCTAAGTTGGCAAGCACGGCCGAGTGCCAACCCAGCACCTTCGCCGCCTGATCGATGGTCACGCTGGCTTGCGTTTCCGCCTTGAACGCCTCGAGTGGCGCGACTTTATCGATCTGCGCCTTGACGTCTTTAGCCGTGCCTGACGCCTTGAAGGCGTCGAATTCTGCGGCCTCCTCGGCTGTCAACGTGCGCACCGATTCCTTCGGCTCTTCCGCCATGGTTCAATACAACCGGTCAGATATGTGTCGGTGTATCATGGATCCGGTGTGCCCTTCCGATTCACTGCGTTCGCTCGCGGCGTGACCGTTGGCGCGTGACGACACAGAGAGCACGATCGCGGAGATGCGCGCGTCGCGTCGGTTTCGGTGAGCGACACCTCGCGCACGTCGATCGGGCTGCCGCCGGCGCCCGTGCGCCGACGCGTCTCCGCGAAGCGCCCGTGTTCCCGACCGAGCAGCTCGAGGGCGAGACGGATAAGCGCTCGATCACAGAGGGCCGCGAGCGCCCACATCGAATGCAGAGTCGCACTTGGAAGCGCCTCGTACCCGCGACCCAGGCGCGACCCAAACCTGCGCTATTTCGTGCCGCCTTTTGCCGCTTCGTGCCGCTATTGATGGCCCTAGCCCTCTTGATCGCGGCTAAGATCGTGACTCATAATGCCGGGGTCGCGGGTTCGCGTCCCGCCCTTGCTATGACGGAAGTCGCTAGCACGCATCGTGTTGGCGACTTCTGTGTCTTCGCCGCCTAACGAAGAGCTAGCACGAGCATGGCCGCCGCGATGCCCAGCGCCTTTGCGCGATCCTTCGTCGTTCCGGCCATCGCAATCACCATCGCTGCCATGTTCGTGATGATGATCGGACGGCAACTCCCCGCACACCGAAACCGGTCGCCGCTCGTGCGGCGCGCCGACGGCAAGCAGCTCATGCCGCTCGTCGCCAAGGATGCGCACTACAAGATCATCCCACCCGCGCGAGGCGGCGCCACAGGTACGGTGTGGCTTTCGCCCGGCGGGAATCGACTGAGCCTCGAGATCCGCGCGTCCCACCTCGTGCCCCGACTGCACTACGTGGCTGTGGTG